>PXAT01000060.1 GCA_003565775.1 Ectothiorhodospiraceae bacterium | reverse complement strand
GCGACTGCGGCAATCCCGACCCAACCAGTTGCCGCGGCGAGTTGGGCGAAGCCTCCCGCAGAATCACCAAGGCGCTCGATTCCCAGGCGAAGTGCCGGGAAGCCGTAGGAAGGGCATCCCTTCACGATCGCGCCCATGCGATCGACATTCCTCCGCCGACATCCGTCCGCTCGGCTCGATGCGTGTGGCGCATCAGGGTGACGTGGCTCCGGCACCGGCCCGAATCCGGTACGGCAGTTCGTGCCGGGGTAAGGCATTCCCTCGGAGGGATGTCGGCCGCGGGGATGCGACCGTCAAGCCCCCATGGATGGGTTCACGGCGTTCCCGGAGAGGGAATGCCTCACCCGGCCGGGCACCCCAGGGTGAGGTTGACACCCACGCGGAGAAAGGCGTGCGAGCGCGGAGCCACGACGCATTGGACGCCGCCCGGCAAGCTGCTAGACTTCGCCGCACTTGTCGGATCAGATCATCGAACCGGCAAGCGGGCGTGCGCCCGGCCTCAATGGCGGCGGCGCCGGTCCCCTCGCGACGATATGTTGTGAACCCGGTCAGACCCGGAAGGGAGCAGCCGTAGCAGCAGACTCGGGCGCCGGGGTGTGGCTGGTGGTCGTCGCCTCCATTATCCGCCTGGCCCGTCCCGGGCCGCGTTCCAGTGTTACACTCCGGGTTCCGGATTCCACCGCTTCACGACGTCATATCCAGCCCATGAGTCATCAGGTTCTTGCCCGCAAATACCGGCCGCGTACCTTTGCCGAGCTGGTCGGGCAGGCGCATGTGCTGCAGGCGCTTGCCAACGGCATGGCCCAGTCCCGGCTGCATCACGCCTATCTCTTCACCGGTACCCGGGGTGTCGGCAAGACCACGCTGGCACGCATCCTGGCGCGTTGTCTGAACTGCGAACAGGGTGTTGTCAGCGCGCCCTGCGGCGAATGCGGCGCCTGCCGCGAGATCGAAGAAGGCCGCTTTGTCGATCTGATCGAGGTGGATGCGGCCTCCCGTACCAAGGTCGAGGATACCCGTGAACTGCTGGACAACGTCCAGTACGCGCCCACGCGGGGCCGCTACAAGATCTACCTGATCGATGAAGTCCACATGCTGTCCGGGCACAGTTTCAATGCGCTCTTGAAGACACTCGAAGAGCCGCCTCCGCACGTGGTGTTCCTGCTGGCGACAACCGACCCGCACAAGATCCCCGTCACCGTGCTGTCGCGCTGCCTGCAGTTCAATCTCAAACGGCTGCCGCCGGATTCGATTGCCGGGTATCTGCGACAGGTGCTCGATCAGGAGCAGGTGGACGCCGACGAGCGGGCGCTACAGCGTCTGGCGCGGGCGGCGGACGGTTCCATGCGCGACGCCCTGAGCCTGACCGATCAGGCCCTGGCGTTCGGTTCCGGCGCATTGCGTGACGACGAAGTCGCGAGCATGCTCGGGACCATCGACAGCAGTTGGGTTCTCGAACTGCTGGAGGCTCTGGCTGCCGGCGACGGCAGCGCGCTGATGCAGGCGGCGGACAACCTGGCGCAGCAGGCTCCGGACTTTGCCGATGTTCTCGCTGCCATGCTGGAGACGCTGCACGGACTCGCCATTGAGCAGACGCTGCCGGATGCCGCCGATCGGACGCATCCCGAACACGAGCGGATTACGACACTGGCCGGGACGCTGTCGCCGGAAGATGTTCAGCTTTTTTATCAGATCGCACTGACCGGGCGTCGAGACCTGTCGCTGGCACCGGATCCGCGACTCGGATTCGATATGGTCCTGCTGCGCATGCTGGCCTTCCGGCCCGTGTCCGGCGACGGCGAAGCGGCCCCGAACCCCCAGTCGACGCCGGCAAGCAGGCCTGCACCGATCCGGCCTGCTGCGAACAGGTCCGATGCGGCTCCCCCCATTGCGACGCCACCAGCGCAGGCCACCGGGGAGCCTGCGCCGGTAGACAGGCCGCCGCCTCCGGCTACGGAATCTCCGGAGGCCCCGGAGCCGAGCGCGGCAGCCGGCGTGGACGGTGGTGGTGCGGTGCCCGCCTGGCCCGACATGCTGACGCAGTTGGCCCTGTCCGGTATGTCCCAGGCACTGGCCATGCAATGTAGCTGGGGTCGTCAGGACGGTGACCTGGTGATCCTGAATCTGGACAAGGCGCATCAGCATTTGCGCAACAGCCCGCTGGAAGCCCGGATTCGCGAGGCCCTTTCCGACTGGTTCGGACGGCCGATGAAGCTGCGCATCGACATGGTCGATGCGCTGGCCGAACAGACACCGGCGGTCATGGCTGATGCAGCACGACAGGAAAAGCAGCAGGCGGCGGAGCAGTCCATCTCCGGCGATCCCACGGTCTCGGCACTGAGAGAGACTTTCGATGCCGAAATCATTCCCGATTCGGTGCAGCCTCGCGGATAATTGTGGCTCGGCGCGCTGTCCGAATCTCGTCAAGTTTACTAGTAACGGAGGCACACAATGCGTGGTGGTGGCTTGGGTAACCTGATGAAGCAGGCCCAGAAGATGCAGGCCGATATGCAGAAGGCGCAGGAAGAGCTGGCCAATATCGAGATCACGGGTCAGGCCGGCGGCGGGCTTGTCTCGGTGATCATGAATGGCAAGCATGAGGTGCGTCGGGTCGAGATCGACGATTCGCTGTTCGAGGACGACAAGGACATGATTGCGGATCTGGTGGCGGCGGCGATCAACGATGCCGTGCGCAAGGTGCAGGAGACCAGTCAGGAACGCATGTCGAAGATGACTGCCGGCATGGGCCTGCCGCCGGGCATGAAGCTGCCGTTCTAGATCACGGTGGCATTCTCTCCGCTGATCCGCGAACTGATCGAGTCGCTGCGATGCCTGCCCGGGGTTGGGCCCCGCAGTGCCCAGCGCATGGCATTCCATCTGCTGCAGAGGGATCGTTCCGGGGGCAACCGTCTGGCCGGTCTGCTGCAGCAGGCGATGGAGCAGGTCGGGCAGTGCGAGCAGTGCCGCCTGCCGACCGAAGAGGCGGTTTGCGGGTTGTGCCTTCAATCCGGGCGGGATTCCAGCGTGCTCTGTCTGGTGGAGAATCCGGCGGATGTCTTTGCCCTGGAGCAGGCGACCGACTACCGTGGCCTGTACTTCGTGCTGATGGGACGTCTGTCGCCTCTGGATGGCATTGGCCCGGACGCGCTGGGACTGGACCGGCTGGAGCAACGGTTTCGTGATGGTGTCGTGCGCGAGGTGATTCTCGCCATGAGCCCTACGGTGGAAGGCGAGGCAACCTCCCATTACGTTGCCGAGATGGGACGTGAGTTCGGCGTTCGCTGTAGCCGCATCGCCCACGGAGTCCCGGTCGGTGGAGATCTCGAGTTTGTCGACAGTGGCACCTTGTCGCATGCCTTTGCCGGACGTCGTGACTACGGCTGAAGGGCGTCACGTTCCCGCAGCAGGGCGCGATAGCTCGCCAGCCGACGCGGGCTGATCTGGCCGGACTCGACAGCTGCCGCGACCGCGCAGCCGGTCTCGTCCAGATGCCGGCAGTTGCGGAAGCGGCATTCCGGGATGAAAGGCTCGAATTCGCTGAAGCCTGCTTCCAGATCGTCCGGTGTCAGATGCGCGAGGCGCAGGATGCGAATCCCGGGTGAGTCCATCATCGCGCCACCGGTAGCCAGTGGATACAACGTCGTCTCGGTGGTGGTATGCCGCCCCTGGCCGGAGGTTTCCGATAATGCCTGGGTTCGTGCCGGCAAGTCGGGAATCAGGGCGTTGATCAACGACGACTTGCCGACCCCCGACTGCCCGAGCAGTATCGCGGTCTGGCCGCGCAAACGCTGCTGCAGGGCTGCCAGTCCGGCGCCATCCTGGGCGCTCAGGGGATGTACCGGAATGCCGAGGTTCTGCCAATCCCCGAGCAGCGCCGCGGCGGCCGCCGCTGCATCGTCCAGCAGGTCTATCTTGTTCAGCAGCAGCACCGGATCCAGCGCCAGACTGTGCGCAAGCACCAGGTAGCGGTCGATCAACTCCGCATCCGGAGTCGGTTCAGGCGCCAGCACGATCATCAGGCTGTCGATGTTGGCTGCCAGCGGTCGAGCCTGACCGCGGTAATTGGTCCGACTGAGTGTGTTGCGGCGGGGCAGGATCTCCTCGATCACGCCTTCCGACGGCTGTGGCAGGCTGAAACGGACCAGGTCGCCACAGACCGCGCGACCGGTCCGACGACGGGCCAGGCAACGGATCAGTTGCGCCTCGTTGTCTTCCTGCACCACGGCCGTGGCGCCATGACTGACCAGTACGCGGCCGTTTCGCATCAGGCTGTAATCCCCGCTCTGTTACACTTGAGACCCATGCCGGGTTCCCGGCAGTCTGGTGCCACCATAAAAGGTATTCTGCCCATGCCGGAAGTCAGTGACGCTAACCTGATCTGGATCGATCTGGAAATGACCGGCCTCGACACCGACCGGGACGAGATCATCGAAATCGCGACAGTGATCACCGATAACCGACTGAATATTCTCGCGGAAGGTCCGACGATTGCGATCCACCAGTCGGATCATGCCCTGAACGGCATGGACGAGTGGAACACGACGCACCATACGCGATCCGGCCTCGTGGATCGCATCCGCCGCAGCGATTATGACTACAAACGTGCGGAACGGGAGACCCTGGCCTTCCTGCAACAGTGGGTGCCGGCGGGCAAGTCACCGATGTGCGGCAACAGCATCTGTCAGGATCGGCGCTTCCTGCATCGCCTTATGCCGGAACTCGAGCGCTACTTCCATTACCGGCATGTGGACGTCAGTACGTTGAAGGAACTGGCCAATCGCTGGGTGCCGGACATGGCGCGGGAGTTCAAGAAGCAGTCCAGCCATCTGGCCATGGAAGATATCAGGGATTCGATTCGGGAGCTTCGCTTCTTCCGCGAGCGCTTTCTGAAAGTGCCCGACGAGATGATCCCGGGCAACTGAGATCAGCGGTCACCGGTGATTGGCGTGTCGGGATCGTTTCCCCATTCCGACCAGGAGCCGTCGTAACCGCGGACCCGAGGATAACCGAGGGCGCGCAGGACCAGCCAGTTCAAAGCCGAGCGATGATGGGTCTGACAGTGGGTCACGATTTCGTGCTCAGGCCTGACATCGCGCTCCAGCAGCATTGCCTTCAGCGTGTCGGAGTCCCTGAGCCGGCCGTGATTATCCGGGTCAAGCAACTCCGTCCACTCCAGATGACGAGCGCCCGGGATATGGCCGCCGCGAGCTGAACGCACGTCATCGCCGAGGTACTCTCCCGTCGACCGGGCATCCAGGACCCGCAACTGCGGTCGTCCCAGATGCTCCAGCAGAAAGGCCTTGTCCGCGCGGGCATCCGGGCATGCCGGGATAGCGACCGCATAGTCCGAGGCCGTCGGCTCAACCTCGCCGCCCTCGAGCGGCCGCCCTTCGGCCCGCCACGCCGCGATGCCACCGTTCAGCAAGGAAAAGCGCGGGTGGCCGATCACGTCAAGAGTCCAGAGCAGGCGGCTGGCACGACCGCCGCCGGTATTGTCGTAGGCGACAACATGATCCCGCCGCTGCAGACCGATGGCCGACAGCGTCTCCGACAGCGATTCCGCGTCGGGTAACAGGCCCATGATCGGTGGCCTGGCGCGTAGCAGGCGGGAAAAGGACAGATGCACGGCGCCGGGAATATGGCCGGCCAGATAGTGCTCGGCATCCGACAGGTCCACGAGACAAAGGTCCGGCATGGCCAGTACACCGGCCAGATCATCGGTTTCCATGATCAGAGGGGTCTCGGCGCTCGTGTTCATGCGGTTGCCTCCTTGGCCCGGACCAGTTCAATCCAGTGGCGGACCGGGACATCGGCGGCGGCACCGAGATGCGTGAGACAACCGATATTCGCGGTTGCGATCAGCGCCGGTTCGCCGGCCTGCAGATTCGCGAGCTTGTTGCTGCGCAAGCGTTTCGACAGCTCCGGCTGCAGTACCGAGTAGGTGCCGGCGGAGCCGCAGCACAGGTGGGGATCCGTCACCGGGGTCAGGCTGAAACCAATCGCCGTCAACAACGCTTCGACCCGGCCGGGCAGCTTCTGTCCGTGCTGTAGCGTGCAGGGTGACTGGAAGGCGATCGCGCGGGGTGCGTCGGCGGCCGGCTCGAGTCGGTCCTGCTCCTGTTGCAGCAATTCCCCCGGATCCCGGCACAGTTCGGTCACGCGTCGGGCCTTGTCTGCATAGTCGGGATCGTCTGCGAGCAAATGCCCGTAGTCCTTGACCTGCACGCCGCAGCCGCTGGCATTGACCACGATAGCCTCGGCACCGGCCTCGATTTCCGGCCACCAGGCGTCGATATTACGGCGCATGCGCTGGCGCGCGGTCCGGGGATGTCCGAGATGCTGGTCGATCGCGCCGCAACAGCCGCTCGCCGGCGTGCGCACGACAGCGATTCCGAGCGTATCCAGCAGTCTTGCCGTCTGGGGGTTGATTACGGGATCCATGGCCGGCTGGACGCAGCCCTCCAGCATCAGCACACGCCGTGCATGGCCGGACGCGACCGGCCAGTCCGGCGCCTGACGGTAAACGGGTATCTTCTCCTGCAGGCTGCCAGGCACCAGCTTTCGCACCAACTGCCCGGTGCGCAGCAGCAGGGAGAAGAGTCGGCGGCGTGGCAGCAGTTGCCGCAGCGCCTCGCGCTTGAATCCCGAGGCACGATCACGCGGCACCTGCTGTTCAACCATTTCGCGGCCGATATCCGCCAGTCGGCCGTATTCGACGCCGGAGGGGCAGGTGGTCTCGCAGGCACGGCAGGTCAGGCATCGATCCAGATGCCGTTGTGTCTGTGCGGTCGGTTCGCTGCCTTCCAGCACCTGTTTGATCAGGTAGATCCGGCCGCGCGGGCTGTCGCGCTCGTCGCCGAGCAGTTGATAGGTGGGGCAGGTCGCCAGGCAGAAACCGCAGTGAGTGCAGCTGCGCAGAATGCGGTCCGCCTCCTGTCCCTGAGCGGTCTGCTTGATGTCGTCACGAAGCCAGGTCTGCATGGCGTGTCCTAGAGGTCAGCATAAAGGCGGCCGGGGTTCAGGACTCCGGCAGGATCGAAAGCCTGTTTCAGGCGTCGATGGAGTTCCAGCACCGGCGATGCCGGTGGCTGGAATACGTCAGCGCTGCGGTCGCCGCCGCGGAAACACATCGCATGCCCGCCGAGTTCCCCGGCAATCTGTTGCAGTGTGGACGTGTCGCGGTTGCCGCGCAGCCAGAGTTGCTGGCCGTTCCAGTCGTAAAAGCGGGGACCGTCGATGCGGCTGGCATCGGTCAGTGGCGGCAGCGAAATCCGCCAGAGCGGCTGGTCACCCTGCGCGAAGAAGTCATGCTCGTGGTCGCGCAGCGCGTCCCACCAGCCGGCGACATCGGCCAGCCGTTCGCCGCCGATGGCCTGTTCTGCCGCCTTGAGAGAGCTGGCGGTGCCGGACAGGCGCAGGAACAGGCGTTCGCCATCATGTGCGGAGCCGGTGATCGGCATCCCCCCGCGGAACCACTGATCCGTCTGCTGGAAGCCCTCCGTCGGCGTGATGTCCAGACTCAGGCAGATTTCCTCGTCGGGTCGCGGCAGGACCTTCATCGAGATCTCGGTAAGCACTCCCAGAGTTCCCAGCGCGCCGGCCATCAGACGACTGACATCGTAGCCGGCCACGTTTTTCATCACCTCACCGCCGAAGCGCATGTGTTCGCCGCGGCCGTTGATCAGGCGCATACCCAGAACCAGATCCCGCGCCGCACCGGACCAGGGCCGGCCCGGCCCGGAGAGTCCGGTGGCAATGGCGCCGCCGAGGGTGCCGGCGCCCTGGAAGCGGGGCGGATCGAACGGCATGCGCTGGCCCTCGGCGGCGAGAGCCTGGTCCAGATCCGCCAGGGGCGTACCGGCACGCGCCGTCAGTACCAGTTCGGTAGGCTCGTAATTGACGATGCCGGCGTGAGGCGCAAGGTCCAGAGTCTCGCCGTCCGCCCGGCGGCCATAGAACAGCTTGCTGCCGGCGCCACGAATCGTGAGCGGCGTGCCGGCATTGGCGGCGTCGCCGACCCGTGCCGCCAGTTCCTGGCTGATGTCGCTTGCGGTCATGAGCGTCCTAGAAACGGGGGATGTCGGGATGCGGCAACTGGCCGTGATGGACATGCATCGCGCCGAACTCGGCACAGCGGCTGAGCGTGGGGATGGCCTTGCCCGGATTCAGCAGCCCATGCCGGTCAAAGGCCGCCTTGAGAGCGTGGAATTGCTCGATTTCCGCGGGCGGGAACTGCACACACATCTGGTTGATCTTTTCCATGCCGACGCCGTGCTCGCCGGTGACCGTACCACCCACCTCAACGCACAGCTCGAGGATCTTCCCGCCCAGTTCCTCGGTGCGCTCGAATTCACCCGGCACGTTACCGTCGTACAGCACCAGCGGATGCAGATTGCCGTCACCGGCATGAAACACGTTCACGACCCGCTGTCCGTACTGGTCACTCAGCTCCTGCATGCGTCGCAGGACCTCCGCCAACCGCTTGCGCGGGATCGTGCCGTCAATGCAGTAGTAATCGGGAGAGATGCGACCGACCGCCGGAAAGGCCGCTTTTCGTCCGGCCCAGAAGCTGGCCTGCTCGGCCGGAGTCTGCGCCACCCGGATATCGTTGGACCCCAGTTCCTCGAGCAGGGTGCACAGCTTCTCCAGCTGGTCGCGCAGCTCGTCCGGATTGCCGTCGAGTTCGCAGATCAGGATGGCCGCGGCATCCACCGGGTAGCCGGCATGCACGAAATCCTCGGCTGCACGGATGGCCGGGTTGTCCATCATCTCAAGACCACCCGGAATGATGCCGGCCGCGATGATGCCGGCGACCGCATTGCCGGCGGTTTCGACGTCGGCAAAGCCCGCCAGCAGGACTTCCTTGGCCGGCGGCTGGGGCAGGAGCTTGACCGTGACATCGACGATCACGCCGAGCATGCCTTCGGACCCGGTGATGGCCGCCATCAGGTCGTAGCCGGGGCTGTCCAGCGATTCACCACCGAGCGTCACCAGATCGCCATCCATGGTCAACATGGTCACCGACAGCACGTTGTGCACCGTCAGCCCGTATTTCAGGCAATGCACGCCGCCGGCGTTTTCGGCAACGTTGCCGCCGATGGAACAGGTGATCTGCGAGGAGGGATCCGGCGCATAGTAAAGGCCGAACGGTGCCGCGGCCTCGCTGATGGCGAGATTGCGGACACCGGGCTGGACCTTCGCGATACGGCGACGATCGTCCACCGAGAGGATCTGGTTGAAACGGGACAGGCTGAGCAGCACCCCCTGGGGGTGCGGCAGGGAGCCGGCCGACAGACTGGTTCCTGACCCGCGGGCGACGACGGGCACATGGAGGCGGGAGCAGAGCCGCAGGACGGCCTGAACCTCCTCGACACTGGATGGCAGGGCCACGACCAGCGGCATCTGCCGATAGGCGGACAGACCGTCGCATTCGTACGGTCGCATTGCCTCGTCGTCGATCAGCAGGTTGTCGTCGTCGAGCGCTTCACGCAGCCCCTCGATCAAGGCGTCCCGGTCGGTGGCGAAAGCGCAATCTTCCTGCCGGTACACAGTGGCCATGGGGCTGTTTCCTCCGTCTTGCCGCGATTCAGGCCTCCGCGTCGCGGCCGCCCAGGTAAAGCCAGGTCTCGACCACGGAATCCGGGTTGAGCGAGACACTTCCGATGCCTTCGTCCATCAGCCAGCGCGCCAGGTCCGGATGGTCGGAGGGCCCCTGACCACAGATGCCGATGTACTTGTCGGCCTTGCGGCAGGCCTGAATCGCCATGTGCAGAAGGGCCTTGACCGCATCGTTCCGCTCGTCGAACAGATGGGCAATGGTGCCAGAATCCCGATCCAGCCCCAGCGTCAGCTGGGTCAGGTCGTTGGAGCCGATGGAGAAGCCGTCGAAGTACTCGAGGAACTGCTCCGCGAGCAGCGCGTTCGACGGCAACTCGCACATCATGATCAGCTTCAGACCGTTGTCACCGCGTTTGAGGCCGTTTTCCTCCAGCAGTTCCACCACCTTGCGCGCTTCTTCCACGGTGCGCACGAACGGGATCATGATCCAGGTGTTGGTCAGGCCCATGTCGTCGCGCACCTTGCGCAGGGCACGGCATTCCAGTTCGAAGCAGGGGCGGAAACTCTCGTCGATGTAGCGCGAGGCGCCGCGGAACCCGAGCATCGGGTTCTCTTCGTCCGGCTCGTACTGCTCGCCGCCGATCAGGTTCGCGTATTCGTTGGACTTGAAGTCCGACATGCGCACGATCACCGGCTTCGGCGAGAACGCCGCCGATAGCGTGGAGATCCCTTCCGCTAGGCGATCGACGTAGAACTCCACCGGGTCCTTGTAGCCGGCGATCTGGGTATCGATCACCCGTCGCAGGTCGTCCGGCTGCTGATCGTATTCCAGCAAGGCCTTCGGGTGGATGCCGATCATGCGGTTGATGATGAACTCGAGTCGGGCCAGACCGATGCCGGCATTGGGCAGATTCGCGAAATCGAAGGCGCGGTCCGGATTGCCCACGTTCATCATGATCTTGAACGGCAGTTCCGGCATGTCGTGCAGGCTGATTTCGCGAATCTCGTAGTCCTGCAGGCCATCAAAGATGTAGCCGGTATCGCCTTCGGCACAGGACACCGTGACTTCTTCGCCGTCCTTGATGTGATCGGTGGCATCGCCGCAGCCGACCACGGCCGGGATGCCGAGTTCACGGGCGATGATCGCCGCGTGGCAGGTGCGTCCCCCGCGGTTGGTGACAATCGCCGAGGCCCGTTTCATTACCGGCTCCCAGTCCGGGTCGGTCATGTCGGTAACCAGCACGTCGCCGGCGTGGATGCGGCTCATCTCGCTGATGTCCTTGACCACCTTGGCAGGACCCGCGCCGATGCGCTGGCCGATGGCGCGGCCTGTCACCTTTACCTCACCACGATTCTTCAGGTGATAACGCTGCAGGGTCTGACTGCCGTCGTTGCTCTTCACGGTCTCCGGTCGCGCCTGCAGGATATACAGTCGACCGTCGTTGCCGTCCTTGCCCCATTCGATGTCCATCGGACGGCCGTAGTGTTTCTCGATGATCAGGGCCTGGCGGGCCAGTGACTCGATTTCGTCCTTCTCGAGGCTGAAGCGCTGGCTGTCCTCGGGCGCAACATCGACCGTCTTTACCGATTTGCCGTGACCGGCCTCGTCGCTGTAGACCATCTTGATGGCCTTGCTGCCCAGAACCCGGCGCAGAACCGCGGGGCGGTCGGCTTCCAGGGCCGGCTTGTAGCAGTAGAACTCGTCCGGGTTGACCGAGCCCTGCACCACGGTCTCGCCGAGGCCGTAGCTCGATGTGATGAAAACCACGTCGGGGAAGCCCGACTCGGTATCCATCGTGAACATCACCCCGGCGGCGCCTATGTCCGAGCGCACCATGCGCTGAACGCCGGCGGACAGCGCAACCTCGCCGTGTTCGAAGCCCTGATGAACACGGTAGGAAATGGCGCGGTCATTGAACAGCGAGGCGAAGACGTGCTTCATCGCCAGTAACACGTTGTCCAGCCCGCGCACGTTGAGGAAGGTTTCCTGCTGCCCGGCAAATGAGGCATCCGGCAGATCCTCGGCCGTGGCCGACGAGCGGATGGCAAAGGAGGCTTCCCCCGTGGTCTCGCTCTCGAGTTTCTGGTAGGCGGTCTTGATTTCGCTGTCCAGTCGCTCCGGAAACGGGGTGTCGATGATCATCTGGCGGATGCTTTGGCCGGTTTTTGCGAGCTGCTCGACGTCGTCCACGTCGAGGCCGTCCAGCGCTTCGGCGATACGCGTGCGCAGGCCGCTCTCGTCAAGAAAGTCCCAATAGGCGTCCGCAGTGGTCGCGAACCCCCCGGGCACCTGCACGCCGGCATTTGCCAGATTGGAGATCATTTCGCCGAGCGACGCGTTCTTGCCCCCGACCCGACCGACATCGTCCATGCCCAGCGAATCAAACCAGATCACGTAATCCTGCAAGGTCCTGTCCCCCTGTTGCCCGCGCAGCTGCGCGTTGTGCTGCCTGTCGGGTGGCAGCCCACGGTAGTGTAGATGCGTCCGTACCGATCCGGCGTCGGCGCGCCCGTATGGTACGAAATGCCGCATCGCAGCGTAACCCCTTGTGGAAAAGCCGATCCGTTCCCCGTTTATGCGGGTGGCGGTATTTTCCCGAGGCAAGGCAGGCTGCAGGGCAGTCGGGAAGAAATCGCTGCTCCCCGGAGCTGCTGTCGTATATGACGACCCGCTTTTCCGCTAGCATGCCGCTTTTCGCCGGTGACAAGGGCAGGGCAGCAGCATGGCGGACGACGCGCGGCGCACGGTGTTTTTCATTTCCGACCGGACCGGCATTACGGCCGAGACCCTCGGACACAGTCTCATGACCCAGTTCGATCTCGATTACGAGCAGGTCACGCTGCCGTTTGTCGATAACGTCGAGCGTGCCGCCAAGGTGGTGGAGCAGATCAACCACATCAACAACAACGGTGGGCCGCGACCGGTCATTTTCAGCACCGTGATCCAGGACGACGTGCGCCAGGTCCTGAAAGACTGTAACGCCGCGTTCTTCGATTTCTTCGACACCTTCATTTCGCCGATGGAAGCGGAGCTGGGGACGTTGTCCTCCCATGCCGTGGGGCGCTCTCACGGCGTGGGCAACCGACAGACCTATGACGTGCGGATCGACGCCATCAATTTCTCGTTGAACCACGACGACGGGCTGACCACACACCATTACAGTGATGCCGACATTATCCTGGTGGGGGTCTCGCGCACCGGCAAAACGCCGGTCTGCCTCTATCTCGCACTGCAATACGGTGTGTTTGCCGCCAATTATCCACTGACCGAGGATGATCTGATGGAGACCCGGCTGCCCAAGGTCCTGCAGGCCCATCGCAACAAGCTGTTCGGGCTCTCCATCGAGGCCGATCGACTGCAGTCGATACGTCAGGAACGGCGTCCGAACAGTCGTTATGCGTCTCTGGCGCAATGTCAGATGGAAGTGATGCGCGCCGAGACCCTGTTCAAACGGGAGAAACTGCCGTTCGTGAATTCCACCACGGTGTCGATCGAGGAAATCGCGACCACGGTCATCCACGAACGCTCGTTGAAGCGGCGCGTGCATTGAAGCAAGGAGAGGCATCCAGGCACCGCCCTGCCGCGTCCGGACGCTGTTGCGGCGCGCCCCTGTGATATTCTGTTGCCATGAAAATCGCCCTGCGTGACCACCCACTGCTGCAGCATCTCCCGAGTCGTTCGTTCGCGACTCTGATGGAACTCTACGAGAGCAATTACATCCTGATGCGCCGTCTGGCGCCGGCACTCGATCAGCTCGAGACGACCAATCGCTCCCTGGGCCGGGACGGCGTGGATCTGCATCTGCGATTGCTGGAGCGCACGGTCTACACCACGGCCGTCTGCCTCACGCATTACTTCGATCCGACATCGAGTCCGGGGAGTGAGCCGGACCTGATGATCCGGGTCTACCACGATGCCCGGGTCGCCGAAGTGATGCCGGAAACGCCCGCCGACGGGTTCCATCTCTGGCAGGGTGAACGCCCGGACGCGAAGAGTCTGCCCTGGCGCTGGGAGCTGAACCGCTTTCTCAATCGCTGGCTGCGTTACTGCCTTGGCCAGGGGCATGTCTTCCTGGCTGATCAGCAGCGCGTCTCGACCGGCTGATAGCGTCGGGTCAGCGCCCGTCGACGCGGAATGCGGCGACCGACCGCTGGAGGGCACGCAGGTGGTCCGATTCGGTGTCCGGTGGCTGATACCGGCTGGCGACGTAACGATTCGCCACCTCCCGAACGGCTGTTGCCAGATCCGGCCGCCGGGCAGCGACCCTCTCGGTATAGTCTTTCGGACCCTCATGCGGTGCGCGTTGCAGTCCTGCCCGTGCCAGTTTTCGGCAGAATCTCTCCCAGGCGTCCGCTGCCGGGTCCGGCCCCCTCCGGTGTCGCGGCAGGAACAGGACCAGCGCGACCAGCAACAGCAACACGATCACGGTACCGGTCATCAGCAGCAGGGCGTCACGCCACCCGGCCAGCCCGAACCGTTGCAATAGCTGCGCCTGGAGTTCGGGGCCATAGGCCAGCACCCATCGGTCCCAGGCGGCATTCACTGCATCCCAGCGCAGTTGCAGGCTGCGCCCCCAACTGGCCTCGCGGCGGGAGAGCAGGCTCAACCCGGCGGGGTCCTCCAGCGCGTCGGCAAGTCCGGACTCGATACGCTCGGGGGCGACCCAGCCCGTGGGATCCACCCGGCGCCAGCCATCCCCCTCGACAAACACCTCCGACCAGGCATGCGCGTCCGACTGGCGCACGATCATGTAACCGCCGCTGGGATTGATCTCCCCGCCCTGATAACCGGTCACGACTCGCGCCGGTACACCGGCCGCGCGCATCAGAACGGTGAAGGCGCTGGCGTAGTGTTCGCAGAAGCCGCGGCGGTGCTCGAACAGAAACTCGTCGACCGGATCATCCGGCATCAGCGGCGGTTGCAGAGTGTAGTGAAACGGCTGTTCGCGAAAGTGGGTCAGGGCGATCCGGATCAGGTCCTCGGCTCCGTCCGCCTGCTGCAGCCAGTCAGTCGCAAGCGCCTGCGCACGCGGGTGACTTCCCTCCGGCAGCTCGCGGTAGCGGTCGAGACTATCGTCGTGCAGCTCCGCACCCAGACGGTAGTTGCGCGCGGAGACTGCGCTGTAACGGACGCGGTTGCTGATCCGCTGATCACTGCTGACGTGATATTCGCTGTTGACGCGTGCGCTGACATCCATCTGCAAGGGCATGTCCAGTGCGATCAGCCAGCGCCGGTTGTGCGGCTCCAGCGTCACCGTGTAGCGGATTTCGCCGGCCAGCGGTTCGAGTACCGGCAGCACCGGGTGCGATTCCTTCGGCTGCTGCCACTGACGGCCGTCGTACTCGGGAAGCACGGGGCCGCGCCAGTAGCGTTCGCGGGGTAGTGGTGGCGTGTCGTCGAATTCGACACGGAACGCCACCGCGTCCGACAGGCTCAGGTCGCTGATGCTGCCTGGCTCCATGGAGTCGCTGAGGCCACTGGTGGCGGTGCGGTCCGTGTCGGGCATGCTCCAGAGCGGACCCGGCAGGCGCGGAAACAGGAGGAACACCACCAGCATGATCGGAATCGCCTGCAGCAGCATGGTGCCGGCGAGGCGTGCATGTTCCAGCGGTGCCTGACCACCGCCGGGGCGGTTGGCACTGATGAGCAGCGTGGTCATGGCCCAGACCAGCAGCAGCATGTAGGCGAACATCGGCAACGACTGGACGTAGAGCAGCTGCGTGACGATCAGGAAATACCCGAGGTAGAGCGTGACATTGGTGTCGCGCCGCCGGCGCAGCTCCAGCAGCTTCAAGCCGAGCATCGCGGTCAGAATGGCGACCCCGGCGTCGAGTCCGAGCAATGTGCCGTAGGTCAGGAAAATCCCGACCATGGCCACGCAGGTGGTCAGCAACAGAAGTCCCCGTGTCGGCAGACGCAGGCCGCGGACGGCAACCAGATAACGCCATGCCGCGCAGACGACGAAGCCCAGGCTGATCCACCACGGCAGGCGCAGGACATGGGGCAGGGCCACGGCGGACAGGGTCAGCAGCAGGAGTGCCAGCGTGCGATGCGGCAGCAACTGGGTGACGGCATCCCGGTGCCGGGAGGCGTGGCGCAGGCCGAACATCAGGCCGGACCGCCGGGGTGGCGGGCGAGGGCGGCGAGGCAGGCATGCCGATGCTGCGGACCGGATGACGGTTCCAGAACGACTCCCGGCAGGCGCAGCCCGAACGGCATACCGGCGTCGTCGCAATCGAGAATCCAGCGGCAGAGTCGTGACAATCGCCGTTCGGTATCAAGCCCGCGGGTCTGCCGCCAGTCGAGCCAGAGCTGACCGTGATCTTCCCGGCCGAATTGCTTGGTCTGCAGTTCCATGCCACGGGCCCAACTGCGCCATGCGAGTTGCCGTACCGGGTCACCGGCCTGATAACGGCGCAGGCCGGCGAAATCCTCCTCGCCGGTGCTGGCGCTGTGTCCTTCTCCGTCACCGCCGCTGCCGTCCGGCGGCGGCACCCGGCCGTCCTCCGCCCGCGGGTAGACCAGCCCTTCCCGGCGGAATCGGGGCCAGGACCAGCTGGTGAACAGACCACCGGGGAAAACGCTGTGCAATCGCATGACCGGCATGCGCCGGACACCGCGGTCGGGCCCGGGTACGGGTAGCGATACACGCACGCTGCCTCCTCCCGGGACATCGGTCGCGACGCTGTCACCGCCGCGCAGTCGCAACTGCAGCCCGTAGCGGGTTCGCGATGCGGGATTCGTCAGCCGGATGGGAAAATGCAGGGTCTGACCGGCAAAAACCGGCGCCGGACTTTCTGCAACGAGCTCGAGGCCGAGCAGGTTGCGGACGCTGTGGATCATGCTGACGCCGCCAAGCCCGGTCAGCAGGAACGCCAGCAGATAGGCCATGTTGTTGATGTAGTTGACGGCGCCAAGCCAGATCGCGAACACCATCAGGGCGAACAGCAGACCGCCACGGCTCGGCAGAATGAAAATCCGCCGGTAGCTCAGGCGCATCTCGCGATCGGGAACTCCCAGCCGGTGGTCCAGCCATCGGTTAGCCCACCGCCGGGCAGACGAGGGGACAGCACTCATCAGGGCACGGGCACGGCCGTCAGCAGGCGTTCCATGGCCGCCGTCCGATCTTCACTGCTGCCACCGGTGATGTGCAAACGGTGGGTCGCAACAGGTGGCAGTACTGCCTGAATGTCTTCCGGCAGTACGGCCTTGCGGCCATCGAGCAGAGCCCAGGCGCGGCCGGCCCGCAACAGGGCAAGCCCCGCACGTGGCGACAGACCGACGCCGTACTCGCCACTGCTGCGGGTGTGCTCCAGCAGCGCCTGGACGTACGCTACCAGGGCATCGGAGACAAACACCGCATCCACCTGGGCCTGCAACTCCTGCAGGGACCGTGTGTCTAGCACGGGTTCCATATCGGCCAGCATGCTGCGCCGGTCGCGACCGCGCAGCAGCTCGTGTTCGGCCTCGGGGCCGGGGTAACCGAGATGGATTCGCATCAGAAAGCGGTCGAGCTGGGATTCCGGCAGATCGAAGGTGCCGAGCTGGCTGGCCGGGTTCTGGGTAGCGACCACAAAGAACGGAACGGGCAGGGGACGGGTGCGGCCGTCGACGGTCACCTGACGCTCTTCCATCGCCTCGAGCAGCGCGCTCTGCGTCTTCGGCGTCGCCCGGTTCACCTCGTCCGCCAGCAGCAGCTGGGTAAAGACCGGCCCCGGGTGAAAGCTGAAGGTTCCGGATTCGCGTTCGAAGATGCTGGCGCCGGTGATATCCGCCGGCAGCAGATCACTGGTGAACTGAACCCGCTGGAACTGCAGACCGAACAGCCTGGCCAGCAGGTGCGCGAGCGTGGTCTTGCCGACGCCCGGGAGGTCTTCGATCAGCAGGTGGCCGCCGGCCAGCAGGCAGGTGACCGCGAGGCGCAACTGATGGCGCTTCCCGAGAATGACGGATTCCGCTTCGATGAAAAGCCGGTCCAGCGGTGTCGCGGACTTCGGCCGCAAAACAGTCTTAAGGCCCAAGGGCTGTCTCCCGTCGATGCCAGGGAAGCGCATGCCCCCCATCCTACCTCGACGGACCCATTGGCCGGGAAACGGTTCAGGCTGCGATTCCCCGGCGGCGTTCCGCGAATGGCAGGAAATGGCGTGCATACGGCATGCTCAGCTCGCGAATATCGAGCAGTAACAGCAGATCGGCAACCTGGAAATCCGGGTCAAGGCAGGGTTCTCCGCAGATCTTCGCGCCCAGGGCCAGGTAGGCCCTGAGTAGCGGTGGCGTCGGCGCAGGTTCCAATGGCAGTGGGCCGTCTCCCGGCACCGGCTGATGAGGAACAACCCGCAGCATGTCCGACGTCATGTGCCGATCACGCATCTGCGCCATCAGGGAGCGGACCGCGACGCCATTGTCATGCGCGGCGACGCTGGCGCAGCCCAGCAGGTAGTCGTAACGGTGGCGGTGAACGAAGGCTGCCAGTCCGGACCAGAGCATGGCCAGCACGGCCCCGCCGCGGTAGTTCGCGTCGACACAGGTGCGGCCGATTTCGAGTTTTCGGCCCGGCAACGACAGTAGCGGATCGAGCCGGAATTCGCCCGCGGAGTAAAATCCGCCGGCTCTCGTTGCCTGCCAGCCCTCGAGAATCCTCGTACAGGCGACCACGCGTTGCGTCATGCGGTCGCGAACCACGAGGTGGCGGCAGTAGGGGTCGAAGGCATCGTGATCCAGGCCCGGAATCGGCGAATGCAGGGTCGCGCCCATCTCCAGGGCGAAAACCCGGTAGCGCAGTGCCTGCGACTCACGCACTTCCTCACGGTTGCGCGCCAGACCGGTTACCCAGCGACCGTGCACCAGATCGACGACGTTGGAACGACTTTGCCCTGACATGATCCTTGACTCCTGCTCCGCCAACGATGGACAGCGGGATACTGCGCCGCAGCGATGACGCTGTCGTGAACGCCGGATGATGCCTGCGTTGCAGTGGTTCGCAACGGGCCATGACAGGAGACCCGGGCCAGCAGCAACGGCTGGAACGTCGAGGAGGCATCGGCGGCGCGGTCGGGGTGGCCGGGTGCTTCCCCGGTATTGGCCGGACAATCACCGTTACACTATTATCTTCGGCTGCCCTTCCTGGCCCGGCTCGCGGTTCTTTGATGTACGGTGAGCGGCGAAT
Source organism: Ectothiorhodospiraceae bacterium (assembly GCA_003565775.1). GTDB lineage: Bacteria > Pseudomonadota > Gammaproteobacteria > Nitrococcales > Aquisalimonadaceae > Methylonatrum. Next base: position 78,516 of record PXAT01000060.1, on the reverse strand, counting down.
TCAGCGTCCCGGAATTGCCATCATGTCATTGCAGCGACTGATTCTCGCCATTACGTCCCGAGCCCATGACCCTCTGTCGCCCGAGCCCGGGGGATCCGGCGATCATCGGCTTGCGCCGCGCATCGAGGGCAGCGAGATCCTCACCCACCAGTATCTCGATTTCGCATGAGCCGATCGAGGGCGATCGTGCGCCTGCTGTTTCCGTTCGCCATCCTGGGTCTGGCGGCGGCGCTGGCGGCCTTGCTCTGGCTGACGCGAGCGGAAGTGCCGGCAGAGCCGGTCGAGGAGCGGGCCTGGCCGGTGACCACCACCGAGGTGACCGTGGCCGCTCACCGCCCCCTGCTGCGACTGCAGGGGTACGTGGAATCACCGCGGGTTGCCACGCTGAGTGCCGCCGTGACGGCCGATGTCGCTGCCGTGCCCGCCCGCGAGGGCGACACGGCGCCTGCCGCACGCGAACTGGTGCGGCTGGATGACAGGGAGTTGCGCCTGACTCTGGACGAACGCGAAGCCGACCTGGTCGATTTACGCTCCCAGCGCGAGGTGGAGGAGCGTCGTATCCGGCTGGACCGGGAAGAAGTCACTCGCGAACAGGAACTCCTGGAGCTGCTCAACCGGGAGGTGGCGCGGCTGCAGGACCTTTCCCGGGAGCAGTTTGCCTCGCCGTCGGATCTTGATCGGGCGCAGCAGGAACAGACCCGTCAGCGCCAGGCGCTGGCCGAGAGACGCTTTTCAGTGGATACGGCGGAGCAGCGACTGGAGCAGCTGGATTCGCGTCTCGAACGGAGCCGAGCCCTGCGCGACCGTGCCGCGCTGGATCTGACGCGCATCGCGGTGGAGTCTCCTTTCGAGGCCCGGATCGCCGAGGTGCTGGTAGCGCCCGGTGACCGGGTCGGCCCGGGTGAACCACTGGTACGCCTCTACGACATCAATGCGCTGGAGATCCGCGCCACGGTGCCGGGCCACGGATTGGTGCCGTTGCGCCTCGCCATGGCTGGCGACGGCGTTGAGGTGCGGGGAACGGTGGATGAACAGCCGGTCGCGCTGGATTTGTCCCGTTTCGCGGGACAGGCCGGACGCGGTCAGGGTGGAGTCGATGCGCTTTTCCGGGTTACCGCGGGGGGAGAGGATCTGGTGCTGGGGCGGTTCGCCAGCCTGGAAGTCCTGCTGCCGGCCGAACCGGACAGCATCGTGCTGCCCTACGAGGCGTTGTATGACGCCGGGCGTGTTTATCGGGTCGTGGACGACCGGATGGAGGTCGTGGCCGTGGAGCGGCTGGGGCAGGCCTACCGGGCCAACGGGGAGCGCGGCGTGCTGGTGCGCGCGGAAGCCCTGGCCTCCGGAGATCAGGTGGTGAAAACCCAGATCCCTCAGGCCATGCACGGACTGCGGGTCCGGGTTGTCGAGCAGTGAGCCCGGCATGAGCGCCACCGCGGAAGGTTCCTGGCTGGCCTGGGTTGCCCGCCATCCGGTGGCGGCAAATCTGATCATGCTGCTGATGATGGTTTCCGGGCTGTGGTCCCTGCAGCAGCTCAACACGCAGTTCTTTCCCACCTTCGAACTGGATTTCGTCACCGTACAGGTGGAGTGGCGTGGTGCCACGGCGGAAGAGGTGGTGGACGCCGTGACCTCTCCCCTGGAGGAGGAACTCCGGGGGTTGGACGGGCTGCGCGAGCTGACCTCCACCTCCGCCGACGGCAGCGCCACCATCGTGCTCGAGTTCCGCGAAGGGACCGATATCACCGAGGCGACCGAGCAGGTGAAGGACCGTGTTGCCGGCGTGCGGGGACTGCCCGAGGAATCCCGGGAGCCCACCATCCAGCGGGTACTGCGTTACGACACTGTCGCGCGCGTGCTGATCAGTGGCGAACTCTCCACCCGGGAAGTTCGGGAACTGGCGCGATGGCTTGAGGAGGAGTTGCTGGAGCAGGGCGCGACCCGGGTAGAGCTCAAGGGTCTCGCAGAGCAGGAAATCAGTATTGAAGTGGATCAGCAGCGGCTCAACGACCTCGGGCTGACGTTCGCGGATCTGGCAACGCGGGTTGATACCCAGAGCCGGGACACCCCGGGCGGGGAAGCGGGTGAATGGGATGTGGCCCGTCAGTTGCGCGGCGTGGATCAGGCCCGTTCGGCGCAGGCCTTCGAAAATCTGCCGATTTTCCTTGACGGCGGCCGCAGCGTCCCGCTGGGAACTCTGGCAACCGTCCTGCAGCAGGCTAGGGACCGGGAGGTGCAACTGCGCACCGCACAGGGTGACGCGGTCGAGCTCGTGGTGGAGCGCGCCGAGCAGGAAGACTCTCTGGCAGCCGCCCGCCTGCTGGATGGGTTTCTGCAGCAGCGTGTGCCGACCCTGCCGGAAGGTGTGAACATCGAGGTCTTCGACGAATTCTGGCAGTTCATCAGCGAACGGATCGCACTGCTGCTGAAAAACGGTGCGGGCGGGCTTCTGCTGGTCATCGGTATCCTGCTGGCATTCCTCTCCGCGCGCATGGCCTTCTGGGTGACTCTGGGGATTCCGACCTCGTTCCTTGCCGCACTCACGGTGCTGTTCTTCACCGGCGGCAGCATCAACATGATGAGCCTGTTCGCCTTCATCATGGCATTGGGCATCATCGTCGATAACGCCGTGGTGGTGGGGGAGAACGCCTACAGTCGCTTTCAGAACGGCGAGGGTGCGGCGGAGGCGGCGGTAAACGGCGCACGGCGGATGTTCGCGCCGGTCATGGCGGCATCCCTGACCACCATTGCCGCATTTCTGCCGCTGATGATCATCGGTGGGCCCATCGGCAACATTCTGTTCGACATTCCACTGGTGGTGGTGTGCGTGATCGTCGCCGCCATCGTCCAGGCATTCTTCATTCTGCCCGGCCATCTGCGTCGCTCCTTTGAACGCGCCGAGCGCAGTTCGCCGAACCGGTACCGCCAGAAAGCGGATGCTGTCTTCAACCGGTTTCGGGACGGTCCGTTCTGCCGAAGCGTGCGGCTGGCCATCCATAACCCCTGGGCCACCATGGCGGTGCCGGTGGCGCTGCTGATCGTGGCCGTGGCACTGGTAGCGTCGGGGCGCCTCGCGTTCACCTTCTTCCCCAGCGTCGAGGGCGAAACCCTGTATGCCAATGTCAGCTTCGCACCCGGTACACCCAGGGAACGCGTGGAAGCCTACCTCGAGCAGCTGGAGGAAACCCTCGTGGCCACCGACGAGGCACTGGGGGGCGACATTCTCCTGACGCGCGTGGGTCGCACGGGAAGTACCGTGTCGACGGACCCTGCCGATACCCGGCTGGGTGAAAACTATGGCGGCATCTTCATTCAGTTGAGTCCGCCGGATCAGCGGGACGTGCGTAACCGTTCCTTCATCCGCGCCGTCGAAGAGAACGCACCGCAGGCACCGGGGCTGGAAAGCCTTGTGGTCAGGGAGCGTGGTCAGGGGCCACCCGGGGCCGATATTGACGTGCGCATCACCGGTGCCCAGCCGGAACAGCTCAAGGCCGCCTCCATGGAGGTCCAGGCGGATCTTCGGCAACGCCCCGGCGTATCCGGCGTGACCGACGATCTGCCCTACGGGCCGGAGCAGTGGATCTACCGGCTCAACGATCAGGGCCACGCCCTGGGGCTGTCGTCCGCCGATCTCGGCAACCAGCTTCGCCAGGCCTACAGCGGTGCCCTTGCGCAGATCTTTCAGCAGGGCCGGGATGAGGTGGAGGTGTGGGTGCGCATGGCCCGGGAGCAGCGCCATCAACTGGCCAGTCTGGAAGACTTCCGGGTGCGCACGCCGGATGGACAGCTGGTGCCCCTGGGGAACGTGGCGGATGTGGAGACCCGGCGCAGCTTTGCGTCCCTGAGACACCATGAAGGCAGACTGGCGGTGCGGCCCACGGCCGATGTGGATTCCCAGGTGACCAACGCGAACCGGATCATTGCCGATCTGGAAGAGAATCTGCTGCCGGAACTGCGCGAACGGTACGGGGTCCAGACGGCGTTTGGCGGACAGGCGGCCGACCAGGAGGAAACCCTGGCAGACATGCGGGTGGGCCTTATGCTCGCACTGGCGCTGATCTACCTGATCCTGGCCTTCGTCTTTTCGTCCTACGGCTGGCCGCTACTGGTGATGGCAGTGATCCCGTTCGGGATAGTCGGTGCGTTTTTCGGTCATTACCTGTTCGGCCTGGATCTGACGATCCTGTCCCTGTTCGGTCTGTTCGGTCTGTCCGGAATCGTGGTGAACAACAGCATCATCCTCGTGACCTTCTATCGCGAGATCCGCGACCAGAATCCTGACAGTCCGGTGGAGGAGGCACTGATGGAGGCCTCGCGGCTGCGCCTCCGGCCGGTGCTGGTCACAACCCTGACCACCATCGGCGGGTTGACGCCGTTGCTGTTCGAGACCTCGGTCCAGGCCCAGTTCCTGATTCCCATGGCCATCTCCATCGCCTTCGGTCTGGCCATGGCGTCGCTGATCGTGCTGTTCCTGGTGCCGGCCATGCTCGCAGTCTACGAAAACGTGGCCCGACGCCTTGCTTCTTCCGATTGACGCCGGCGGCCTGAAGACAGTCTGCTTTCGGCGATGGTGGGGCGTTTCCCGAACTGCGGTGAATTCCGGCGCCCAACAAAAAACCCGCGAAGCCTGTTGCTGCGCGGGTTTCAGGGTCTCACCGAACGCCGGTGAAACGGTTTTTGGTGGAGGCGGCGGGAATCGAACCCGCGTCCGCAGATGATCCACCGTTGGATCTACATGCTTAGCCCGCTTTTAGCATTCGCCGATCACTACCCAGCGAGCAAGGGAACGTGATCAACTAGCCCGGTCGATTTAACAGCACCACGGACAGGCGGACCCTGGTACTGCGAGCTTGTGCTCTACGACTGTCAACTCAGGACCACAAGCATTCACCGAGTTCGACAGCTAGCGGGGTTTTTAGGCCGCTAGAGCGTAGTTATCGTCGTTGGCAACTATGTTTAAGTTGGTCGCTTTTGTTTTACGAGGATTGAACGACGTCCTCGGCATGCACCTCGGGTTTCACTATCCACGTCGAGACCATGTCGCCCCCGGATAGAGTCTTCAGTATACAGTCTTTCTCGCAGTTATATGTGGGGCCTGTCCGACGCTTTCCCAAGTGCGGGCAGGCATTGGCGCATGCCCATGTTGCGCCACCGGCTCAGACGCGATGCTTGAGCAGGCGTTCCTTCTGGCGTTTCCAGTCCTGCTGCTTCTGGGTTTCGCGCTTGTCGTAGTTCTTCTTGCCCTTGGCGAGCCCGATATCCAGCTTGGCGCGCCCGCGCCGCCAGTGCATCTTCAATGGCACCAGCGTGTAGCCCTCGCGGTCGGCAGCCCCGGTCAGTCGGGCGATCTCCTTCGCGTGCAGCAGCAGCTTGCGCGTGCGAACGGGGTCGCAGGCGACATGCGTGGAAGCGGATGACAGCGGTTGAATGTTGCCGCCGATCAACCAGGCCTCGCCCCGCCGCATCACCACATAGCCTTCTGCCAGGCTGACCCGGCCCGCACGCAGACTCTTCACCTCCCATCCTTCGAGGACGAGACCCGCTTCAACGGTTTCCTCGATGAAGTAGTCGTGACGTGATTTGCGGTTGACCGCAATGACGTTGGATTCGTGTTTCGGCTTGTTTTTGCTCACGCGGCGCATTGTAACGGCAGGCTTCGTTCAGCACTACCGGACTTGCCCGCATGGCATCGGATAACGAAGAATGCCGGGGAACTCCCGCGAAGAGGCTTGCCCTTGACCATCCCCCGACGGTCGATGCACGGCGACTGGTCGTCGCCCCTTGTCCCTGCGCTGGCGCTGCTCGGCGTCAGCATCGGTTTCGCCAGTCTGTCCCGCTCCCCGGTGCTGCTGGCCGAGCAGGGCAGTGGTTTTCTGCTGGGTTACGGTGTCGGCTTGCTGCTGCTCGGTCTGCCCCTGCTGAGTCTGGAACTGATCGCGGGTCGGGTCACTCGTCAGTCGCCCGTGGCGGCCTTCCGATCGCTCGCGAGCTTGCATGGCCACAGTCGGCACTGGCAATGGCTGGGGCGCGGCATGGTTTTGGCAGCTTTGCTGGCTGTCGCTGGTCTGGCGGTCATCGCTGCCTGGTCGACAGGGTTTGTGTTTCGCATGCTCGCAGCCGGTGGCGAGCCGCTGGAGGGTCCCTTGCTGAGCCGGGCACTGAGCGATCTGGTGAACGAACCGGAACGGAGTCTCGGTTGGCTTACCCTGTTTCTGCTTGCGGTGGCGTTGCCGGTAGCCGCCGGTCGCCGCGCACTGGAAGGGTTCCTTCTGGTCGCGGTTCCGGCCGGTCTGTTGCTGTTGCTGGCCCTTGCAACGATGGTGCTCCTGCGCGCCGGGACTGGACCGATCGCACTGCTGGCTGTTGCGACAAACGGCCCGATGACATGGTCGGCGCTGTTTGCCGGCGCGCAGCAGGCGTTTTTTGCCGCCGCGGTTGCAACGGGTGTCGGCATCACTCTCGGCTGCGGGTTGAAGCCGGGCGATCGGGTCGTGCGCCTGGCACTGGTTGTGCTGCTGCTGCATGCCGTCCTCGTGCTGCTGGCCGCCGTGATGGTGCTGAGTCTGCTGGGTGTGTCCGGTGCACGTGGGCTCGGCGGGATAGATGTCCTGTTCCAGGCGATACCGCCGATGCTGGCAAGCCTGCCCATGGCTGCATTGCTGTCATCCCTGTTTGCCGTGCTGGTCCTGCTGTTCCTGCTGACCAGCGGCGTGGTGCTGCTGCAGGTCCCGGTGGCGAGTCTGCAGCGTGGACCGTTCGACCTGCAGCGCGCGACGGTGTTGTCCGTCGGGGCGGCCTGGTTGCTCGCCGTGGTGATTCTGCTTGGTTATAGTCTGTGGACAGACTGGCGACCATGGGAGGTTTTGCCGGGACTCTCGGGCTTGTCGCTGCCCGACTTGCTGAATCGTTTTCTGGGCCTTATCTTGCTCCCGCTTCTGGCACTCGGGACTGCCTTGTACTGTTGCTGGTGGCTCCCCCGTGACACGCTTTCCACAGGAATGACTGGCGCACCTCTGCGTTTCGGTGTTCACGCCGCCATACGGGTAAGCCTGCCACTCGCGCTGCTGTTGCTGTTCGCAAGTGGCCTTGGGCTTGCCTGGCACACTCTTTAACCAATCTGCGAGACGTCATGGCAAGCATTTCCCGCAGCGCGCTGGTTCCGTATTCGGCGACTCAGATGTTCGATCTGGTCGAGGACGTGGATCGTTACAAGGAATTTCTTCCCTGGTGTACCGATAGCGCGGTGCTGCAGGACAACGGCGACGAGATCAAGGCGTCGGTCACCATCAGCAAGGGCGGGCTCAGCCGCTCATTCACCACATTGAATCGCTCACAACGCGGCAAGATGCTGGAGATTCGCCTGGTGGAGGGTCCTTTTCGCCGGCTGGACGGTTACTGGCGTTTCCAGCAACTCGGCGATGACTCCAGCAAGGTCTCACTGGACCTGGAGTTCGAGTTTTCCAACACGCTGGCGCGTCTCGCCTTTGGTCGCGTTTTCGACGAGTTGGCGAATCGGCTGGTGGATTCGTTCGTCAAGCGTGCACGGCAGGTCTACGGGCCCTGAGCATGGCCGACATGCTGCAGATCGAGGTCGCATATGCCTTGCCGGCCCGACAGACACTCTTGCAACTGACGGTGCCTGCGGGCAGCACGATCGAGAGCGCTATCAGGGCGTCGGGCGTGCTGCAGAAGCACCCGGACATCAACCTGAACGAGCAGCAGGTGGGTATTTTCGGGGAGATCGTCGGGCTGACCCGGATCCTGCGTGACGGAGATCGTGTCGAAATCTACCGGCCTCTGCTGGTCGATCCGAAAGAACACCGACGTCGACGCGCGAAAATGTCCGGGTAACCGTTACCTGGGGAACACAGACATTGTTCCCGGGGCGTCGCGGAGTCAGGCGCCCCAGTCTTCCGGCGCCATGTTTCCGCGCAGCTCCTGCAGATTGCCGTCGTCACCGAAGATCACCGTCAGGCGCTCCGGTTTGCCACCGCCGCCGTCTCTCTCCGTGTGCACGTAGTCCCAGCGATTCACCCGGAACGTGTCCTCGATGGCGGGCGTGCCGAGAATGAAGCGCACCTGACGCTGGGTCATGCCGGGACGGAGCTGGGCGATCTGCTCGTCGGTGATGACATTCCCCTGCTGCACCGGTACCTGATAGGTGAACGGGATATTCGACAGGGAACAGGCGCCGAGGGAGACGCTGCCCACGGAGAGTAATACAATGAGACAAATGCGTTGCATGTAGGGCTCTTTTGCCGGGACTGAAACTGGCAGCGATCATAACCTACTCGCGCACCGATGCACACGATCGACAGGGGAATGGCGTGGAGTCGAAGGATCTCAAGAAGGCCGGGCTGAAAGTCACCTTGCCACGGATGAAAATCCTGGAAATGCTGGAGACCAGTGATAACCGGCACCTCTCGGCCGAGGACGTCTATCGGCGCCTGCTGGACTCCGGCGAGGATATCGGTCTGGCGACCGTGTATCGCGTGCTGACCCAGTTCGAATCAGCGGGGCTTGTGGTACGGCATCACTTCGAGGGCAACCAGTCGGTTTTCGAACTTGACGAGCAGGGCCATCACGATCACATCGTGTGCATTGAATGCGGCTCCATCGAGGAGTTCATCGACCCGGTCATCGAAGGTCGGCAGAAGATCGTTGCCGAGGAAATGGGGTTCGCGATGCGCGACCATTCGCTGATCATCTACGGCGTTTGCCCGGACTGCCGCGCGGCGGATTCCGTGTCGAGCCCGGGCAGGAACTGACCCGGCCGGCCTGATTCGTCGCTGTTTTCAACTGGAAAAACAGTAGGCTGCATGGCGTTTTTTAAGAAGAGTCTGCAGCGCGCGACCGGTCTATCATCTCCCGTGCATGTTCCAGGGTCGCATCCGTGAGCTCCATGCCACCGAGCATCCGCGCCACTTCGATGACGCGCTCCTCCTCGCCAAGACGCTTGACGTCGCTGACCGTGCTGTCCTGCTCACTGCGTTTGCTGACCCGCAGATGATGATCCGCCTGAGCCGCGACCTGGGGCAGGTGGGTAACGCACAGGACCTGATGCCGACGACCGAGGTGGCGGAGGTGGCGGCCCACCACCTCTGCAATTCCGCCACCGATCCCTGAATCCGCCTCGTCGAAAATGAGTACCGGTATCGCCGTGTCATGCACGGTCACCACCTGGATTGCCAGGCTGATGCGTGACAGTTCCCCGCCGGAGGCGATCTTGTGCATCGGACCGAATGGCTGGCCGGGGTTGGTGCGGACGTCGAAGCTGACATCATCCATACCGTGCCGGGAAATCCGCTCGTCTTCCCGCGGCGTCACAGTGATTTGCAGTGCCGCGCCGCCCATGCCCAGTTCTTCCAGCCGCGGGGTGACATCGTCGTTCAGGGTGGCTGCGGCCTGTCGACGACTCTCGCGCAGTGCGAGTGCCTGTGCGTGGTAAGTCTGCAGGGTGGTTTGCCGTTCCTGCTGCAAATCCCGCAGCCGCTCGCCGGCGTTTTGCAATGCCTCGAGTTCTTCCGTCAGGGTTTCCCGGACCGCGAACAGTTCATCAACCCGGCATCGGTGCTTTCGCGCCAGGTCCGACAGGGCCTCCATCTGCTGCTCCAGGTCCTGCAACCGATCCGGATCCAGCTCGGTGGCTTCACTGCGCCGCCGCAGGGCGTCGACCGCCTCGTCCAGCTGGACCGAGGCGCCGGCCAGCAGTTCGTGAGCCTCTGTCAGCCCTGGATCGCTGGCCAGTAACTGCTCCAGTTCGCGCGTGGACTGGCCCAGACGGCTTTGCGCCGAGTCGTCGTCATCACTGAGCGTGAGCAGCAGGGCATTGCTGCTCCGCAGCAGTTCGCCGGCGTTCGCCAGCCGTTTGTGTTCCGCCTCCAGCGCCGTGATGGCGTCGGGGTCGAGTGCCATCCCGTCCAGTTCCTGCAGCTGGAACGCGAGAAAATCCTGACGCTCGGCATGATCCGCATGGCCCCCGCCAAGCCTTTGTTGCTCGGTCTCGATCGCAGTGAGCCGCTCCGTGATCGCGCGCAGCTTATCCAGCAATGGTCCGTTGCCGGCGATCGCGTCCAGCGTGGCGCGCTGGACGTCCCGCCGGAGCAGGCTCTGGTGCTCGTGCTGGCCATGGATGTCGACCAGTTGCTCACCCAGTTCGCGCAGGAGCGTCACCGGCACGGGGCTGCCGTTGATGAAGCCGCGAGACCTGCCGCCGGTCTGAATAACCCGGCGCAGCAGACAGTCGTCATCCGCATCCAGCTCACGCTCCGACAACCACTGGCGGACATGGGGCAGGGCCTGGATATCGAAGTCCAGGTGAATCTCGGCCCGCTCCGCCCCGGTACGCACGGTGTCGGCATTGCCGCGGTCGCCGAGGGCCAGACCCAGCGCGTCGAGCAGAATGGATTTGCCGGCGCCGGTTTCGCCGGTCAGTGCCGTCATTCCGTCGGCCAGATCCAGTTCCAGCCGATCGACCAGCGCGAAGTCGCGAATCGCCAGGTGTCTCAACATGATGGCACTCCCTGCCTTGCTCCGACGTTCGCCTTCAAGCCTGTAGGCCGGCCGGAGACAATTTCCAAGTCGTTGTTTTTTATGCTTATGCGCTGCATGAACGATTGACGCCTTCCCGGCTTGTTGCTACTGTCTGGCACTCGTTCCGATAGAGTGCTAATCGCGTCGACGTGCGACACTGCATCCGGCGATTCCCGCACGTAATACGGAGTTCGGTACAGGCATGACGGACGGCGATCTCAACGAACGTGCACGTCACCTGCTGCGGGTCATGGTACAGCGCCACATCCGTGATGGGCAGCCGGTCGGCTCGCGCACCCTGACCCGTGAGTCCGGGCTGGATGTCAGCCCGGCAACGGTGCGCAACGTCATGTCCGATCTCGAGGAGCTTGGCTACGTGCGGGCACCGCACACCTCGGCGGGACGCGTACCCACCGACAAGGGTTACCGGTTCTTCGTCGACAGCCTGCTCACCGTCCAGAGTCTCGGCAGCGAGCATCTCAAGAGCCGCATCATCCGACTTGACGCGGAGGAGGGCGCGGGCTCCGACGCGCTGGTGGATTCCGCGTCCAATCTGCTGTCCGGGCTGACCCGGCTGGCCGGTGTCGTCACGTTGCCACGCCGTTCTGCGGTGTCGCTGCGGCACGTGGAGTTTCTGCCTCTGAGTGACCGTCGGGTGCTGGCGATCCTGGTGCTGAACGAGCACGAGGTGCAGAACCGCATCGTGCACACCGATCGGGATTACACGCCGGACGAGTTGCAGATGGTGGCGAATTTCCTGAACCAGGAGTTTGCCGGACGCGAGGTCAACTCTGTGCGTGGCGCATTGCTTGCGCGCATGAGCAACGACCGGGAGCGCATGAATGCCCTGATGACATCGGTCATCGAGGTCGGTGGCAAGGTATTCAGCGATCGGGGTGATGCCCGCGACGACGGCTATGTTGTTGCCGGACAGACCAATCTGATGGAGTTCGAGGAGTTGTCCAACGTCGAGAAGCTGCGTGGCCTGTTCGAGGCCTTCACCCAGAAGCGGGACATTCTGCATATCCTCGATCAGTGCCTGGCGGCTGACGGCATCCAGATCTTCATCGGCGAGGAATCCGGCTACCAGATTTTTGATGGCTGCAGCCTCGTTACCTCACCGTACTCCGCCGAAGGTGAGGTGCTGGGCGTGCTCGGGGTCATCGGGCCCACCCGGATGGAATACGATCGCGTGATCCCGATTGTCGACATGACGGCGCGGCTGCTCGGCGCAGCCTTGAATAAAAAGCACTGACCCCCCATTCCCTTCCGGGACAGAAGAACACCGCTCGTTCGTACCCCGATGCGAAAGCGCCGGTGTTTCTCCGGGCGGCATGGTCGCGTGGTGGCGTGCCCCGAGTTTTATTGGCAGTAAACCGTCATCCCCGGAACCGCGTGCTTTTTTGCGGGCCGCGGGACGAGAAGGACAGTACAGGAGTCATCATGGCCGACGAAGAACGCAGGACCGAGGACGATGTTGTGGCGCAGGATTCCTCCGCCGACGCAGCGGATACCGCGGAGCAGGGCGGTGAGACCGGCCGGGAAGCGGAGCTGCGGGCCGCGCTCGAGGCCGCCGAGGAAAAGGCGGAAGACAACTGGAATCAGTTTCTGCGCGCCCGTGCAGAGCTGGAAAACATCCGTCGGCGGGCCGAGCGGGATGTGCAGCAGGCCCGCAAGTACAGCGTGGAAAAGCTGGCGGCCGATCTGTTGCCGGTGAAGGACAGTCTGGAAATGGGCGTGCAGGCAGCCGAGGAAGACGGTGCCAGTGTCGCCAGTCTGCGCGAGGGCGCGGAACTGACGCTCAAAATGATGGAGCAGGTGCTGGAGCGATTCGGCATTGCGCTGGTGGATCCTCTGGGGGAGAAGTTCGATCCCGAGCGGCATGAAGCCATGGCCATGCAACCGTCCCGCGAGCATGCGCCGAATACCGTGATGCAGGTGGTGCAGAAGGGGTACGCGCTGCACGACCGCCTGCTGCGACCGGCCATGGTCATCGTTGCGCGTTCCGCCGACGAGGATGGAATTGACACCCGGGCTTGAAAAGCCCCGCGCAGCCCAAATGTAGAGGGCATCGCATTGATTTGCGGCACAGCCGCTGCAAGAACGAACAGGAGCATTGATTATGGGCAAGATTATCGGAATCGATCTGGGCACGACGAACTCGTGTGTGGCCGTGATGGAAGGCGGCAAGGCGCGTGTTCTGGAAAATGCCGAGGGGGATCGCACGACGCCGTCGGTGGTGGCCTTCACCGAGGATGGCGAGGTTCTCATGGGTGCCTCGGCCAAGCGCCAGGCTGTCACCAACGCCGAGAACACGCTGCATGCGGTCAAGCGCCTGATCGGCCGTCGCTTCGACGAAAAAGTCGTGCAGCGCGACGTGAAGGAAATGCCGTATCACATTGTCAAGGCGGACAATGGTGATGCCTGGGTGGAAGTGCGCGGCAAGAAAATGGCGCCGCCGGAAATCTCCGCCCGCGTCCTCCAGAAGATGAAGTCCACCGCCGAGGACTATCTGGGCGAGGAAGTGACCGAAGCCGTGATCACGGTGCCGGCCTACTTCAATGATTCCCAGCGTCAGGCGACCAAGGACGCCGGCAAGATCGCCGGTCTCGAGGTCAAGCGCATCATCAACGAGCCGACCGCGGCAGCGCTGGCCTACGGCATGGACAAGCAGAGCGGCGATCGCAAGGTCGCAGTCTATGACCTCGGCGGCGGTACGTTCGACGTGTCGATCATCGAAATCGCGGAAGTTGACGGCGAGCATCAGTTCGAAGTGCTGTCCACCAACGGTGACACCTTCCTCGGTGGCGAGGACTTCGACCGCGCCGTGATCGATTACCTCATCGCCGAGTTCAAGAAGGATCAGGGCATCGACCTGGGCAAGGACAAGCTGGCTCTGCAGCGGCTGAAGGAAGCAGCGGAAAAGGCCAAGATCGAGCTGTCCGCAAGCCAGCAGACCGAGATCAATCTGCCTTATGTGACCGCCGATCAGAGTGGTCCCAAGCATCTGGCCATCAAGCTGACCCGGGCCAAGCTGGAGTCGCTGGTCGAAGACCTGGTCAAGCGCACCATCGAACCGTGCAAGACCGCACTGAAGGATGCCGGACTGAGCGCCTCGGAAGTGGACGAAATCATTCTCGTCGGCGGCCAGACCCGGATGCCGAAGGTGCAGGAAGCGGTCAAGCAGTTCTTCGGCAAGGATCCGCGCAAGGACGTCAACCCGGACGAAGCGGTGGCAGTCGGTGCCGCGATCCAGGGCGGCGTGCTGGGTGGCGATGTCAAGGACGTGCTGCTGCTGGACGTGACGCCTTTGTCCCTGGGGATCGAGACCATGGGCGGCGTGATGACCAAGCTGATCGAGAAGAACACCACGATCCCGACAAAAGCGAATCAGGTGTTCTCCACCGCCGAGGACAATCAGACTGCCGTGACCGTGCATGTGCTGCAGGGTGAGCGCGAGATCGCCACCGGCAACAAATCGCTGGGCAAGTTCGATCTCAGCGATATTCCGCCGGCCCCGCGTGGCGTGCCGCAGATCGAGGTCAACTTCGACATCGATGCCAACGGCATCCTGCATGTCTCGGCCAAGGACAAGGCCACCGGCAAGGAACAGTCCATTGTCATCAAGGCATCCTCCGGCCTCAGCGAAGAGGAAATCGATGCCATGGTGCAGGACGCGGAGACGCACGCCGAGGAGGATCGCAAGGCACGTGAACTTGTGGATGCCCGCAACCAGGGCGAAAACATGGTGCATGCGACCCGCAAGTCGCTGACCGATCTTGGCGACAAGGTTTCGGAGGACGAGAAGAAAACCGTCGAAACCGCGATCGAGGAACTGGAAACTGCCCTCAAGGGCAGTGACAAGGACGAGATCGAAGCCAAGACCCAGGCGCTGGCCGAGCATTCGGGCAAGCTGGCGGAAAAGCTGTATAGCCAGGAGCAGGGCGGGCCTGATGCCGAGGCTGGCGAGACGGCTGATGCCACCTCCGACAGCGACGACGTGGTCGATGCCGAGTTCGAGGAAGTCAACGACGACGAACGCAAGTAAGGCGGACCCGGGGATCGCGCCGCGCCCCGGCGCGGCTTCGGGCAGGTTAGCGGGCGCAGGATGCGTTATCATCCTGCGCCTTTGTCGTTGCGACACCGCTTATCGAACGATTGACCGACGGACCGGACGCATGCTGGCGCGGCGGCCGCTGTTCCGCCCGTCGATACCGACAGGACGCAGACACGTATGGCAAATCGGGATTATTACGAGGTTCTCGGGGTCCAGAAGACCGCGTCTGAAGCCGATCTGAAGAAGGCGTACCGTCGCCTGGCCATGAAATTCCACCCGGATCGCAATCCTGGCGATGCGGACGCCGAGGCGCGCTTCAAGGAAGTGAAGACCGCCTACGAGGTGCTCACGGATCCGCGCAAGCGGGCGGCCTATGATCAGTTCGGTCATGCAGGGGTGGACGGTGCCGGCGGAATGGGCGGTGGCGGCCCCCGCGGAAGTGGCAATTTCTCCGATATCTTTTCGGACGTCTTCGGTGACATCTTCGGTGGTCGCCGCGGTGGCGGCGCGGGCATGTTCCGCGGTGCCGACCTGCGCTACAACCTGGACCTGTCGCTGGAAGAAGCGGTGCACGGCACCGAAACCACGATCCGCATTCCGAGCTGGACCCCCTGCGGCACATGCGACGGCAAGGGTCAGCGTGACGGCAAGGCGCCGGATGTCTGCCCGACCTGCAAGGGCCATGGTGATGTCCGCGTTCAGCAGGGCTTTTTCTCCATTCAGCAAAGCTGCCCCCATTGCGGCGGTACCGGAGCGGTGGTCACCGACCCGTGCGGGGACTGCCAGGGGCAGGGCCGTACCGAACACACCAAGGAAATCGCCGTCAAGATTCCGGCCGGGGTCGATACCGGCGACCGGATCCGCCTGTCCGGCGAAGGTGAGCCCGGAGAACGCGGCGGCCCGCCCGGTGACCTGTACGTGCAGGTCATGGTGCGCGAGCATCCGATCTTCACGCGTGATGGCGAACACCTGCGTTGCACCATGCCGATCAGTTTCGTGACCGCCTCGCTGGGCGGCGAACTGGAGGTGCCGACCCTGTCCGGCCGGGTCACGCTGCGGATCCCCGAAGGAACCCAGAGTGGCAAGGTGTTCCGCGTCCGGGGCAAGGGCGTGAAGCCGGTGCGTGGCGGTCCGCAGGGCGATCTGCTCTGTCGCGTGATGGTAGAGACACCGGTCAACCTGACCCGCGAGCAGCGCGATCTGCTGGAACAGCTGGGGAATACCCTGGACAAGGGCGGCAAGCGGCATAATCCGGAGACCTCATCCTGGCTGGACAAGGCGAAGCGTTTCTTCGAGGAACTGAAATTCTAGGGGGGCGTCATGCCGCAGCCGGTTCGTACCGTCATCGTCGGCGCCGCAGGGCGCATGGGTCGCCAGCTGATCCAGGCCACCAGGGAACACCCGGCGCTGCAGCTGTCAGCGGCCGTGGTGCGGAGCGGTCATGCCGCAACCGGCATGGATGCGGGCGAACTCGCCGGTGTCGGCACACAGGATGTGGTGCTGCGGGATAACCTCGAAGCCGCCCTGGGTGAGGGTCGCGTGGATGTTCTTATCGACTTCACCCTGCCGGAAGCGCTGGCCGGCAACCTCGAGTCCTGTGCCCGCTACGGTGTGCCGATGGTGGTTGGCACCACCGGTCTGGATGACGACCAGAAGGCGGCGCTGACCGAGGCCGGTTCGCGTCTGCCGATCGTGTTTGCCGCGAATTACAGTGCCGGTATCACGCTGTCGCTGAAACTGCTGGAGATGGCAGCGCGCGCGCTGGGCGATGATTTCGATGTCGAAATCATCGAGGCGCACCATCGACACAAGATCGATGCGCCATCCGGCACCGCGCTACGCATGGGCGAGGTACTTGCCGGGGCGCTGGGTCGCAATCTCGCCGACTGTGCGGTTTACGGGCGGGAAGGGCGAACCGGCGCGCGTGGCCGGCAGACCATCGGTTTCGAGACGATCCGCGGCGGCGACGTGGTCGGCGAGCACACCGTGATGTTCCTCGGCGAAGGCGAGCGCATGGAGATCACCCACCGCGCCAGCAGCCGCATGACCTTCGCCCGCGGGGCAACCCGCGCTGCCGCCTGGCTGGTCGATCAGCCGCCCGGGCTGTATGACATGGAAGACGTGCTCGGACTGCGTTAAGGAGACGCTGATTTATTCCCGCGTTCGCGCTCGAGTCGATTTTGGCAGCCTGGCAAGGCGCGGTGCCGGTTCGGTCGCCGTCGCTACCGGGTCGGTGACGCAACACCGCCAGCGGCCAGAATCGGCCGAGCCCCAACGCGAACGTGCGAACAAATCAGCGTCTCCTCAAGAAAACACCGACCTATTCCAGCGCGGCGCGGTTGTCGGCCGGTGCCTGCTCCCTCTGATCCATGCCGTAATCCCGCAGCACGCCCGCCACCCGCAGGCGATAGTTCGCAAACAACTCGTTCCGTCCGCGGGCCTGGGCGACCCGGTGTTCGGCGACCGCACGCCATTGCTGCACGGCCTCTCCATCCCGCCAGATCGACAGGGACAGTACCTTGCCCGGTGTGGTCAGGCTCTCGAACCGTTCCACTGAAATGAAACCGTCGATATCCGCCAGCAGGGGTTTCAGTTCAGCGGCAAGATCGAGATAGGCATCCCGACAGCCCGCCTTCGGTTCCACTTCGAAAATAACGGCAATCATTGTCCTTGTCCCCTCCAGGAAGTTCCGGTTCTTGTTTACATTGGTGGATTGGCTAACGGTCCGATGCGATTGACGTGATCGCGCTCTGTTGAATGTCAGTTCCCGGCAACCGCGCAGACGATATCCTCAGCAACTGCAGATCGGCGCTCAAGTGCCCGTAGACAAGATCCTGATAACGATCTTCCGAGCCTTTGAATTCCGGTCCCCATAGCACCATCATGCCACCAAGGGTGGCCGGAGCCGGCAGGGTAATACCGTGATCGCGGTAGCCAATCAGCACCCGGTCCGGACCGCTAGCCAGATCGAACTGCAGGGCCTGGGAGGGGAGCCCCCGTGGCAACCCGTCCGCGATCCGGACCGGATCAACACCGTCGGTCTCGAAACGGGCAAGCGCTCCGCTCTGTTCAGCCAGCGCAAACACCGCATGGCGCCTGACCGGGTCGTCGTGCCTGTCGTGATCATGCTGTGCGCCCGAAGAGCCGGCATGCTGACTGTCTCTTGCAGTGGATAGGACAAAGACCGTTCGTCCCTGCAACACGGCGCGGGCGGTCTGCTCGGTGATCCGGTTCAAATGCTCGGTGTAGAAAAAGCCGTCCGCCGCAGGGGCCGGGGCGCGACTGCTTCCGGCCGCAGCCGGCTCACCGGAACCGGGCGTGCTCAACCGTACGGCTCCGCTGCCGAGGCCAGTCTCCTGGCGATGCATGACCTGCTGGACCGGCAGGCTCCAGACATCCCGACTGATACCCGACAGGCTTTCGAGCTGTGCCGCCAATCCCGGACTCTGCGGGTGAAACCGGAGCGACGAATGCGCAAAGCTCAGCTCCGTGAGCGCCGGCAATTCCTCCGGATGCACAGTTGTTCGCTCGGGTTCCCCGGTGCGGTCGAAAAGCATGCAGCCGTAAACCGCCACACAGAGCGATGCGAGGGCGAGGTATCGACACGGACGAAAAAGCTGGCGCATACGCGGATCCATACCGACTTATACCAGTGGATGCGCGCACCTGCGTCAAGGCGGGTCGGACGCCGGACAAAAAAAAGCCCGGCAGTGCCGGGCCTTGTTCCAGTTATCTCGATTCCGCCTCAGCCTGCCTTGGCTTCCTGGCGGCGACGATGCAGGACCGGCTCGGTATAGCCACTGGGCTGCTCGCGACCCTTGAAGACCAGATCGCAGGCCGCCTGGAAGGCAACGCCATCGAAGCCCGGCGCCATGGCCTGATAGTGCGGGTCGGCGGCATTCTGCCGATCCACCACCTCGGCCATGCGCTTCATGGTCTTCATCACCTGTTCCTCGCTGGCAATGCCATGATGCAGCCAGTTGGCGATGTGCTGGCTGGAAATCCGCAGCGTGGCCCGGTCCTCCATCAGGCCGACATCGTTGATGTCCGGCACCTTGGAGCAGCCCACGCCCTGATCGATCCAGCGCACCACGTAACCGAGAATGCCCTGGGCGTTGTTGTCCAGTTCCTGCTGAATCTCGTCGCCCGACCACTGCGGATTCGCTTCCACCGGAATGGTGAGGATATCGTCCAGGCGGGCACGACCGCGCTTCTTCAGCTCTTCCTGAACCGCCATCACGTCCACCTGGTAATAGTGCGTGGCGTGCAGGGTGGCGGCGGTGGGCGAGGGCACCCAGGCGGTGTTGGCGCCGGCCTTCGGGTGACCCAGCTTGGCCTCCATCATTTCCGCCATGCGGTCCGGCTTGGGCCACATGCCCTTGCCGATCTGAGCGTGCCCCTGCAGGCCGCACTCCAGACCGATATCGACGTTCCAGTCCTCGTAGGCCTTGATCCAGGGCTCACCCTTGATGGCGTCCTTGCGCTTGAACGGCCCCAGTTCCATCGAGGTATGAATCTCGTCGCCGGTGCGGTCGAGGAAGCCGGTGTTGATGAAGATGACCCGTTCGCGGGCGGCACGCAGGCATTCCTTGAGGTTGACCGTGGTCCGGCGCTCCTCGTCCATGACACCGATCTTCAGCGTGTTGCGCGCCAGGCCAAGGGCATCCTCGACACGGTCAAGAATCTCGCAACCGAAGGCGACCTCGTCCGGGCCATGCATCTTGGGCTTGACGATGTACATGCTGCCGGTGCGCGAATTGCGGTGCTTGCCGAGACCCTTCAGGTCATGCAGCGAGCACAGGGCGGTCATCATGCCGTCCAGCATGCCTTCCGGAATCTCCTGGTCGTTCCCGTCCAGGACCGCCGGCGTGGTCATCAGGTGACCCACATTGCGCACCAGCATCAGCGCGCGACCGGGCAGGGTCAGGGAGCCGCCATCCGGCGTGGTGTAATGACGATCCGGATTGAGACGGCGAGTGAAGGTCTTGTCACCTTTGCTGACGGTCTCTTCGAGATTGCCTTTCATCAGGCCGAGCCAGTTCCGGTAGACGCCGACCTTGTCCTCGGCATCGACGGCTGCCACCGAGTCCTCGCAATCCATGATCGCCGTGACCGCGGATTCCAGCAGCACATCCTTGACCCCGGCGGCATGCTTGCTGCCAATGGCGTCATTCTTGTCGATCTGGATTTCCAGATGCAGGCCGTTGCGGCGCAGCAGGACGGCTTCGGGCGCAGCGGCATCGCCATTGAACCCGACGAACCGGGTGGCATCGGCCAGTGCCGTTTCACCGGACCCGGTGGCGACCACCAGCTGTCCGTCCTGCACGCTGTAGCTGCGCGCGTCCGCGTGACTGCCCTGATTCAGCGGGGCCGCTTGGTCGAGAATCTGCGCGGCGCGCCTGACCACTTCGGCGGCGCGTTTTTCGTTGAAGCCGCCGCTCTTTTCCAGTCCGTTGTCCTCGGCGATCACGTCGGTGCCGTACAGGGCATCGTACAGGCTGCCCCAGCGGGCATTACCGGCGTTCAGGGCAAAGCGGGCATTGTTGGTCGGCACCACCAATTGCGGACCGGCGATTTCGGCAATCTCGGCGTCCACGTTCCCGGTGCTGACGGTAAACGGTTCGCCCTCCGGCAGCAGATATTCGATCTCCTGCAGGAACTGCTTGTAGGCCGCGTGATCATGCGGCTGCCCCCGGCGAGCCAGATGCCAGTCATCGATCTGCTGCTGCATCCGATCGCGCGTCGCCAGCAGTTCACGGTTCTTCGGACCCAGGTCACGGACCATGTCGCCCAGGGCCTGCCAGACAGTGTCGGTCTCGACTCCGAGACCGGGCACGATGTCGTTCGCGACCAGGTCATACAGATTCTTTGCGACTTTCAGACCACCTGTTTCAATCCGCTCGACCATGCAAGCCTCCGCGCTGCAGGCGCCGGGTCCGGCGCCGTGGGAACAAGAAACGTAGCCCGACAGTCTAGCGGATGTTGCAGTGCGATGCATGAAAAATGGAAATGGTTTCCATTTTTCGGATTCCCGGTTCGACGAGGCCGGTCCGGGGAGGGGCGACGAGGACCGGGAGTTGCGACCTCAGAGGGCGAGACGGCGCAGGTCCGGATCGTCGGCGGCACGCTCCCAGCGACGATCGAACTCCAGCCCCTCGGCAACGGCGGCGACCCGATCCTTGCTGCGATCCACGCCATGCAGTCCGATGCCTGCGTCCCAGCGCAGCAAGCCGTCCCGATCGGCGATGATCAGGCTGTCGCTGCCACCACGATCCTCGGCTGCCAGTCGTCGGAAGTCGATGGCAGTGCTCAGGCGATGCCCCAGGGCAAGCAACTGATGACCGTTGCGGGCCACGGCGGCGGCATCCTCGACCAGGATGCGGACCCGCGCCCGGGCACTGGCGCGGACGACCAGTTCACGGATGGCGGTGACGACATCCGCCTGATCGAAAATGGCCGGATCCAGCACCGGCGACAGGATGTCCAGATGCCCGCGTGCACCCTCGACCAGGGCAATCACCACGTCACGGGTTTCTTCGCGGGAATTCAGGCGGCGGGGCGAGGAATCAGCTTCCATCGTGAGACTCCCGGGCAGTTCAGGGCGGCAGACGCATCAGGCGATGCGGGATGCCGGCATCATCAAACAGGGGGCCTTCGGCGACGAAACCGGCTCGTTCGTAGAAGCCGACGGCCTGTTCCTGGGCATGCAGGTAAGGACGCGGATGCCCGCTTTCATCAGTATGCGCGAGAATGGCCCGCAGCAGGGCGGTCCCGACACCGCGGCCGCGCCAGTCGGGGAGGACCGCCATGCGGCCGATCTGCCCGTCCGGGGCGAGGCGCGCGGTCGCAATGGCCTCGCCGTTCCGGTCATGCACCAGCCAGTGGCGGCAGTCCGGATCCAGCAGATCCAGTTCCAGTTCCTCCGGCACGTCCTGTTCCAGCACGAACACGCCGAAGCGGATCAGCGCCGCCTCGCCGCGCAGACTGTCCCAGTCGCCATCGCGAATCACGAACGCATCGTCAGTCATCAAGGATCCACCAGTGGCCGCCTTCCAGCAGGCGTGTCAGCAATTTTCTGCCGGCCTCGCCGTGCCGTTCGAGGTGCAGGTCCGATACCTGCAGCCGTCGCTGTACCGTCAGCGTTTCGATCAGCGCGCGGCAGGCCGGGTCGACAGTCCATGCCTCGCCATTGACGTAAAGCAGATCCCGCACTTCGGGCAACCGCAGGAAGCGGGTTGCCGGATTGCGTTCGAGCTGCGCGTTGGGCGGAAGCGGATCGGGAATCGCGGCCACGTCGTCAAGCGCACTGTCGCGCCCGCCCCTGGGCGCGCCGAGAGCGGCCGCGATGCAATGGTCGAGCAGCGCATCATCGGCTTGCATGGTCGCGCGCAGCGTGTTCCGCAGGGCCGTGAGGCTGGCTGGATCCAGATCGACGGTTCCTGGCGCCGGCTGCTGCAGATGGTCGCCGAGCACCTGATCGGGGCAGCGCTCGACCAGACACTGGAACAGCTCGGCCAGCAGGTCCGCCGGTTTCGGCCCGCGGAAACCGATCGACCAGGTCTGGCAGTTGCCGTCGGCAATCCCGTGATGGGGGATACCCGGCGGCAGATACAGCATGTCGCCGGGCTCCAGCAGCAGGTCGTCGCTGGTCCGGAAGTCGCGCAACAGCCGCAGGGGTCCGCCGGTTTCGTCTTCCAGGTCGCTGTTCGGCTGACTGTCGATCAGCCAGCGGCGGCGGCCCTCCGCCTGCAGCAGGAAGACGTCGTAGCGGTCGCGATGCGCGCCCACCGAGCCGCCATCGGCGGCAATGCTGATCATCAGGTCATCCAGGCGCCAGCGCGGCAGGAAGGTGAAACGATCGAGGACCGGCGCCAGTTCCGGCAGCAACTTGTCAACGTCCTGCACCAGCAGGGTCCAGTCGCGCTCCGGCAGTCCGGTGAGGGTCGCCTCGTCGAACGGGCCGTGGGCCAGGTCCCAGCCGACCTTGTCCGAACCGCGAACCAGTCGTGATTCGACAGATTCCTCCAGCGCCAGGCCGGCAACCTCGTCCATCGAGATCGGGCAGCGAAAATCCGCGAACGCCTGACGAATCAGCACCGGTTGCTGTTGCCAGTAATCGCGCAGGAACCGCTCCGGTTCCGGCATGCCCGAGATCTCGGCGAGGCCCACTCAGCAGTCCCTCGCCTGATCGGCGGCATTACCTGTGTACGTGGCGGGGGTCATCTCGCGCAGCCGCGCCTTTGCCTCGTCGGGAATCTCCAGCCCGTCGATGAATGCGCGCATGGATGGTCCGTCAACGCGCTTGCCCCGCGTCAGCAGCTTCAGCTTCTCGTAGGGCTCCTCGATGCCGTGGCGCCGCATGACCGTCTGTATCGCTTCGCCGAGCACTTCCCAGTTGGCGTCCAGATCGGCCGCAAGGCGCTCGTGATTGACCGCCAGTTTGCCCAGGCCCTTGGAGAGCGAGGCCAGCGCGATCAGCGTGTGCGCCATGCCGACGCCCAGGTTTCGCAATACCGTGGAGTCGGTCAGGTCCCGCTGCCAGCGGGAGATCGGCAGCTTGCTGGCAAGATGCCGGTACACCGCATTGGCGATGCCGAGGTTGCCCTCGGCATTCTCGAAGTCGATGGGGTTGACCTTGTGCGGCATGGTCGAGGAGCCGACTTCGCCCTGCACCAGGTCCTGGCGGAAGTAACCCAGGGAAATGTAACCCCAGACATCCCGACAGAAATCGATCAGCACGGTATTGGCGCGCGAACAGGCGTCGAACAGTTCCGCAATACAGTCATGGGGTTCGATCTGTGTGGTGTAGGGATTCCAGACCAGGCCGAGGCTGTGAACGTAATCACGGGCAAAGGCCGGCCAGTCGAGTTCCGGATAACTCGCGAGATGCGCGTTGTAGTTGCCCACGGCACCGTTGATCTTGCCCAGCAGTTCAACGGCGGCAACCTGGTCTCGGCAGCGCTGCAGACGGTGACAGACGTTGGCGATCTCCTTGCCCAGCGTGGTCGGTGACGCGGTCTGGCCGTGGGTACGCGACAGCATGGGCGTCGCCGCCTCGGCGTGCGCCAGTTGGCGGAGGCTGCGGATGACCCCGTCGAGCGCCGGCAGCAGCACGTCCTCGCGGGCAACCTGCAGCATCAGGCCGTAGGCGAGGTTGTTGATGTCCTCGGAGGTGCAGGCGAAATGCACGAATTCCCGGCTTGCGACCAGCTCGTCGTGTTCGGCCATCCGTTCCTTGAGGAAATATTCCACCGCCTTGACGTCGTGATTGGTGGTGCTTTCGATGTGCTTGACCCGCTCGGCATCGACCACCGAGAAATTGCTGATGATGTGGTCGAGATAGCGACGCGCCTCGTCAGACAGCGCCGGCACTTCGGCGATCCCGGGGCAGGCGGCGAGAGCCTGAAACCACCGAACCTCGACAATGACCCGATGCCGGATCAGACCGTATTCACTGAAGATGGTCTGCAACGCTTCGGTCTTGTTGCCGTAGCGGCCATCGACGGGAGAAATGGCTGTGAGACGCGTGAGTTCCATGCTGTTGCTCCGGGAATCCCTAGACTGGAGGAGTAGGCGGGCATTCTAGCGATGCGCCGACGGTGGAACCACACCCGGCCGCAAAGGCCAGTCGAACCAGGGAGACATCAATGAGCGATTACCGGACCGAAAGCGACAGCATGGGTGAGCTACAGGTGCCCGCAGAGGCCCTGTACGGCGCCCAGACCCAGCGTGCGGTGCAGAACTTCCGGATCAGTGGCCGTCCGATGCCGCCACGCTTCATTCATGCGCTGGGACTGATCAAGGCGGCGGCGGCCGAGGTCAACGCCGACCTTGGGCTGCTGGATGCGGACATTGCGAGTGCCGTGATCCGGGCCGCCGAGGAAGTCGCGGAGGGAGAGCATGACCGGCATTTCCCGGTGGACGTGTTCCAGACCGGGTCGGGCACCAGCAGCAACATGAACGCGAACGAGGTCATTGCGCGGGTCGCGCACCAGACTTCAGGGCTTGCCTGCCACCCGAACGACCACGTCAACATGGGCCAGAGCAGCAACGACGTGATTCCGACGGCGCTGCACGTGAGCGTCATGCTGGCCTGGCAGGAGACCCTGCTGCCGGCCCTCGACGGCCTGCATGGCAGTCTGGTCCGGCGGGCCGAAGAGCTGAAGGCCGTCACCAAGACCGGACGGACGCATCTGATGGACGCCATGCCGATAACGCTGGGTCAGGAAATCGGCGCCTGGGCGGCACAGATCGATGCATCGCGAGAACGCCTGCGGCATGCGGCCGACGACCTGCTCGCATTGGCGATCGGCGGAACCGCGGTCGGCACGGGGATCAATGCGCACCCGGAGTTCGGCACTCGGGTGAGTCGCGCGCTGCTGGAGCGCACCAGGCTCGCATTCCGGCCGGCAGCGGATCCATTCCAGGCCCTCGGTAGCCAGGATGCCGCCGTCGCCTTTTCCGGTCAGCTGCGGACCCTGGCCGTGGCACTGATGAAAATCGCCAACGACCTGCGCTGGATGAACAGCGGTCCACTGGCCGGCCTCGGCGAGATCGCGTTGCCGGCGCTGCAGCCCGGCTCCAGCATCATGCCCGGCAAGGTGAACCCGGTGATTCCCGAGTCCGTGGCGATGGTATGCGCCCGGGTAATGGGCAACGACGGCACGATCGGAATCGCCGGACAGTCAGGAAACTTCCAGTTAAACGTGATGTTGCCTCTTGTGGCTGATACATTACTTGAAAGCGTCTCGCTGCTCGCCAACGCATCGTCGGCGCTTGGCGCCCAGGCGGTGGAAGGGTTCACGGTGCAGTCCGATCGATTGCAGGACGCGCTCTCACGCAACCCGATTCTGGTGACCGCACTGAATGCCGTGATCGGCTACGAACAGGGTGCCGCCATTGCCAAGCAGGCCTACGCGGAGGGGCGCCCGGTCATTGATGTGGCCGAGGAGCAGTCCGACCTGAGTCGCGCCGAACTGGAACGGTTGCTCGATCCCTGGACCCTGACCCGCGGCGGGATCGTGGGCCGCGACTGATCAGGGAAACATGGCTTGATACCCGCGTCTGTCGGGGCCGGCGCCGCGGATGCCTCAGGTGCTTCCGGAACGGCTCGCCGCGCCCTCACGCACGCGATAGCGGGCGTAGAACTGGCCGACCGTCGAGCTCAGGTCGAGAAACAGTGTTTCCAGCGCAAGGTCCACCGGTGGCTCCAGTGCCGGGCCGGCGACAAAGCTGCCACCGTTGCCGGCGACAAGCCGGTGACGGGTCGTCAGGAACAGCGTATCCAGCACCCGATCGGCGACCAGCGTGTGAAACACCCAGGGACCGGTGGCGCAGTAGGCCCGCTGATAACCCAACTCGCCGATCGTGCGGGCGATGGCCTTACCGCCAACGCGCTGCCCGGCATCCAGTCGATGAACGATGGCACCCTCGGACTCGCGTTGCCGCTGCAGAGCTGCGTCGGCATCCGCGGTGGTCAGTATGTGAATGGTTCGCCCCTGGTTCAGAAGCAGCTGCGGCACCGTGAAATTCAGGCTGGCGCTGATCACCAGCACGTCAGGCTGCGGTGGCAGGCCCTTGTCGCGGCGGCTGGCATGCAGGTCCAGGAAATCGGGGCTGCCGCCGAGCGGCAGGATGTCCTGAGCCGTACCGGCCTGCAGATCCCGCAGATAACGCCCGCTGGAAAGCAGCACGTCCGCATGCGAGGCAAGTTCCTGGAACAGGCGCCAGTCGCGGGGATCGGCAATGCTGGCGGCGACACCTTCGACCCCACTTAGCTCATCGATCAGTGAAATGCGGCCGTCGAGGGTCTGTACGAAATTGGCGTAGATCCAAGGACCTGCGCGACCATGGTCAGGGAATGTCTGATCCCGGTAGAGGCCTTTCAGCGGCCGCGACAGCGGCAGTCCGGAGCCGAATAGCGGAAGGACGCGGTCATCATGCATGCGGAGTGTGCTCCCTGTGGCATCTGCGCCGTTACGCTGTCCGTCGAGCCCCGGAATATGCAGAAAGTTCCGGGGCGGTACTGGCAGGCAACCGGCCCGACGTCGCAGTCAGGACTCTGCCAGGGGCGCACGGCGATTGGACGAAGCTGGCCGTAATCGGCAGGATTCCGGTTAAGGAAACACTGAAGTATTCCCGCGTCTGCGCCCGAGACCGGTTTTGGTCATCTGGCAAGGCGCGGGGCCGGCCCGGCCCGAATTCCGACCCGTTTCCCGGAGACATGCTGCCCCGTGACGCAACATCCCGACACGCGCCTTGAGCGCGCCTACCGCATTCTCAGCGGCGATGA
The DNA here is from genome assembly GCA_003565775.1 of Ectothiorhodospiraceae bacterium. Lineage (GTDB taxonomy): Bacteria > Pseudomonadota > Gammaproteobacteria > Nitrococcales > Aquisalimonadaceae > Methylonatrum. Next base: position 51,637 of record PXAT01000060.1, on the reverse strand, counting down.
CAGCGATGAGCGCAGTTGCGAGGCCATTCCGGATAGTGCCTGCTCTGATGTGCCGCGCAACTACCTGCTGAATATTGGCAATGGTGCTTCCACCAAGCTCGCCGAACAGTTGGCGGGGCCCAATCTCGTGCTGCCCTGGTTGCTGTCGGCGCTGGGCGCGCCGGCGGCGCTGGTCGGTTTTCTCATGCCGGCGAAACAGGTGGGGTCGCTGGCGCCGCAACTGCTGGTCTCCGGCCAGATTCGCCGCCTGCAACGCCGCAAATGGGCCTGGGTTGGCGCCGGGCTCGCGCAGGCAGCATTGCTGGTGCTGATCGTTTTTGCCGCCCTGACCCTGCCGCCACTGGCGGCAGGCCTGGCGATTCTGGCCCTCTTCACCGGCTTCGCGATTTGCAGTGGCGTTGGCTCGGTGGCGTTTCAGGATGTTACCGGCAAGACGGTTCCCAAGGGCCGGCGAGGGCGTCTGTTATCAGTGCGAGCCGCCATCGGCGGCGTGCTGACCCTGGCCGCCGGAGCGATTCTGCACCTGTTTTTCGAATCCGCTGGCGGGATCGGCGTTTACCTGGTGCTGATCATGATCGCCGCGAGCCTCTGGGCTCTGGCAGCGGCCTTGTTCCTGCTGCTGGACGAGACCCCGGGCGCGACAGATGGCGGCCGCAATCCGGTTCGTGAGATCCGCCACGGCCTGGCGATCAGCCGTGATGTACCCGGCTATCGCCGCTACATGCTGACCCGCGGGCTGTTGTTGTCGGTGGAACTGGCAATGCCGTTCTACGCCCTGCATGGCGAGCAGGTCTTCGGCGGGGAGGTCGCGGCCCTGGGCATCTTCGTGGTCACGCTGGGGCTGGCAAGCGTGGTCAGCAGCCCGTTCTGGGGTTACTTTGCGGATTATTCCAGTCGCACGGTGCTGATACTCAGCGGTCTGTTCGGCGCGCTCGCCGGGATGCTGGCGCTGTTGATCGCACTGGGGCCGGACACCCTGCAACAGGCCTGGATCTACACCAGCGTGTTTCTGGTTCTCGGCATCGCCGAGGCGGGCGTGCGGCTCGGTCGCAAGACCTATCTGGTCGATGCCGCGCCAGCCGACGAACGTCCGTTGTACGTGGCATTCAGTAACACCAGTATCGGTCTGCTGGCGATTGCCGGCGGCGGTCTCGGCTTTGTTGCGCAATTTTTCGGTAGTGATGCCCTGGTCCTGCTGTTGCTGATGCTCGCCCTGATCGGTGCCGCTGCGGCGTGGTGGATGCCCGAGGCGGAGCGCATGCTGGTCGCCGGCAGGGACGGTGCATGACGTGACCTTGCTGCAAAGCCGTATTCAACCGCCCACGACATCGAGATGCCCATGACCGTCGCCGCTAAACCTTTCAATCCGGCCTGTCGGGCCTGCCCGCGGCTGGCCGATTTTCTCGATCAGGTACGCGCGGCCCATCCGGACTATCACGCGGCACCGGTGCCGGATTTCGGTGATCCCGTCGCGCGCCTGCTGATTGTCGGTCTGGCCCCCGGCATGCATGGCGCCAACCGCACCGGGCGGCCGTTCACCGGTGACCATGCCGGCATCCTGTTGTATCAGACGCTGCACGAATTCGGTTTTGCGACAGATCCGGAGAGCCTGTCTCGTGATGACGGACTCGAACTGAAGCAGGCGCGTATCACCAACGCGGTGCGTTGCCTGCCGCCACAGAACAAGCCGACACCGGCGGAGGTCCGTACCTGCAGCCCGTATCTTCGCGACGATCTGGCGAGCCTGCCACCTCGCTCGGTGGTGCTGGCCCTGGGACGGATCGCGCACGAGGCCGTGCTGAGAGCGCTGGACCAACGACCGGCCGCATACCCCTTCGCCCATGCGGCGGAACACGTCCTGGGGCCGGATCTGATGCTGGTGGATTCCTATCATTGCAGTCGCTACAACACCCAGACCCGTCGGCTGACGCCGACCATGTTTCAGGACGTGTTTCGGCGGCTGAGGGTCTTGCTGGAGGCGGCATGAACAAGGCCACGGAACCGGTCTTCGACCACCGTGACGTGGTCCGCAATCTGCCGGAGAAGCCGGGCGTCTACCGCATGCTCGACGCTGGCGGCACGGTCCTCTATGTGGGCAAGGCACGTCGTCTGAAACGGCGGGTCGCGAGCTATTTCACGCGCGCAACCCGCGGCAATCGAATCGATGCCATGGTGCGCCAGATCCGTGACATCGAGATCACGGTGACACATACCGAAGCCGAAGCCCTGATCCTCGAGAACAATCTGATCAAGCAGCACAGCCCGCGCTACAACGTGCTGCTGCGGGATGACAAGAGCTACCCTTTCATTGTCCTCAGCGATCACTCGGATTTTCCCCGGCTCGGGTTCTATCGGGGCAGTCGTCGCAAGGGCGGCCGTTATTTCGGGCCGTTCCCGAGCGCCACGGCCGTGCGTAATACCCTCAGCCATCTGCAGAAGGTATTCCCCGTCAGGCAATGCGAGGACACGTTTTTCCGCAATCGCTCACGTCCGTGCCTGCAATACCAGATCGAACGCTGCACCGCGCCATGTGTGGGCTACATCAGTCCCGAGGACTATGCACGGGACGTGCAGCACGCGGTGAAGTTTCTCGAGGGGCGTAGCGGCGAGGTGATAGACGAGCTCGCGACGGCGATGGAGTCCGCCGCCGAGGCACTGGATTTCGAGAAGGCCGCGCGCCTGCGTGACCGCATCAGCAGCCTGCGACAGATTCAGGAACGCCAGTACATCAGTGGCGAGAAGGGTGACCTGGACGTGGTTGCCTGTGTCAGTCAGGGGCGGCAGGCCTGTGTTCAGGTCTTCTACATCCGTGGCGGTCAGAATCTGGGCAACCGCAGCTACTTCCCGCGCATTCCCGACGACACCGACGAGAATGAAGTGCTGACGGCTTTTCTTGCCCGATACTACCTGGGGCGCCAGGCTCCGCGCGAAATTCTGGTCAATGGTGACGTGCCGGAACAGCACCTGCTGGAAGAGGCGCTGAGCCGGGAGAGCGGCATGCAGGTCAGCATCCGCCAGCGTGTCCGCTCGGAACGCCGGCGCTGGCTCGACATGGCGGTGACCAACGCGCGTGCCGCGCTGGCGGCGCGGATGGCCAGTCAGGCCGGCATGCAGCAACGCTACGAGGAACTGCAGCAGGCATTGGGACTGCAGGCGCTGCCGGCTCGGATCGAGTGCTTCGACATCAGTCACACTGCCGGCGAAGCAACCGTGGCATCGTGTGTCGTGTTCGATGGCGAAGGCGCCCGCAAATCCGATTACCGGCGCTTCAATATTCGTGATGTGACGGCCGGCGACGATTATGCCGCGATGCGTCAGGCGCTGGAGCGCCGATACCGGCGACTCCGGGAAGGCGAGGGTCAATTGCCGGATCTGCTGCTGATCGACGGTGGCAAGGGACAGCTGGCTCAGGCGACCGAGGTGCTGGAAGAATTGCAGGTCACCGGTGTCGAGATCGTGGGCATTGCCAAGGGCCCGGATCGGCGACCGGGCGAGGAGACCCTGTTTCGTGCCGGACACGATGAGGTCGTTATACTGCCGCCGGATTCACCGGCACTGCATCTGTTGCAGCAGATCCGGGACGAGGCGCATCGCTTTGCCATCACCGGCCATCGCGCGCGGCGCGACAAGACACGGCGCACATCCCGGCTCGAGGATGTCGCGGGGCTCGGGCCGAAACGACGCCAGATCCTGCTGCGACAGTTCGGCGGCCTGCGCGGCATCGCCCGCGCCGGGGTGGAAGACCTGGCCAGCATCAAGGGCATCAGTGCGGATCTGGCACAACGGATATACGACACCTTTCACGACGACGGCGCGCCACCGTAAGCACTGCCGGGGAAACAGCAAGAAGATGGGGGATTCTGATGCCGCTTAACCTGCCCAACAGTCTGACTCTGGCGCGCATCGTCATGATTCCGGTGTTCGGTCTGGTGTTTCTCCTGCCAGTGGGCTGGGCGCACGTCGCGGCCGCCCTGATTTTTGCACTGGCAGCGGTCACCGACTGGCTCGACGGCTATCTGGCGCGACGGCTTGGGCAGACGTCGGCGTTTGGTGCTTTCCTCGACCCGGTGGCCGACAAGCTGATGGTCGCTGTCGCCCTGGTGGCGCTGGTGGCGGTCAATCCCTCGCCCCTGTTCGCGTTGCCGGCGGCAGTCATCATCTGTCGCGAAATTGCCGTGTCCGCACTGCGCGAGTGGATGGCCGAACTCGGCGAGCGCGCGCACGTGGCGGTCAACATGATGGGCAAGGTCAAGACCGCCCTGCAGATGATTTCCATCACCATGCTGCTCTACCGCGAGCCGGTCATGGGCGTGTCCATGCATGTTCTCGGTCTGATCCTTCTGTTTGCCGCGGCCGGCCTGACGCTCTGGTCGATGGTGCTGTACCTGAACGCTGCCTGGAAGGTGCTGGTGAGGGACTGATCCGGCCCCTGATGAGACGGGCTTGACAGTGGGGGCGCCCCGATTAGAATAGGCGCCACTCAAGCGGGAATAGCTCAGTTGGTAGAGCACAACCTTGCCAAGGTTGGGGTCGCGAGTTCGAGTCTCGTTTCCCGCTCCAGAATTCCGAAAGCCCCGGCATTGCCGGGGTTTTCTGTATCCGGCGGACGGATTCATGCGGCTTTTCGCGCGGTATCCGTTCCGCCTGTTACGATCCTGGTCAGAGGGTTTTCACCCGGCTCGGTGGCAGAGTGGTGATGCAGCGGCCTGCAAAGCCGTGTACGTCGGTTCGATTCCGGCCCGAGCCTCCATATAATCTCCGTGTTTTCGTCCTTGTCCGGGAGCGCTGCATTGACGTCTGCGTGCCTCGCGGGCAAAGCTTGTGCCGTCTGCCCGGATGGCGGAATTGGTAGACGCAGGAGACTTAAAATCTCCCGACCCTGAGGGTTGTGCCGGTTCGAGTCCGGCTCCGGGCACCAATTTCGACCGCACAATTCCCGCAACAGGCGAACGCTGCCTTGCCCGAACAGCTCACTCACGTTCACTGGAATGCCCGCTACCGCGATCGCCGGCCCGACGACGAGCGTCCGGCGGATGTGCTGGCCTGGCACGCCCATCTGCTGCCGAGAAGCGGACAGGCCCTGGACGTGGCCGCCGGCATGGCGGCCAATGCCATCTGTCTGGCCGGCCACGGCATGGAGACGGAGGCCTGGGACGTCTCGGACGTGGCTGTTGCCGCCGTCAATCGCTTTGCCCGTGAACGGCGGTTACCCCTGACCGCCAGAATCCGTGACGTCGCAGCGCGACCACCCGCGCCCGCAAGCCTTGATGTCATCACCGTCAGCCGTTTCCTGCACCGCCCCTTGTGTACCGCTCTGTCTGCGGCATTGCGGCCTGGCGGACTGATTTTTTATCAGACGTTCACGCGTATGAAGGTCAACGATTCGGGGCCGTCCAACCCCGATTTTCTGCTTGACGACGGTGAACTGCTGCGATTGTTTCCGGAACTCGATCCGGTGATCTATCGCGAGGAGCGCGATCTCGGGGATCTGTCCTCCGGGCTACGAGACCAGGCAATGCTGGTCGCGAAAAAGGCGGGCTCCTGAAAGTACGCCGGATGCCCTGGTGACGCGCCTGGACACGCTAATCCCGCTGGGGCGGGGCTTGGCCCTCCCGCCTGGCGGGAGAATTGACCCGGCGTCCGGCCATGGCAGACTGACAGCCTGTTGCCACGCCTGACGCCCCGCCAGGGGATCTGAACAGGGTCGGGATGGCGGCATTCAACGATCCACGGCGAGAACAGGGAGCGGTGTATGTCCGGCGCGCGCGAATCGGTCCACGGAGAATGGTCTGGCAGCGTGTTCTTCGTGCTCGCGGCTACCGGCTCCGCCGTGGGGCTCGGCAATCTCTGGCGGTTTCCCTATCTGGTCGGTGACAACGGCGGGGGTGCCTTTGTCCTGATCTATCTGCTGTGCATTCTGCTGGTCGGTCTGCCCATCATGATGGCCGAGATACTGATCGGCCGGCGCGGACGTCACAGCCCGATCAACAGTCTGCGCCTGATTGCCCGCGACGAAGGTCTGAGCCCCGCATGGCAGGGCCTGGGCTGGCTCGGCGTGGCCGCAGGTTTCATGATCCTGTCCTTCTACAGCGTCGTTGGCGGCTGGGCGCTTTATTACGCCTTCGAAGCGGTGCAGGGCGGTTTCCAGGGCATGGATTCCGACGGTGCCGGGGCCCTGTTCGAAGGGCTGGTGGCGAGCCCGGCGCTGGTGGTGATCTGGCACACCGCCTTCCTGCTGTTGCTGTTCGGCATCGTCGCGGCGGGAGTGCGGCGCGGACTGCAGCGAGCGGTGACCTGGTTGATGCCGCTGCTGTTTCTGCTCCTGGTCGTGCTGGTGCTCTACGGCATGACGTCCAGTGGTTTCGCCGAAACGCTCACGTTCATGTTCCGCCCGGACTTCTCGGTCGTGGACGGAGGAACCGTCCTGACGGCCCTGGGCCAGGCCTTCTTCACCCTGAGTCTCGGGATGGGAGCCATCATGGTCTACGGCGCGTATCTGCCGGCCAGATCCTCGATACCCGGGAATACGACCTGGATTGTCGGCATGGATACCCTGACTGCCATCATTGCCGGGCTGGCCATTTTTCCCATCGTCTTCAGTGCCGGCATGGAACCGGGGCAGGGGCCCGGACTGGTGTTCGTGACATTGCCGGTGGTGTTCGCCGAGATCGCCTTCGGCAGCCTGCTCGGCATCGCCTTCTTCCTGTTGCTTTCGGTCGCCGCGATCACCTCGGGCATCTCGCTGCTCGAGCCGGCTGTGGCCTATCTCAAGGAGCGCAGTGGGCTGAGCCGAACCGCCGCCGCCGGTTTCATCACCGTCGCGATCTGGTTGCTTGGCATCGCTGCCGGCCTGTCGCTCAATGCCTGGGCGGACGTCCGCCTGCTGCCGTTCGCCGATCTCGGTATCTTCGATCTGCTCGAGTTTGTGTCAAACGACATCATGTTGCCGCTGGGCGGGCTTCTTATCGCGGTGTTTGCAGCCTGGCGTGTCAGCGCCGAGACCCGCCTCGCGGAACTCGGCATGCAGGCTGACAGTTTCCGATATCGAGCATGGCTGCTGGTAACGAGGTTCCTGGCGCCGGCAGCGGTCGTGCTGGTATTTCTGAATGCACTGGGGCTGTTCGGCTGATGATGCGTCACTGTCTGGCCGGCCGCGGCGCTCTGCTTGTCCTGTTGCTGCTGCTGCCGCTGACGCTGGTTGCCGATTGTCGTGACAGCACCGAGGCGCTGGAGTCGATGCAGCAGCGGGACGTGACATTCCGCGGCGCCGACGACGTCGAAATCGATCTTCGACTTCGTATCGCCGAGACAGCGGAACAGCGCGCCGCGGGTATGCAGTTCCTGTGCGAGCGCAGCGTCCGTGACAACGCCATGCTGTTCGTTTTCACCCGTTCGGTTCAGCATGCCTTCCACATGCAGAACGTTCATGTAGCCCTCGACATCCTGTTTCTCGACGAGAAGGGGGTGGTGCGCAGCATGTTGCGCATGACCCCCGGCAGCGATCTGTACAAGCCCGACCATCGATTCCGTTATGCGCTGGAGTTGCTGGCCGGCGAAGCGGAGCGGTTGGGCCTGCGACCCGGCATGCAGCTCGACCCGAGTCCCGCCGAATGAACGCCGACGACAACCGGGTTGATCTGCCGGTTGGCGGCATGCACTGCGGCTCCTGTGTCGGGCGGGTAGAGGGCATCCTGCAGGACGCCCCCGGGGTCCTGCAGGCCGAGGTGAATCTGGCCACCGGTCACGCCCGGCTCACCGTCGCACCCGGGCTTTTCGAACTGGCCCCGATCCGGCAAGCGCTGGATGAGGCCGGTTTCCGGCTGGAGAGTGAGACCCTTCGCCTGCAGGTCGATGGCATTCACTGCGGCAGTTGTATTGCGCGCGTCGAGCAGGCCGCTCTGACCGTTCCCGGTGTGCTCTCGGCCGAGGCCAACCTCGCCGTCAGTTCGCTTCAGATCGAGCACCTGCAGGACGATGTCATACCCGGTCGTATTCTGCAGGCGCTGGACGCTGCGGGTTATCCGGCGAAACGGATGGAGCAATCGCTGTCCTCACGCGAACAGCGAGATCAGGACCGGCAGCGGGAGACCGACCGATTACGGCGCATTACGTGGCTCGCCGCGATTCTCACGGCACCGATCGTGATCACCGACATGGGCGGCCATCTGCTACCCGCTTTCGGTGCCTGGATGAGCAACACTCTGGGCGCGCAGCCGCTCCTGCTGCTGCAGATGTTGCTCGCCAGCGTGGTCCAGTTCGGTCCTGGCTGGCGCTTTTATCGGCTGGGATTCCCGACTCTGCGCCGCGGGGCGCCGGACATGCACTCGCTGGTGATGATCGGCACCAGTGCCGCCTACGGCTATTCGGTGGTCGCAACCCTGGCGCCCGGCTTGCTGCCGGAAGGCGCCGCCCATGTCTACTTCGAACCGGCCGCGGTCATCATCACGCTGGTTCTGCTGGGCCGCCTGATCGAGAACCGGGCGAAGGGCCGCACCGGCCAGGCCATCGAGCGCCTGCTGCAGTTGCAACCTCGCCATGCCATGGCTCATCGCGACGGCTCCTGGACGGAAGTGCCCATCGCCGAACTGACCGTCGGGGAGCGCCTGCTGGTTCGTCCCGGGGAGCGGATCCCGCTGGACAGCCGCGTCGTGGCCGGTGAATCCTGGGTCGACGAATCCATGCTGACCGGTGAGCCGAAACCGGTTCGCAAGGAGATCGACGCCCGGGTAGTGGGCGGAACGGTCAATACCCGGGGCAGCCTGGAAGTTCGGGTGGAACGCATCGGCGAGGACACCGCGCTGGCGCAGATCATCCGCATGGTGCAGGACGCCCAGGGGGCGAAGCTTCCGATTCAGGCCCTGGTGGATCATGTCACGGCTCGTTTCGTGCCGGTCGTCATGCTGGTGGCGCTATTGACCTTCGGGGTCTGGTGGTGGCTGGGACCCGAACCGTCCCTGCAACTGGCGCTGGTGAATGCGGTGGCGGTTCTGATCATCGCCTGTCCCTGCGCCATGGGCCTGGCGACACCGGTGTCGATCATGGTCGGTACCGGTCGCGCCGCCGAGATGGGGGTGCTGTTCCGCGGCGGCGATGCGCTGCAGATGCTGCAGCGGGTGGACCGCATCGCCGTCGACAAGACCGGCACTCTGACCGTGGGTTCGCCGCAGGTAACCGACTGCGAGCCGTTGCCCGGCACGGGCATGGACCGTGCTGCGGTGCTGCGCTGTCTGGCTGCAGTGGAGCAGCACTCCGAGCACCCTCTGGGACGGGCAATCCTCGATGCGGCAACGGGGCCCTTGCCCCAGGTCGAGGGTTTTCAGGCAAGGCCGGGGCACGGCGTGCAAGGGACCGTGGAGGGGCGTCTGGTGCGCATTGGCAGCGCCCGCCACCTGGCCGAGGCCGGCATCCCGGTGGACGCGTTGCGGCGGCGGGCCGAGACACTGGCCGGGCAGGGACGGACCGTTCTCTACGCCTCTCTTGGAGACGCTCCGCTGGCGCTGCTGGCCATTGCCGATCCGGTCCGGGACGGGGCCCGTGAGGCGATTCAGGCCCTGCGCGATACCGGCCGCGAGGTGATCATGGTCACCGGTGACAACCGTGTGACTGCAGCCGCCGTGGCGCAGCAACTCGGTATCGATCAGGTGCGGGCCGAAACCCTGCCGGAGGAGAAAGCGAACGTGGTCCGAGAACTGCGGCGGGGAGGGACGGTTGCCTTCGTCGGAGACGGTATCAATGATGCTCCGGCCCTTGCCGAAGCCGACGTGGGGGTGGCCATCGGAAGCGGTACCGATGTGGCCATCGAATCGGCGGACGTGGTGCTGATGGGCACTGATCTGCGCCGGCTGAACGGCGCACTGCAGTTGTCCCGGGCGACCTTGCGCAACATCCGCCAGAATCTGGTCTGGGCTTTCGGCTACAACAGCCTGCTGATTCCGGTGGCGGCCGGTCTGCTGTACCCCTTTGGTGGCCCGCTGTTGTCGCCCATGCTGGCGGCACTGGCCATGACCCTTTCCAGCATCAGTGTGTTGGCCAATGCGCTGCGACTGAAACGCCTGCCGCTGGAAGGCTGAGGAAATCCCGTGCCGCGTGCCTCCGTTCTTGTTGCACTGTTGCTGCTGCTGGCCCTGCCGTCGCCGGGCTGGAGCGAACCGCTTTTCGAGGCAGATACCCTGTACGTGTTCTGGAGTGAGGACTGTCCCCATTGCCGGGAACAGAAGCAATTCCTCGAAGAGCTGCAGGACGCCTACCCGGGCCTGCCGGTCATCACCATGGAGCTGTCCCGGTCGCAGCGCTATCACGAGCGTTTCCGGCACATGGCATCCGCGCGTGGTCTGAGCGCGCTATCGGTGCCGACAGTGTTCTTCAACGAGCGGGTATGGGTCGGTAACAGTCCGCTGATTCAGCAGCAGATGCAGCAGGCGGTCGCGGCCGTCCACGATCCGGCGTCGGCGTCGCCGCAGGTCACCGAGTCCGTCACGGGGTGGCTTGAAGCGCTTCGCCAGGACCAGGGGTCGACGGTCGTGCTGACACTGCTGATCGCCCTTGTGGACGGTTTCAACCCGTGTTCGCTCTGGGTTCTGACCCTGTTGCTGGCGCTGGTGATCAATTCCGGCTCACGCCACCGGATCGCGCTGGTCGGCGGCACGTTTCTGCTGACTACCGCGTTACTCTACGGCGCCTTCATCGCCGGCGTGTTCAGCGTCCTGTCGTTCCTGCTCTATCTGCACTGGGTGCAATGGCTGGTGGCCGGCTTTGCCCTGGTTTTCGGGCTGGTCAACGTCAAGGATTATTTCTGGTACAAGCGCGGTCTCTCATTCACCATCGCCGAGTCCCGCAAACCGGGCATCTATCGGGGACTGCGCGGACTGCGGCAGAAACAGCTCGGCGGTGCGGCACTGATTCTGACCACCGTGATCATGGCCAGCGGCATCGCCTTGGTGGAGTTACCCTGCACGGCGGGCTTCCCGGTACTCTGGAGCGGCATCCTCGCCGAGCGGGGTGTCAGCGGTGGCTCCTTTGCGATACTGCTGGCCCTGTATGTTCTGGTCTATCTTCTGATCGAGTTGCTGGTATTCGGGCTGGCATTGCTGACCTTGCGCATGGACCGTTTCGAGGAGCGGCACGGCAGGTTGCTCAAGCTCTATGGCGGCACCATCATGCTGGCTCTGGCCGGCGCACTACTGCTCAATCCCGAACTGATGAGCGACCTCCGCGGTTCCCTGTTGCTGTTCGGCGGGGCATTCGCGGTGGCCACCCTGATCGTCGTATTGACCCGTGGTCGGATGACCGCCTCCTGAGAGTGGCGCCGTCCGGAAGGAGGGAGTCCATGTTCCGTTCCGTTCTGGTGCTCGGCGAAATCCGCGGCATTCGCATGCAGATCCATGTCAGCTGGCTGATCATCTTCGCGTTGCTGCTGCTTGTCCTGGGTGCGAGTTTTCAGCACCAGTATCCGGACTGGTCCGCTGCCACCGTGATGGTGACCGCTGCGCTCACCGTTCTGGTGTTCTTCGCCAGCATCGTTGCCCATGAACTGGGGCACAGCCTGGTGGCCATCCGCAAGGGTATTCCCGTGCGGTCAATCACGCTGTTCCTGTTCGGTGGCCTGGCGCAGCTGTCCAGGGAGTCCCGTACCGCGGACGATGAATTCTGGATTGCCATTGCCGGACCATTGACCAGTTTCGCGCTGGCGGCGATTTTCCATCTGCTCGCGCTGGCACTGACCGGTGTCAGCGAACCTGCCGCCGCCGCCGCCGCATGGCTCGCCCTGATCAATTTCGTGGTGGCCGTGTTCAATCTCGTGCCCGGGTTCCCGCTGGACGGCGGTCGGGTATTTCGCGCCCTGGTCTGGAAGGTCACCGGCGATGCCGAGCGGGGCATGCGCGCTGCGGTAGCCGGCGGGAAAACGGTGGCCTATTTGCTGGTCGCCCTGGGTCTCTGGACCATGCTTGCCCACGGCAATGTACTGGGCGGCATCTGGATCATGCTGATCGCCTGGTTTCTGCTCGCCAATGCCGAGGCCGGCCAGCAGGGATTCAACATGCAGCACCGTCTGGCCGGTGTGCTGGCGCGGGATCTGGCCGAACGTGCAGCGCCGACTGTGGCGGCCGGGACCAGTGTCGCCGACTGGGTGGAGCACGACGCTCTGGGGCAGGGGGTGCGCGCTGCACTGGTCTGCCAGGGCGACCGGGTGCTGGGACTGGTGACGCTCAGCGATATCCGTTCCCGGGGGCGAAAGCAGTGGACCCTGACCACCGTGGACCAGTGCATGACCTCCCGTGATGCCCTGGTCTCGGTAGGTCCGGAAACCCCCGCGCTCGAAGTGCTTCAGTTGCTGAGCGAGAAAAACCTCAATCAGGTGCCGGTCATGGAGGGGGAGCGGCCCCGGGGATGGATTGACCGGGAACGTCTGCTGCGGTTGATTAACCTGCGCATGGAACTGGCCGAACCCGGAAAAGGGAGCTGAGCCTGCCGGTCGGGGTGGCGTCCGGGGCGAACCTGACCGTCGTCGGGGCCGTCTTCATGGCAGCAGGGCTGATGATCGGCATCGGTCGCACCGGCGGAGCCTGACCGGCGACCCCGGGCGCGAAAAAGGAATTACTCGGCGAAAGCCGGGATCTGTTCAAGCAAGGCAGGGCGCGCTCACAGGACGGCCCAGCTTTCCATCATGGGAACATGTCCCTGTTTGATTTCGCGACGAATCACCGCAGGGTCGTCAATTTCGCTTTCGAGATAATCGCTCAGCAGCGCGAAGTCATGCTGATCGATACTCAGAAACGCAAGACCGCAGCTGGCGCCATCACTGTAATTCGTGCGACAGCGGACCGAGACGCAGCGCATCTCGTCGGTCGGCAGGAACAGGGTCAGGATGCAATCACCCTCGACGTCCGATTCCAGTGGCACGAGATCCAGCCGCGCACCGGTCAGACTGAGATTTCGGGTTTCCACGGTACGGGCCTTCAATCGACCACCGGATAGCTGCCCGGTCAACGTAACGGGAAGGCGAACATTGCGGCGCTTTTCCACCTTTTCCATACGGTTCTCTCAAGGGAACTGGGCCGCGTGCTACCGGCACACGCTGGTAATTTCAACTAATTGATTTGAATAGTCGACGATTCGCCGGCTGCGCGCAAACGGCATGCGATGAACGGTATGGAACGGGCAGTAGATGGCAGGATCCGGGAGGTCGCCAACGGCAGGGACTGGCCATCGGGGAGACGTTCCCGTCCGCTCGAACCTTGTGATTTGCCGCAAGGGGCCGCATCTTGGACCTATAGCAACGCAGTGGAGCAGATCTATGGCCGATATGGCGTTCTACGACGGCAACATCGACGACGACACGGTCATGCTGAAAGGCAATACCGACATCGGCAATGCCGAACAGACCCGGCGCATCATCCGACACCTCTTGCGGACGCTCCCGGATGGCGGGTCGCTGGACGGCGCCGACGTGCTCTCGCACACCCAGGAATCCGGCCTTCAGGTTCCGCAGGAACTCGTTGCCGGCATCATGCTCGACGTCGCCAATGCGGGGGAGGCGACACTGACCGTTTACGACTTCGAGAACGGACGGGATCCGATCTACGACTGTCAGTCCACGGACGTCCTGCAGGACCGGGACGGCGTGCTGATTACGGAGCTCGTGGTCACCCGGCCCGGCGACATCCCACTGACTCCCGGGCATGCCTGACGGGCTGTAATCGCCTGCGACCGAGTGCCCGGCGCTGCGCAGCGCGCCTTGCCAGATGACCAGAGCCGGTCTCGGGCGCAGACGCGGGAATAACCTGGTGATTCCTTAAGCGAACGGGGAGGTCTTCCGGGGCGGGTGGATATCGTAGCGTTTCATTTTCCGGTACAGGGTGCTGCGACTGATGTCGAGAGACTGGGCAGCCTCCGCGACCTGCCAGTGATATTGCCGGAGCGTTGTTAACAGAGCATCACGCTCCGCCTTGTGCAGCACTGACGATCGGTCCTCCGGACCACTGCCGTCGATCTCCGTCCCGGGTATCGCCTGCATCCTGTCGCAGCAACGGATCTCGGCGGGGAGGTCGTCAACAGTGATGCAACCTCCTTCATGCAACGCCACCATCGTCCGGATGCATGTGACCAGTTGTCGGATGTTCCCGGGCCAGGGATATCGGTCCAGCAGCCGCATCGCGTCCGGCGCGATTTTCGGTGGCTGACATGGCGCACTCTTGCAGGCCAGCAGATTCTCGATCAGCGCGATGCGGTCGTGACGTTCGCGAAGCGGCGGCAGGGTCAGTGTGAAGCCCTGCAGGCGGTAATACAGGTCTTCCCGGAAGCACCCCTCGGCGATCAGTTCCCTTAAATCACGGTGGGTTGCGCTGATCAGGCAGATGTCCACGGGAACTGGCTTGTCACCGCCCAGCGGCAGGACTTCACGTTCCTGCAGGGCACGTAGCAGGCGGGCCTGCAGAGCAAGTGGCATGTCGCCGATCTCGTCGAGAAACAGCGTGCCACCATCGGCCTGGACGATGCGTCCGACGTTGCCACGTCGATTGGCACCGGTGAAAGCCCCTCCCTTGTAGCCGAACAACTCACTCTCGATGAGGCTTTCCGGTATCGAGGCGCAGTTGACCGCGACGAAGGGGCCATCCCGGCGATTACAGGCCTGATGCAGGGATTTCGCAAACAGTTCCTTCCCGGTGCCCGTCTCGCCGTGAACCAGAATAGGGATGTTCTCGTCGGCCAGCCGCTTTGCGCGGCGGATATGATCGGCAACCGCCGGGTCGCCAAGTTCCAGCGATGTGAGGCAGTCTTCCCCTTCCAGGGCTTCCGGGTCATGCCCGTTGGCGCATCCTGAGGTGCCGGCCCCCGATCTCACTGCCGGCGAGTCGATCAGTACATAGAAGCGTCGCCCGTGGCGGGAATCGAATACGCTTGCCGGTTCCGCGTCACCTTCGGGGAACTCGTCCAGGCTCAGATTCAGGAACTCACTCAGCTCACCGAGCTGTCGGGCGGTCGGCGCAATGCCCCCGAGCAGGCTTCTCGCCGTCTCGCTCATCGCCAGAACCTGTTGCTCGCGGCCCAGGGCAATCAGACCACCGTCAATATTGTCCACCGAGTCCGGCCGCGAATGAAAACGCAGGATCGTATGTGAAGCGAAACGCTTGAGAAAGGCGCGTCGATCAACCAGCTGCGCGGTCATTTCAAGCAGTGCCCTGGTGTAGCGCTGACAACCGTCGCTTTCCCTCGCGGTGGTGAGCAGTGCCAGCACCAGCGCCAGTTGACCATCGCCACTGAATACGGGAATTGCGGTTCCCGCCAGCCAGCGATGGCAGGCCAGGAAATGTCCGTCGCCGATGACCGAGACCGGGCGCTGCAGCGCAGCGCAGGTGCCAATGGCCGAGTTGCCCTGGGTCTTCTCGCTCCAGTCGGTCCCCGGGCTCATCCTGACGCCGGAGGTCATCGCATTGAACTCCGGGTCGCCGAGGTAGTGCAGTACGGTGCCACGTGCATCGGCAATGGCAACGCCGCATCTCGTTCCCGCCAGGCGCCGGGCCAGGCTGTTCATTTCCGCGCGAGCGACACCGAACGTTTCCCCGAATTGGCCCTGAAGGCGCTTGAGCTGCTCGGTTGCGAGTTTGCTGTCCGCGGGCCGCATTTCCGGAGCCAGTCCGTACTCCTCCCTGCAGCGAAGCCATGCCGCACTGTCCTGCTCACAGGTCGGTTTCACGGCCGATGCATCGTTCTTGCTTTGTCCCGAGACTGCCATTGGCGAACGCCCGCATTGATTGCCCAGATCATTGACGAAGTCACACTGCACCTGTCAAGCAGTTCGTTGCAAATATGGCACCAATTAATCAATAAGCAACATCGTTTCCTGCAGAGAGATTTTTCGGCCATTTATTCCAGCCTTTTGTCGCAAAACTGCGAATTCGCAATCGATAGTCCCGCTTTTGCGACTCGCGGAGGAGGGGCATGCGTGGGCATTGCCCTCCCGCCGGGGCTGCAGCCCTTGTGCGACGGGGCTTTCCTGCATCTGGCACAGGCAGTGCTACCCCACCCTGCAGCAATACACGAAACCCGGCCTCTGCATGCGCAGATGCTTTCGGCAAAACACCTGGAGGTGGATCGTGCAGGAATCGATGGAGGTCACCGTGTGCAGCAGCGAGCTTGTCGCGCCGGCCGTGCGCCGGTTGTCCCTGCAGACCCGCGACGGACGAGCCCTGCCGCCACTGACGCCCGGCGATCACGTACGTCTCGCCCGACTCGGCATGCGCCCGGTTCCGGTCTCCGTGGCGGCAAGGCCAGCGCCGGATCGCTACCAGGTGCTGATCGCGGACTGTGACGGTGAGGCAGACAGAACGCCACAACTGTCAGAGGTGCTTCGACTGGACGGGCCTGGCAACGGCATGCCCTTGCAGGGCAGGCCCGCATCCTTGCGGTTGATCGGAGCCGGCCTCGGAGTGGCGCCGCTCCTGCCCTTGGCCCGCGCGCTGAGCACCACCGATGCGCGGATGCGGCTTTGCTGGATCGGTCGTGGCATCGCTGCGAGCGCACTCCTCACAGAACTGCAGACGGAATTCGGACATTGCGTTCGGTTCCACGACACCGCCGGGGAAGGGCGCCCCGACCTGCGTACCGTGATCGGCAGGCCCGAGCAGAGCACCCACGTTTACTGCGCGGGGCCGATTCCGTTCGTCGATGCACTGCTGGCGGCCGCTGCCCAGCTTGGCTGGTCTGCCGATGCCCTGCACTGGGATCGCTACATGCCGGTCACGGTACCGGCCGGCCTGAAACAGGTCCCGCCGTCCGATTCACCTGGAACTGTGGTTTCGGCCAGGCCGATGCGCAGTTCCTGAGACGAGGACGGGGTCTCCGTCCGCTTTACCCAAAAATCCAGGCGCTGATGACGCGTTCGGGAGGAAAATCATGGCACGCGATTCACGATACGACATCCTTTTCACTCCGGTGCAGCTTGGACCGAAGACCATCCGCAACCGTTTCTACCAGGTGCCCCACTGCATTGGTGCCGGCACGGATCGGCCGGGTTACCAGATGGCCCACCGAAGCGTGAAGGCCGAAGGCGGCTGGGGCGCGCTGAATACCGAGTACGCATCAATTCACCCGGAGTCGGATGACACCATGCGCATCTCGGCTCGAATCTGGGACGAGGGTGACGTGCGCAACCTTCGCGCGATGACCGACGCGGTCCATGCCCACGATTCGCTGGCCGGCATCGAACTGTGGTACGGCGGTGCTCATGCCCCGGGCATGGAGAGTCGCTGCACGCCCCGCGGCCCGATCCAGTATGCCTCCGAATTCGAGGCACTGACCTACTGCAAGGCCATGGATCTGGACGACATCAAGATGGTCCAGCAGTACTACGTGGACGCGGCACTGCGGGCCCGGGATGCCGGTTTCGATATCGTCTACGTCTACGGCTCGCATTCCTATCTGCCGTTGCAGTTCCTTTCTCCGTACTACAACAAGCGGACTGACAAGTATGGCGGCAGCATCGAGAACCGGGCGCGTTTCTGGGTGGAGACCCTGGAAAAGGTGCGTCACGCGGTGGGGGCCGACTGCGCGGTGACGGCGCGCTTCGCCGTCGACACCCTTTATGGCGAGGACGGTGTCGAAGTGGAGCAGGACGGCATGCGCTTCATCGAGCTGGCCGATCCTTTCGTCGACTTCTGGGACGTGAATATCGGCGATATCGCCGAATGGGGCGAAGACGCTGGCCCGTCTCGTTTTTACGGCATCGGTCACCAGAACGACTGGATCCGTTACATCAAGCAGGCGACGAAGAAGCCGGTGCTGGGGGTTGGCCGCTTCTATGACCCGGAAAAGATGGTGGAAGTGATCAACTCCGGGATCATCGACATCATTGGTGCCGCCCGGCCGTCCATCGCCGACCCGTTCCTGCCGAAGAAGATCGAGGAAGGCCGGGTGGACGACATCCGCACCTGTATCGGTTGCAACGTCTGCATTTCCCGCTGGGAGATGGGTGGCCCGCCGATGATCTGCACCCAGAACGCGACCGCCGGTGAGGAGTACCGCCGTGGCTGGCACCCCGAGAAGTTCGAGCCTGCGGGCTCCGACGACACGGTGCTGGTGGTGGGCGCCGGCCCGTCCGGTGCCGAATGTGCGCGTGTGCTGATGGAGCGCGGCTACACCGTGCATGTGGTGGACAGCGCGGACAAGGTCGGCGGCCACGTCAATGACGTGATCACGCTGCCGGGCCTCGCCGAGTGGGGCTATCACCGCGATTACCGGGAAGCCCAGTTGGAGAAACTGGTCAAGCGCAACAAGGATTGCCAGCTTGCGCTGGGCCAGAAGCGGCTGACCGCCGACGACGTACTGCAGTACGGCGCCGAGCGGGTGGTCATCGCCACCGGCTCGTCCTGGAATACCGACGGCACCAACAACCTGTCCCATGCGCCGATCCCGGGTGCCGATGCCAGTCAGCCCCATTGCCTGACCCCCGAGCAGGTGTTCGCCGGCGACAAGCCCATCGGCAAGCGGGTCATGATTCTCAACCATGACACGTACTTCATGGCGCCGAGCCTGGCCGAGAAGCTGGCCCGTGCCGGACATGAGGTAACCGTGGCCAGTCCCGTCGCCCTGGGTGAGTACATGCACTTGACGCTTGAGGCGCCGAACATGCACCGGCTGATTCACGAGCTGGGCATCGAGGTGATCGGCGATCACGCCTGCTCGCGCATCGAGCCGGGCCGGGTGGAGCTGTTCAACATCTGGGGCGATGGCTACAAGCGCCAGTACCGCGGGCCCGGCAACCTGCCCCGTGATGAGAACCGGACTCACCAATGGCATGAATGCGACACCGTCGTGCTGGTTACCGGACGTCACTCCGAGGACGAGCTCTACCGTGAACTGAAGGCCCGCAAGGACGAATGGGCCGCCAACGATGTCAAGGACGTCTATCTCATCGGCGATGCCGAGGCTCCTCGCATGATCTCCGACGCCACGTTTACCGGTCATCGTCTGGCGCGGGAGATCGAGGATCCCAACCCGCAGTACCCGCAGCCTTACAAGCGCGAGGTGCATGCCTGGGGTGCGGCCTACATTCCAGGCCAGAGCCACGAGCTCATCTGGCGTCTGTAAGCGGTTGCCGTTCCGGGATTCGCCTGTCGGCATCCCGGAACGGCCCTTTGCCAGTCACTGATACGAGGGTCCGCAGTTGACCCTGGCGAGGCAGCGACATGATTAATCCGACCCATGATTCAGCAGATGTGACCCGGGAGTTGTTCCAGGATTTCTCCGCGGTCGGCATCGTGCTGTTCTACATTCTCGGATTCATCGCTCTGGGCATTTTCGCCTGGGGCTGTTATCTGCAGATACGCAAGTATCGACAGGGCGTTGCCGACGGCTCCTGGGCCGATCTGCTGCGACGCTTCCGGGACCTGTGCCTGACCATGCTCACTCACCGCACGCTGCGCCGCCGGGATGCCGCGGCCGGGCGCGCCCATGCGGCAATCTTCTTCGGCTTCGTGCTGCTGTTCATAGGCACGTCGCTGATCTTCATCGACTACGACATCCTCGGACCGCTGGGGCTGTCCTTCTGGCATGGCGAGTTCTATCTGCTGTTCCAGTTGACCCTGGATCTGGCCGGTCTCGCCCTGATCATCGGACTGGTCTACATGATGGTCCGGCGCGGCTGGATCAAACCGCCCAAGCTGGACTACCGCCGTCCCGATCGGGAGCCGGGAGAGCCGGACGCGGATCGCAGTGCCTACCGGATCGAGGACTGGGCCTTTCTCTGGGCACTGATCATCATCGGTGTGACCGGTTTCCTGCTCAATGGCAGCCGCAAGCTCTGGCTGATCGAGGACCCCCTGGTCTGGGATTACCGCTGGTGGACCCCGGTGGGCACCAGTATCGCCTATGCCCTGTCGGGGCTCGGGCTGAGCAGCGAAGGCGCCGGCGTCCTGCGCACCGCCACCTGGTGGTTCCACGGCGTGCTGGCGCTGGCCTTTGTCGCCGCCATCCCGTTTACCAAGGTCAAGCATATCTTCACGGCTGGCGGCTCGCTGATGCTGCGCGACCCGCTCGCCGCCCAGCGGCTGCCGAAACTGCCCGAGGAGGGCGAGGATGCCGGCTATGGCCGGATCACGGACTTCAGCCGCAAGCACCTGCTGCACCTGGATGCCTGCACCAAATGCGGCCGCTGCCACGAGGCCTGTCCGGCCAATGCCAGCGGGCTTCCGCTGTCGCCCCGCGACCTGGTCCTGACCCTGCGCGAATTCGCCCATGACAATCTCGAAGGCAAGCCGAAGCATGCCGACGAGCTGATCGTTCACGGCGATGGCGTCCACCAGATCCGGGCCGAGACCCTGTGGGCATGCCGCACCTGCATGGCCTGCGTCGAGATCTGTCCGGTGGCCATCGAGCATGTGCCGATCATCGTGCAGATGCGCCGCTGGCTGGTGGAGCAGGGCGAAATGGATCCGATGCTGCAGGGCACGTTGCAGAAGATCCAGAAGCGCGGCAATTCCTTCGGCGAGGCCAAGCGCAAGCGTGGCAAGTGGGCCGACGAGCTGGACTTCCCGGTGAAGGACGCGCGCAAGGAGCCGGTGGACTTTCTCTGGTTCGTCGGCGACTACGCCTCGTTCGATCCGCGCAACCAGTCCGTGACCCGGGATTTCGCCCGCATCCTGCATCACGCCGAGGTGGACTTCGGCATCCTCTATGACGCCGAGCAGAACGCCGGCAATGACGTTCGCCGGGTCGGCGAGGAGGGCCTCTACGAGATGCTGGCGGAGGGCAATGTCGCGACACTGGAGGATGTGGAGTTCGAGCGTCTGGTGACCACCGATCCGCATTCGCTGAACACCATTCGCAACGAGTATCCGCAGTTCGGCGGCCAGTATCTGATCTACCACTACACCTCGTTGCTGAAACAGCTCATCGAGGAGGGGCGGCTGCACTTCCAGCGGACGCTCAATTACCGGGTCACCTACCACGACCCCTGCCATCTCGGCCGCTTCAACCGGGGCTTCGATGCACCGCGTTACGTGATGCAGGCCCTGGGGCTGGATCTGGTGGAGATGGATCGATCCGGCGAGAACTCGTTCTGCTGCGGCGCCGGCGGCGGGCGTATCTGGATGGCCGATCCGCCGGGCAAGGAAAAGCCGTCCGAGAATCGCATGCACGAGGCTGCCCGGATCGAGGGGCTAGAGGTCTTCGTCGTGGCCTGCCCCAAGGACCTGACCATGTTCGAGGATGCCTTGAAGACGTCCGGCTACGAAGGTCAGTTCGTGGTTCGCGAACTCAACGAACTGGTGGCGGAAGCCCTCGCCCTCGACGGTCAGGCCACGGAGGCGGCCTGAGATGGTCCGGGGCTGCGCGACAGATCGGGAGGTGGCAACCATGCCCGAGGTGAGCCCTGACATGGCGGCACTGGTCCGGCGTGTTGTCGAGCGGCGCGACGCCTACGCGGCTGCGGGCCTGATCGCCGGCAACTGCACTGCGACCACCGGCAAGCTGCTCGGGATCGCCTTGCCTGATCGCGCCACTCGACTGATATTCGCTGGCCTGCCGTTCTCGCCGGAAGGACTGCTGGAAGAACTCGGCGGCCGGGCGGATGCCGCGATTCGACGGCGCCTGGCCAGGAACCCGGCCACACCGCCAGGGGTCCTCGTGCGATTACTGCGGGAGAGGCCGGAACCCGGGCTGAACCCGTTGCTGGCCGCGAATCCGCGGATGCCCGCGAACATGCTGGCCGATCTGCTGAGCGATGGCCAGGAAGCCACGGCACGGGCGGTGGCCGGCCACCCGCAGGCGCCGGCGGAACTGCTGGCCGGCCTGGCCGAGTCCGGAGGGCCCGCCGTGCTGCGCATCCTGGCAGCGCGTCGCGGGCTGACTCCGGACCTGCTGGGCCGTCTCTGGCTTCATGGCGACAGGCATGTGCGTGCCGAGCTGTTGCGCGCGGAGGCCTGCCCGGGCCAGCTACTGATGGCTGCAGCCCATGCACCGTTCCCCCTCTGGCGTCGTCGCGTGGCGAGTCATCCCGCAGCGCCGGAAGGCGCTTGCCAGCGGTTACTTCATGATCCCGACGCGACGGTCCGCGCCGCTGTCGCCGAGTCCCCGTTGACGCCGGTGAGTCGGCTTTATCCCTTGTTGCTGGATCCGTCCGGACGCGTCCGGCGGGCGTTGGCGCGGCGCCGGGACATCCCGCCGTCCTGGCTCGACAGTCTCGCGCGCCAGCCGGGCAACTGGCTGCGGCGGTGGGTGGCCCGGAACCCGCGTTGTCCGCGGCAGATGCTTGAACAACTCGCCTATGACCCGGCAGCGGATGTGCGGCGCGCGGTCAGCCGGAACCCCGCCAGCTCGGCGTTTCTGCTGGCCCGTCTCGCCGCGGATCCGGAAGCCTGGGTCAGGGCCGGCGCGGCCGGCCGGGATGACCTGTATCCGTCCGTCTTACAGCGCCTGGCAGATGATCCGGCCGTCGACGTGGTGAGTGCCGTAGCCGCCAACCCTTCGACTCCCGGACCAACGCTGCTCGCTCTGGCGAGACACAGAGACCGGGACGTACGGCGGGCCGTGGCGCTAAACCCCCGAGTTCCGGTCGCCGTGCTCGACTCTCTGGTCGAGGACCCCTACCCGTTGAACCGGTTCGTGGTGGCGCGCTGTGACGCGTTGTCGGCCACAGCCCTGGAGGCATTGACCGGGGATCCCGAGCCACGGATCCGGTTCCTTGCCTGGAAACGACTGGCAGAGCTGGCGGCTTCCCGTTGATTGATGATGTCGGCGTCGCCGACCGCAAGGAGAGGAAAGACCATGAAGATTCTAGTTCCCGTCAAACAGGCGGCCCTGGTCGAGGATGACTTCGAGTTGCGCGACGACGGACGGGATGTGGATCCCGATTTTGTCGATCTGCAGCTGAACGAGTGGGACGACTACTCGCTGGAGGCGGCCCTTCAGCTCAAGGAGGCGAACGACGGCATCGAGGTGGTGGCCGTCACCGTGGGCGACGACGATACCGAGGACGCCCTGCGTACCTGTCTTGCCAAGGGGGCGGATCGTGCAATCCGGATCTGG
Organism: Ectothiorhodospiraceae bacterium; assembly: GCA_003565775.1. Classification (GTDB taxonomy): domain Bacteria; phylum Pseudomonadota; class Gammaproteobacteria; order Nitrococcales; family Aquisalimonadaceae; genus Methylonatrum. The sequence goes on along the minus strand of PXAT01000060.1, from coordinate 28,615 downwards.
GACGATGTGATCGCCGATGCCGACCCGCTGGTGATTGCCCGGGTTCTTGCCGCAGTGGCACAACGCGAGGCGCCGGATCTGGTGCTGGCCGGAACGCAGTCCTCGGACCTGGGCTTTTCCGCTACCGGTGTTGCCATGGCCGCCTTCATGGGCTGGCCTCACGCAGCGGTGGTGGTTGCCCTCGACTACGCTCCCGGTGCTGCCACGGCGATTGTGGAACGTGAACTGGAGGGCGGTCTGCGCGAGCGACTGGAGGTGGACTGTCCGGCTGTGCTGACCATCCAGCTCGGCATCAACACGCCGCGTTACGCGTCACTGCGAGGAATCAAGCAGGCCCGATCCATCCCCATCGAGGAACTGTCACCCGATGAGCTCGGCCTCGAGGATCAGGATATCGGTGAGCAGGCGAGGGGGTCCCGGGTCCGGGAAATGTATCTGCCCGACAAGGGGCAGGCCGAGATGATCGAGGGAACGCCGGCGGAACAGGCCGCGCGCATCGCGGCAATCGTCAAAGAAGTCATGGGGGGCTGATCATGGCACAGGGAATTCTGGTTATTGCAGAGCAGCGGCGCGGGGTCATGAGCCCGGTGACGCAGGAACTGATCGGTGCGGCGCGCGCGGTCAAGGCCGACATCGGCGGCTCGCTGTCGGTGGCGATCATCGCCGGCGATCCGAAGGCATTGGCGGACAGCGTCAAGCTCGATGGTGTTGACGAGGTGCTGCTGCTGCCGGTGGAGGCAAATGAGTTTCAGCCGGATCTGCATGTGGCGGCGGCCCTGCAGGCGGTCGAGGAGCGGGATCCGGCTCTTGTGCTGATGTCGCACAGTGTCGACGGCTGGGGCTACGGTGCAGCACTGGCCGTGCGTGCTGCAGCCGGTTTCGCCACCGATGTCTTCGCTATCCAGGTCGATGACGGCGAGGTGGTCGCCGTGCGCGGTGCCTATGGCGAGCGGGCGCACGCGAAAATCGAGTTCCCGGGCCGCGAGCGTGTGGTCCTGGCCCTGCGGCCGAGCGCCTTCACCGCAGCGGAAGGTGCGACCGATTGCTCGGTCACCACCCTGGCCGTGCCTGACACTGCGGTCCGCAGTCGTCATCTGGAGTTCATCGACCCGCCCAGCGAGGGTGGAGTGGATATCCCGGCTGCGGAGTTCATCCTGTCCATCGGCCGTGGCGTCGGCGAAGAGGAGAACGTGGAGGAGTTCGCCGAACTCGCGGATCAGGTGGGCGCGGTATTGGGTTGTTCCCGTCCGATTGCTGATGCCGGCTGGCTGCCGAAAGCGCGTCAGGTCGGTTATTCCGGCAAGACCGCAAGCAGTTGCCGGCTCTACCTGGCACTCGGGATTTCCGGGTCGGTGCAGCACCTGGCCGGGATGAAGCACATTGAAAACATCATTGCCGTGAACTCGGATGCCAATGCAGGGATTTTCAATGTGGCGCGCTATGGCGTGGTGGGCGACATGTTCGAGGTCGGTCAGGAACTTCGCCAGCACTTCGATTAACGATCGAGACACGCATCGTCCCATGTGGCCGAGTCTGGCAAACTGACGCGCTTTGGCGGGATGTCCCCGGGCCCGACGCCTGATCGGGCCCGTTTCGTGAGTGTCTACCGTGCAGAGGGTTGCCATGGCCGTTGGAAGCTCGTCTCCGAAACAACCTGCCGACAGCGGGCACGACGCGCAGTTGGCCCTGCTGGATCAGGCCGATCGCGCTGCGCTGCTTGTCGACCGGAATGTGGTTGTCAAGGCCAACGAAACTGCCTGTCACCTTCTGGCAACCATGCCCGCGCAGGTGTGCGGGTGTGCAATGGAAGATCTGCTAAGCCCGCTGGCACCGGCGACGCTGCCGTATTCCGGGTCGATGCCCGCGGAACCGACCCCGCCGGATCGGATCCGGTGCCGGCTTGTCAGCGAAACGTCCATCATTGTCGAATTGCGAACGGTGCCCCTGCAGGCGGGCGCGCGGTGGCCGCAGCTATGGCTTCTGCTGGTGGACCGTTCGCAGCACATGGACGCCGACACCAGGCAAGCCCATCGTCTGAAGGAGTTGATCAGTCATCTGCCCAGCGTTTTCTATCGGGCCGACAATACCCGGAACTGGACCATGCGCTTCATCAGCGACGGATGTCGTTCCCTGACTGGCTACAGCGAACAGCAACTCCTGCATGATCGTGAGATTTCTTTCCTGGAGCTGATTCATCCGGAAGATCGCGGTCGTGTCTGGCACGACATCCAGCAGGCCTTGCGGGACGGCCGCTCTTTCCGCGTCAGCTATCGCATTCGAACGGCCCAGGGCAACGAGAAATGGGTCTGGGAACAGGGCGTCGGGGTGTATGGCGCTGACAGCCGCGTGGAAGCCGTGGAGGGCTTCATCACGGACATCACCGCCCGCAAACGGACCGAGGACACGCTCAGTTCGAGTCATCAGGCGCTGGCCCGATTGCTCAGTAATCTGCCCGGGATGGCCTATCGATGCCGTAACGAACCGGACTGGATGTTCGAGTTTGTCAGTGACGGGTGCGTTGACCTGACCGGGTACCTGTCGGCGGAGCTCGTGCAGAGCCGGCGTGTCGCCTATGGCGACCTGATCGTCGCCGAGGACCGCGATAGGGTCTGGGAGGAAGTGCAGCGCGATGTCCGCAGGAGAAGACCGTTTGCCTCCACCTACCGCATTCTCGGTGCCGACGGCACCAGCAAATGGGTCCTCGATCAGGGCAACGGGGTCTTTGGCGGACAGGGTGCCATTGTCGCCATCGAGGGCTTCGTTTGCGATGTCACCGACCTGATGGCGACCCCGAAATCACCGTCTTGCGACTGACAGGTTTGTCGCAGGGCTGAGACAACGCCGTGAGACTGGTCGCAGTCACGCGACAGGAGCGAGAGGCGAAAGGCCGCGATGGCACTGCACCATCGCGGCGCAGACTTGCTGTCTCTCCCAGCTCTCCCTAAAACGTCATCACGAACATGGCACTGACCTTCGCGTCACCATCGTTGCCGCTCAGATCGGTCTGATCATAGGCAAAGGTGAAATCGCCGAAATCGACGTGCCGTGTCACCGCCAGTTGCCAGTGCGTGTAGTCGTCACCCGGGGCGCTGCTTCGGAAATCCTGTCGGCCAAGAGTGGCGCCTGCGGACCAGTCCTCGTTTATCGGCAGATCCAGGCTGCCGTAGTAGTAGACGGCGTCATCGAACTGTTCCCGTACCGCGCTCTCGGTGTGAGCGACGTAGAACACGCCCACGGTGAGCATGTCCACATTCAGGTTCAGGTAGATCTCGCCGAAGTCCGAGTCTTTTAGATCACGACTGCCCGGGTAGGCGTAGTAGATGTAGCCGAGATCGTAGTTGAGCTGCTCGAAGGCACCGGCGAAGCCGACCCAGCCGTCGAGCTCGTAGCCGGTGAAGCCGTCGAAATCCACGTTGGACGCCCAGGTGCCGAGGTAGAGACCGGACTCATGAGCGTAGTCCAGACCGCCCTGCACGGCTGCCTGGTCATCGGTCTGGGTCAGGCCACGGAAAACGTAGTTGCTGGTAACGCCGATGTTGGCGCTGAAATCCGCTTGAACCACGGCGGTACCGGCCAGTAGCAGTGTGGTGCCGAGAAGGGCCTGGCGGCCGGCGGCAACCATCTGATAAGGCTTTTGCATTGGAACTCCTCCATGTCGTTCTTCGCTGTGTCGGACGTCATGAATCCATGACGACGGTTCCTGCAGTGCAAAATCCTTGCCCCAAAGGAAACATCTGACTTCTCCGGCGGCGCGCGGGCATGCGACATGCATGGAGGGGCTGGGATACGTCTCCACCCGACCCTGGAGGTTTCGATTGCCCGATCTGCACATGAAGGGCTGGCTTTTGCGGCGCATCGACGAGGTCGGTGACAGCGGCATGTGGGATTGGCAACTGGCCATGCTCGTGGAGCGGCATTACTCGGTATCCGGGAGCTACTGGCGTGGAGTGATTCGGCTGACCCTGGTGGACCTGCATGCCAGTGGCGTGATCGAGAGCGTCGACGAGGTGCTCGATACTGTCGGCCACTTCGGTCGAGGAAGGATTCTGTTTCGGTTCCGACTCAACGATTTTGGCCGGCAGCGCCTGCTGGATAGCGGCCTGAGGAGCGCGATTCCGGACTCACGGGAGGAAGCAGGACGATGAATGGATTCTGGGCCTATCCGGAAGCCCCGTGGCTTGCCGTGAGCGGTATCGGGCTGCTATGCGCCGTCGCACTTTACCAGGCGCGAACTCTGGCCTACCGGCTCTGAACCATGGCGACCGCGGAGCTCGAATCGATACGACGCGTCCTCGTGGCCTTTGACGGCTCGGAACCTGCGGTGCGGGCACTCATGCGCGCGATTGCCATGGTCCCTGCAGACGGCTTCCTGGCCGTGATCCACGTGGTGCCCCGACTTGCTCCCGGCGTGCGGCCCGGACACGCGGCGGAGCCGGCTGCACTGGATGCGCAGCGCCGTATCCTGGCCGAGGCGAAAACGGTCGTTCCCGAGGCGATTCGCAGCCGGACGCAATGGTTTGCGGCCTGCGGCAAGGTGGCGGGTGAGATCGTAGCCCGGGCGCGCGAGTTTGATGCCGGATTGATCGTCATCGGGACGCGGGGTCTGGGCGGGGCGGGGCGCTGGCTGCTGGGGTCGGTCAGTGAAGCCGTAGCTCACCATGCCGCCTGTGACGTCTGGCTGGTCCGATGAGCGCGACGGCTGACACGGCGGCGCTGACGGCCGCACGCGCCCGCTATCACGCGACGCGGATTCGTTGGGGTTTCATCTGGGCGCTATGGTCGGCGGTGCTGGCCGGTGCCTGGTATATCCCGGCCACGGCGCTCTGGTATGAACCGGCGTTTGCTGCGGGGCGTGACGACACCGCATCGATCTTCCTGATGACGGCGGCCCTGATTGCGGCCCTGAATTCACTGACCATGCTGCTGTTCGCGCTGGTCTGGATCGGAGTTCTCGGCAAGATTCCGGATTACCGGCGGACCATGCGTCAAGTCCGTTCGATCAGTTCCTGGTACATGCTGGCGGCCTTCTTCGGCGGTCCCATGGCCCTGTTCGGCGGCTTCCTTGCCATGGGCTTCATCGGCGCCGTGTTCGCTGCCGTGGCCGGACTGCTGTATCCGATCATCGGCGCCTTGCTGGCACGTCTCTGGTACCACGAGAAAATCACCCTGCGCTCCGCGGTCGGCATCTTCATCATCATCGCCGGCGGGGTCACGATCTTCGCTCCCGGCCTGCTCAGTGAGTTTTCCGGTACCGGTTCGGGCGCCTGGCTCGGCTATCTGGGCGGTGCCATGACCGCCATTGGATGGGGTGTTGAGGGAGCTATCGCCGGCCGGGTCATGGATGTCTCCGACCCCGATGCCGGGCTGACCATACGCTTCACCGCCGAGGCCTTTTACTGGGTGGCTCTGGTAGTGCCGTTGCTGGTCTGGCTGACGGATTTTCCGCTGCTGGCGATGGCGGCCCAGGCACTGACCACGCCATCCACGCTCGCCATGCTGTTGCTGGCCGGCGTCAGCTTCGCCTTCGGTCAGGTCACCTGGTACAAGTCCTTTCCGCTCATCGGGGTGGGGCGGGGGCAGGCGGTGGGCGATCTTTATGCGGTGTTCACGGTGCTTTTCGTCGCCGTGTTCACGCTCCAGTTACCGGACTGGAATTTCCTGGTGGGGCTGGTGCTGGCCGTGTTCGGTGGTTTCGTCATGTTCACCGAGCGCGATTCCGTGCTCGAGGTCGTGCGTGCGCTGCCAAAGGCGAGGAACTGAACGACTCCCGTGACCGGCGTTCGCGACCGGACCGTGTCATCTGACAGGGTCCGGCTCAATCGCCGTTGCCGAAGATGGTGATGGCCAGAAACCGGATCGGCACCCTCACCAGGCGCTCCGGACCGTGCGGCACCCGTGCATCGAAGGTGAAGGTGTCGCCCTCTTCAAGCTCATAGACGCGTTTGCCGTGCCGGTAGTCGATGCGGCCCTGAAGCATGTGGAGCAACTGGATCCCCTCGTGCTGGAAGGTGGGAAAGGCCTCGCTTTCGTCGTCCATGGAGATCAGAAAGGGTTCGAAGTTCTTCTGGTGACCACGATGGTGTGCCAGCAGGTGGTAGGTATGGCCGCGCCGCGTGCCCATGCGCACGACTTCCATGCCTTCGCCTGCCTTGACCAGCTGGGCATCCGCCTCCGCCGAATCGTAATCACGGAACAGTTGCGACAGGGTCATCCCCAGCGCCGCCGTGATTCTCGCCAGTGAGTCCAGGCTGGTAGCGACCTGACCGTTCTCGATCTTGCTCACCATCCCGCGACTGAGCTCCGCCCGATCGGCGACCTCGGCAATGGTGAGTGACTGCTCGATGCGTCGGGCCCGGAGAACGCTGCCGATGTACTGCTCCAGTTCCATCTTGCGGTTGTCGTGGGAACGACGATTCGCCAGCGTCTTGGTCTCGTCCACCCTAAGCGGTTCTTTTTTCACGCGTTGCCGATCCTCAGGGTCAGGGTATCCAGGTTTCCGGTGGCCGAATTCCGTAACCTGAGCCACCGATCCGTTCTGTTCAGATTTCCGGAAGTCTACCGCAAGCCGTCTCGGCGGAGGGCTCCGTTATGCCGGTGACAGTCTGTACCAGGCGTCCCGTAACTGCGACCCGACATGTCACCGATCGACACTTGAACGCGGGTCACATCCGCGGGCAGTGCCACGCTGCGATCGTGGCCTGGCTCCTGCTTACGTCATTCCTGGCCGACGCTGCAGTCTACGATTGTTTCTTGGCATTCACATTGCATTCCCCCGATGAACGCAGCAATAGCATCATGGATAACTGCGTCAACAACGGTTCAGTGGCAGGAGAAGACGAACATGACCAACGCACAACGGAAAGACAGCACTGCAATGCGGGAATCGGTACTCAACGAGCGCCACCGGCAACTGGGCTCAAGCCTGGATGGGGACACCTGGAACGACATGCTGATTCCGTGGAACTACGACACGGATCCCTACGATGAAGTGGCGGTGATGCGCATGCGGGCGGGTCTGTTTGATGTCTCCGGCCTGCACGTGGCGAATATCCGCGGTGCCGACGCCGAAGCAGTGGTGGACCATCTGGTGAGCTGCGACTGCACGGCGCTCAAGCCCGGCCAGGCGGCCATCGGCAGCGAATTGAACGAGCAGGGTCACATCGTGGACGACGTGATGGTTATCCGCGACGCGGCTGATGAGTTCCGTCTGACTCACGGTGAAGGCGAGACTCCGCAGAACCTGGCGAACAGCGCCAGGGGCCGGGACGTGCAGATCGAAGTGGACGAGGACACCCACATCCTGTCCCTGCAGGGGCCGCGCTCGCTGGCCATCCTGGATCCGCACTGTGACGCCGATCTGGCTGCGCTCAAATACTTCCGCCACACGCCCTGCACGCTGTTCGGCCGCCAGGTCATCATCAGTCGTGGCGGTTATTCCGGTGAGCGCGGCTTTGAAATCTACTGTGCCGCGGCGGATGCAGTGGATCTCTGGGACACCATTCTGGAGAAGGGCGCCGAGCACGGTGTCATGCCCTGTTCCTGGACGGCACTGGATATCTCCAGGATCGAGGCGGCGCTGCTGTTCTTTCCCTTCGACATGCCCCAGGGGGACACCACGCCGTGGGAAATCAACTATGGCTGGTCGGTCTCGGAGAAGGGCGAATGGCGCGGCAAGGCCGCCTGCCTGGCAGCCCGGGGCAAGGAACGGTTCACCCAGGCCGGGATCGTCGTGCAGCACGACGACGCGGTGGAAATCGGTGACCGGATCTTCCATGACGGCAAGGATGTGGGCCGCGTCAACAGCCCGGTTTACAGCCAGCATCTGATGCAGTCGCTGGCACTGGTTCATCTCGACCATGGTGCTTCTGCCATCGGCACCGAGGTAGAGGTGGAAAGCGGTGGCAAGCGCTATGCCGCCCGCGTCGTGCAGACGCCTTTCTACGATCCCATGCGTCTGCGGACCGTGGGGTAAGTTCAGGGCGTCGACACCATGTGGCGCCCGCATCACCATTCCCTCCTTCTTTTTCAGGACGGCCTGCGGGTCGTCCTTTTTTTGTCCGGAGAGACGCAGGCGGTGCGAACGTGGAATAGTGTCGATGTGGCCGGATAAGAGGAAAACGCTCATGTCACAGGGTGCCGTCGGGCTGCAGTCGACGCAGACCGGGGAGGAAGAATTCGGGCAGTTGCTCAACGCCGTCGATGCAGCCGTGTTTATCAGCGACGGTGCCGCCATCCCCCATGCCAACCAACCGGCACGGTGTCTGCTGGCACACCACGCGGCCGATCTCACCACCTTCGCCGACCGGGTTTGCAATGACGACCATGCGGCGTTCGACGAACTGCTGCGATCCACGGTCAGCCCCGATAGCGTGCTCCGGCGTCGCCAGATCCGGTTACGCGTGCCGGGGGGCGAGGACCACTGGTTCAGCATCAGCGTCTGCCCGAGGCGGTTTGCGGGACGTGCGGTTCGCGTCTGGACGGCAGTGGACATCAGCGAGCGCAAGCGTGCCGAGCAGCGTCTCAGTGACGGCCTCGGGTCACTGGCCCGTCTCGTGAGCAACCTGCAGGGAATGGCCTATCGTTGTAGTCATAGCCGGCAATGGGACATGCATTTCGTCAGTGACGGTTGTTTCGAGCTGACCGGGTATGCCTCGTCCGAACTGCTCTACAGCCGCGCCATTGCCTACGCTGATCTGGTGCCCGCCGCGGATCTTGAACCCGCATTGCAGCAGGTGCGGGCGGCAGTGACTGCCGACGAACCGTTTCGTCTGGTGTATCGGGTGGTGACGGCGGCCGGCGAGGAGAAACGCGTTCTGGATCAGGGGTGCGGGGTGCGTGATGCCCATGGCGAGGTCAGTGAACTGGAAGGCTTCATTACCGATATCACGCATCTGCCTGTTTGAATCCTGCGCCCGGGGACACGGTCACCGCGCCCGGGGCGGTCGTATGTTATGTGCCTTCATCTTGCGATAGATCGTATTGCGACTGACATTGAAGCTGCGTGCGATGTCCGTGATGTTCCAGTAGTGCCGCTCCAGTGCGGCCAGCAGCACTTCCCGCTCGGCGTCCTGCAACGGATTCCCTTGCTCGCGCGGGACCGGCGTCGCCTCCTCGCGGTCCCGCGCTTCGCCGGTTGCCGCCCCTGGCGTCGGTTCCGTGCCCTCGCGGATTTCGGTCGGCAGGTCGGCATGGCGGATGCTGATCCCCTCGCGGAGTGCCAGTGCGATGCGCAGCACGTTGAACAACTGGCGGATATTGCCCGGCCAGTGGTAGCGGTCCAGAGCGTCCAGCGCCATCGGTTCGACGGTCACCGCCTCGCCCTGATTCAACAGACGCAACAGATGCACGATCAGGGCCCGGCGATCGCTGCGCTGCCGTAACGGAGGGAGACTGATGGTCACCCCCTGAAGGCGGTAATAGAGGTCTTCACGAAAAGTGCCTTCCGCGATCAGCTGTTGCAGATCGCGATGCGTGGCGCTGACCAGCCGGATGTCCACCTTGATCGGGTTGTTGCTGCCCAGCGGCAGAACTTCGCGCTCCTCGAGGACGCGCAGCAGACGGCCCTGCAGGGGGAGGGGCATGTCACCGATTTCGTCCAGGAACAGCGTGCCGCCGTCCGCCTGGACGATCTTTCCCCTGTTGCCTTCGCGGCTCGCGCCGGTAAAGGCCCCGCCCTTGTAACCGAACAGCTCGCTCTCGATCAGGGTTTCGGGAATCGACGCACAGTTGACGGCGACGTAATTGCGTCCGGCACGGCTGCTGGCCTCATGCATGGCCTTGGAAAAGACTTCCTTGCCGGTGCCCGTCTCGCCCTGAATGAGAATCGGCAGCTCATGATCCAGCACCCGCCGCGCGCGGCGGATGTTCTCTGTCATGGTCGGGTCGCCCAGGTCCAGATCATCGAGCCTCGACGGCGTTGCTCGGCCACGGGACGGACGGCGTTTGCGCATCGTGGGCTGCGTTGCCGCGGCGCCCGCGCCGCCTGGCCGAAGGCTGGCATAAAAGCGTCGCCCGGCCCGCGTCTCGTAAATCGCCCTGGGGCCAGCCCGCGCGCCTCCATGCGGTAACTCGTCGCAACGGATGTTGAAGGTTTCGCTGACCGTATGCCCTGTCAGGTCGGCGATAGCGGCCAGACCCAGATGAAAACACGCGGTCCCGGTGGCTCCGGCGATACGGTCGTCGGCGTCTACCAGCAGCAGACCCTCGCCCGGGGCGCCAACGAGTTCGGGACGACTGTGGAACTGCAGTACCACCTGCTCCGCTCCCGGTCGCTCCAGAAGGACGCGTTTTTCGATGGCATCCGAGGTCAGCCGGAGCAGCGCCAGGGTATGGGGATTGGCCTGCTCGTGCGACGCCACCGCGTGGAGTCCCCCGAGCAGCTCTCCCGCCGGACTGAACAATGGTGTCGACGAGCCGGTTAACGGCGCGAGATCGCGACGATAGTGCTCGGCACCGGTGATCTGAACCGGCAGTCGATCAGCCAGGCAAAGCCCAATCGCCTGCACACCCATGGCCTGTTCACTCCAGCAGGCACCGAGGACGAGTCCGAGCTGCCGGGCGGTATCGTTAAATTGCCGATCGCCGTAGTAATCGAGAATGAAGCCTCCGGCATCCGTGACCAGCAGGACATGCCCGCTACCGCCGATATGGCGGACAAGGCTCACCAGTTCAATCCGGGTCGCCTCGAGCACGCCGTGCATGCAGCGTTGTCGGCGAAGCCTTTCTCCGGTGTCGGCAACCGCAGGTGGCGGGGTGTCGGCTGGATCCAGTCCGGCAAGCCGACAACGCTCCCATGCGCGCGCCAGGCGGGGGGCTTCCGACCCGGTTGCAGATTCCGCGGGGTCTTCGATGCGAGGTTTCATGGCAGGAGTCTCATGATCACTGGTCGTCGCGTGCGACCGGAGACGGTCGATTTCCGCAGAATGTCACAGTTTGCTACATGACGCAGTCCGGAAGGAATCTGTCGCGGCATTTCGGCTGGAGGCTCGGAAGAATTCGAGCTTTTGCCTCTCGGAAATCCCATAAATGGGTCAAATGACATGCAAATGACACAGAGTGTCACGTTATGTCTTCTTCGTTCGCATTCCTCGCGGGCATGACACCTGTGCTTTGCCCGCCTGAAACCGGGACGTTGGCGATTCCCTGCCACAACGCGCGGACTTGGCATGCAAGTTGTATCTAACCGAAACAAAGTTTCCCACGGTGAAAGTTCTGTGCTTCACTTGCTCTGACAATGCCGGACTGGAGAACGATCAAATGCCCTTGGGCCTGCTGCGTTTCGCGCTGAACAAGAAACACCCGGAACCAAGAATGTTCCGGGAACCGGACGCACTGAAGTCGTCCTACGATGTGGTCATTATCGGCGCTGGCGGGCATGGACTTGCCTGCGCCTACTACCTGGCCCGCGACCACGGCATCACCAATGTTGCGGTGCTGGAGCAGGGCTATATCGGTGGTGGCAACACCGGACGCAACACCACCATCATCCGCTCGAATTATCTGACCCCGGAAGGCGTGCGCTTCTATGACGAGAGCGTGCGACTGTTCAAGGACCTCTCCGAGGACTTCGACCTCAACCTGTTCTACTCGGAGCGCGGTCACTTCACCTTCGCCCACACCGACAGCGCCCTGAACACGATGCGCTGGCGCGCCGAAGTGAACAAGCACATGGGTGTCGACAGCGAGGTCGTGGACCGCGAGACCATTCATGAAGCCTGCCCGGAACTCGACCTGGACTGCGGCGGGCACCTGCCGATCATGGGCGCGCTCTACCATGCGCCGGGCGCGGTGGCACGGCATGACGCGGTGGCCTGGGGATACGGCCGCGGTGCCGACAAGCGCGGCGTCGAGATTCACCAGAAGACGCGCGTGAACGACATCCGCGTGGAAGGCGGCAAGGTCGTCGGCGTGGAGACGGACAAGGGCTTCATCCACACCGGCAAGGTGGTCTCGGCGGTGGCCGGCTTTACCCCGCGCATCACCGAGATGGTGGGACTGCGCACGCCGATCACGATCCAGCCCTTGCAGGCCTGCGTCACCGAGCCGCTGAAGCCCTGGCTGGACACGATCCTGGTATCGGCAACCCTGCATGTGTACGTGAGCCAGTCGTCCCGTGGCGAACTGGTCATGGGCTCGGCACTGGATCCCTACGAACTGCATTCCACACGATCGACACTCGATTTCACCGAATCGCTGTCGGGCCATCTGCTGGACATGTTCCCGTTCCTCTCCGAGATCAAGGTCAACCGCCAGTGGGCGGGGATGGCCGACATGACGCCGGATTTCGCGCCGGTGATGGGGCTGACCCCCATCGACGGCCTCTATCTGGATGCCGGCTGGGGAACCTGGGGCTTCAAGGCAACGCCGGTCTGCGGCAAGACCATGTCCTACACCGTCGCCAACGATCGTCCTCACGAACTGATCGAGCCCTTTTCCCTGTCCCGCTTCGAGAACTACCAGCTCGTGGGCGAGAAGGGCGCGGCCTCGGTGGGCCACTGAGCGTGCAAGGAGTCATTCGATGAAAATCATCCATTGCCCGGTCAACGGCCCGCGCCCGATGCAGGAGTTCGCCTACGGCGGTGCCTTCCGCGAGATGCCGGACCCGGCTACCGCCAGCGACACCGAATGGGGTGACTACGTGTTCAATCGTGACGGTGCGCCCGGCGTGAAGCGCGAGTGGTGGTACCACCTGGCCAGTGGCGTCTGGTTCGTGGCCGAGCGGGACACGTTGCGTGACCGTTTCCTGCGGACCTATCTGTACAACGAAGGAGAGCAGCCGCATGACTGACGCACCCGGACGCTTGCCGGCCCGATCCGGAGAATGGATCAACCGCGACCAGGTCGTTGAATTCTCCTTCGAGGGCAAGACCTATCGCGGTCTCGCCGGCGACACGGTGACCAGTGCCCTGGTGGCTGCCGGCGTCCGCACGCTCGGCCGCAGTTTCAAGTATCACCGCCAGCGCGGCCCGCTCAGCGTTGCCAACCACGACGTCAACGTCATGGTGGATGACGGCGCCCGCACCAATCTGCGCGGTGATGTACTGCCGATCCACGACGGCCTGACCCTGAAAGCGGTCAACACCGAGGGTGGTCTGGGTTCGGATCGCAATCGCCATATCAATCGCCTGGCGAAGTTTCTGCCGGTCGGCTTCTATTACAAGACCTTTCATCGGCCGCGGCGGTTGTTTCCTTTCTGGGAGCGGCGCATCCGCGCCCTGGCAGGCCTCGGCACCATCAAGCGCGACGCGCCGCGGGCGGAAACTCCCAAACGCTACGACTTTTGCGACGTACTGGTGATCGGTGCCGGCCCTGCGGGACTGTCGGCGGCCCTGGCCGCGGCATCCAGGGGTGCCCGGGTCGTGGTGGTCGACGAGAATGCCCGCGCCGGCGGCTCACTGACCCATCAGTGGGCGGGTGACGACGGCGCCGCGGGCATCCGGGACGAACTGCTCCGGCGCGTGGCGGCCGAATCCCTGATCGATATGCGCATGTCCACCACCGCCGCTGGGTATTACGCGGACAACTGGGTGGCACTAGTCGACGACGTCCGCCTGACCAAGATGCGTGCGAGACAGGTCGTGGTGGCCAGCGGCTGTTTCGAACAGCCGGCAGTTTTTCACGGCAATGACCTGCCCGGTGTGATGTTCGGCTCCGGTGTGCAGCGCCTGCTGCATCGCTATGCGGTCCGGCCGTTCCGGCGCGCCGTGGTTCTGGTTGCCAACAGTGACGGCTACCGCGTGGCACTGGATCTGATTGCGGCCGGTATCGAGGTGGCGACCGTGGCGGACCTCCGTCCCGAGGGCGAGACCGGTCCGCTGGCCACACTGGTGGAGCAGGCCGGGGTGACTGTGCGCCGGGGCTGCGGCGTTTACGAGGCCATGGCCGACAAGCAGGGCGAGCTTTGCGCGGCGGTGCTTGCACCGGTCAACGCTCAGGGCGAACTGGATGCCTCCCGCGGCGAACGGCTCGAGTGTGACGGCCTGGTGATGAGTGTCGGCTGGGCGCCGGCCGGCAATCTGCTGTATCAGGCCGGGACCAGAATGGACTATGCCGACCACGTGCAGCAGTTCGTGCCCGCTGAACTGCCTGACGGCGTGCACGCCGCCGGCCGTGTCAACGGCGTCTACGAATTGCAGCAACAACTCGTCGATGGCGAGCGTGCGGGCCTCGCGGCATGCGTTGCACTGGCATGCTTCTCAGGTCAGATCCCGGAACAGCCGCGGCATGAAGGTGCCAGCCCCAGTCATCCCTATCCGATCTTCGATCATCCGAAGGCCAAGAACTTCGTCGATTTCGACGAGGACCTGCAGCTCAAGGATCTGCTCAATGCCTGCCAGGAAGGTTTCGACAACATCGAGTTGATGAAGCGGTTCTCGACGGTCGGCATGGGGCCGAGCCAGGGCAAGCACTCGAACATGAACGCGGTGCGCATCCTGGCCCGGGTACGCAAGCAGTCGATCATGGCCACCGGCACCACCACTGCACGACCGTATTTCCATCCGGTGCCGCTGAAAATGCTGGCCGGCCGCAGTTTCAATCCGGAACGCCGGACCAGCCTGCACGAGCGGCATCGGCTGCTCGGCGCCAGTTTCACCCATGTCGGCGACTGGCTGCGTCCGGAGTATTACCGGAGCAGCGAGCGTCGCCGCGACGACCTGGTGGTGGAAGAGGTGCGGTCCGTGCGCAACGGCGTCGGCCTGATCGACGTCGGCACCCTGGGCAAGATCGAAATCCGCGGTCCTGACGCGGCGACCTTCCTGGAACGGATCTACACCGGCCGTTTCGCCAACACCAAACTCGGTCGCATGACCCTTGCGCTGCGCTGTGACGAGTCCGGTGTGGTCACCGACGACGGCATTGCCGCCCGCTTCGGCGACGACCATTTCTACGTCACCGCCTCGACGACCCGCACCGGTGCCGTAGTTCAGGACATGCAGCACTGGCTGGTGCGCTGGAAGCTGGACGCCGTCGTGATCAATGCCACCGGCCATTTCGCGGCCATGAACCTGGCCGGTCCCTATTCCCGGCATGTGCTCTCCGAACTCACCGAACTGGATCTCGATACCGCGCAACTGCCCTTCGGCGGCGTCGCCATGGCCGAGGTGGCCGGCGTTCCGGCCCGCATCATGCGCGTCGGTTTCGTCGGCGAGCTCGGCTACGAGATCCATGTGCCTGCCCAGTTCGGCGGTTTCGTCTGGGATCGCGTGATGCAGGCGGGCAAGCGCCACGCCATCCGTCCCTTCGGTGTCGAGGCCCAGCGGGTGCTGCGCCTGGAGAAGGGCATTCCGATCGTGGGTACGGACAGCGACGGCCTGACCAACCCGCTGGAAATGGACATGGAATGGGCGCTGGCCATGGACAAGCCGCTGTTCATCGGCCAGCGGAGTCTGGAGATTCTGCGCAAACGCCCGAGCGAACGTCGCCTGGTAGGTTTCTGCCTGCCGGTCGGTCATGACGGGGCACGCATCCGCGAAAGCCACCTGGTGATCCGTGATGGCGATATCTGCGGTCGCATCACCAGCGTCGCCTTCAGTCCGACACTGAACCGGATTATCGGTCTGGCCTTTGTCGCGCCGGATCAGGCAGCGGCGGATACCCGAATCGACATTCGGGGCGATGGTGGCGGGATGGTTGCGGCCACCGTCACCAAACTCCCGTTCTATGACCCGGAGGATCTGGCCCAGGCCGGCGCCGCCGCCTTGAAGGAGGTCTCATGAACAGCAGTCCGCGACGCAGCAGCCCCCTGGCCGCTGTTCTGTCAGACCACGGCAGTGCCGTGCTGCACGGGCAGCCGGTGGCAGTGACCGGACCGTCGGCGGCCGAGGCGGATCCTGCGGCGTTGACGATCTGCGATGCGAGCGTCTTTCCCAGATTTCAGGTGAGCGGCCCGGGCGCCGGCGCCTGGCTGGAGCAGCAGGGCGTGGCGCTGCCGGACGCTCTGTTCGGCTGGACACCGCAGGACCCGGACGGCATCTGCCTGCGCACCGGGCGCAACGAATATCTGATCGAGGACGGCCCCGCCGGCAGCCGGGTGGGCATGCTCGCCCGTCAGCTTGGTGCCGGCCGCGATGGCGTCTACGGACTGTCCCGGCAGGACGCCCAGATCCTGCTGCGCGGTGCACAGGTCAGCGAAGTGCTGGCGCAGGTCTGTGGCGTCGATTTCCGTGAGCCGGACGAACGCCTGGTGTTCACACGGCTGGCCGGTGTCTCCGCGGTGGTATTGCCGCCGCAGCCGGAGCAGCCCTGGTTTCGAATGTGGGTCGACGCGACCCATGCAGTCTATCTGTGGCAGACCTTGTTGCAGATCGTTCAGGAAATGGGTGGGGACGTGTCGCATCTGGCCAGTTTCTTCCCCACTTGCAGCGACCTTTCCCAGTCACCCGCTCAGGCAGAGGAGCATCCGCAATGACAGCGTCGGAAGCCGTAGCCATGCAAAGGAAAACCGATGGAAGCGCCGTCCCGGCGCCCCCGATCGACAATCTTAAAGACGCCGAGGCCTATCTGGCCGCACATGACGTACGTTATGTGCTGGCGCAGTTCGTGGATATCCACGGCGTTGCCAAGACCAAATCGGTCCCGGTGAAGTATCTCAACAACGTCCTCACTGCCGGTGCCGGTTTTGCCGGTTTCGCGGTCTGGGGCCTGGGCATGGAACCCCATGGCCCGGATTACATGGCGGTGGGCGATCTGTCCACGCTGCAGGTTCTGCCTTGGCAGCCCGGATACGCGCGGATCATTTGCAACGGTCATGTGGACGGCAAGCCGCACGCTCTGGACACGCGGAATGTGCTGCGTGATCAGGTCCGCCGACTGGCCGACAGGGGCTGGGTCATCAATACCGGCCTCGAACCGGAATTCATGCTGCTGGGACGTGATCCCTCGGGCGGTGTCTGTGTGCACGACCGGGCCGATACCCTGCAGAAGCCCTGTTACGACTACAAGGGCCTGTGCCGCAACGCCGACTTCCTCGAGCGCCTCACCGAATCCCTGATCGAGATGGGGATCGATGTCTATCAGATCGACCACGAAGACGCCAACGGCCAGTTCGAGGTGAACTATCACTTCGCGGACGGCCTGACCTCGGCCGATCAGTTGACCACGGTGCGCATGGCCTCGTCGGAGATCGCGCGCGATCTGGGCATGATCTGCTCGTTCATGCCCAAGCCGTTTTCCAATCGCACCGGCAACGGCATGCACATGCATATCTCCATGAGCCCGGTCGATCAGCGCAAGGAAAACCTGTTCAACGACGAGTCCGACCCGCTGGGTATGGGCCTGTCGAAGATGGCCTATCACTTCATGGGCGGTCTCATGAAGCACGCCCCGGCGCTGGCCGCCATGTGCGCGCCGTCGGTGAATTCCTACAAGCGTCTGGTGGTGGGACGGTCCCTGTCCGGTTCCACCTGGGCCCCGGCCTACATCTCCTACGGCAACAACAACCGCACCTCGATGCTGCGCGTGCCCCATGGCCGGATCGAGATGCGCCTGCCGGATTCGGCCGCCAACCCCTATCTGGCCACCGCAGCGGTGATCGCCGCGGGTCTCGACGGCATCGACAACGAACTCGATCCCGGCAAGCCCAGCGACTTCAACCATTACGAAATGAGCCTCAGCGAACTGCACGAGCAGGGTATCCAGGTGTTGCCGCAGAACCTGGGCGAGGCCCTGGATGCGCTGGACGCCGACACGCTGTTCGAGGACGAGCTGGGCAGGCACTTTATCCGCGAGTTCAAGGAACTGAAGCGGATGGAGTGGGTGGAATACATGCGCCATGTCTCCGACTGGGAGCTGGAGCGTTACGTCGAATTTTACTGAGTTCTCTGGAGAAACCTGCGCCATGTGCGGAATTGTTGGTTTATTGCTGAAAAATCCCGACCTGCGGCCACGGCTGGGCGAACTGCTGGTGCCCATGCTCGTCGGGATGACCGAACGCGGTCCTGATTCGGCGGGTCTCGCGGTGTTTTCCGACACCATCGACCCGGGCTTCCGGCGGTTCAACCTGTATGCCGATGACCGGTCCTACGACTGGCGCGGCCTGGCAGACGATGTGCGTGCGGATCTGAAGGCCGCCGCCGCCGCCGAGCCTATCCAGAATCACGCGATTCTGGTCTCGGACGTCGAACCCGGTCGCTTCCACCCCTGGCTCGCGGAAAAGCGGCCCGAGGTGGAGGTCCTTTCGGTGGGGCGCTACATCGACATCTACAAGGATGTGGGTACGCCCAGTGAGGTGGCCGAGCGATACGGCTTTGCCGGCCTGCAGGGCTCTCATACCGTGGGTCACACGCGGATGGCCACCGAATCCGGTGTCACCCCGGCCCATGCGCATCCGTTCGTCGCCGGTGAGGACTTCTGTCTGGTGCACAACGGCTCCCTGTCCAATCCGTACAGCCTGCGCCGCATGCTGGAGAAGAAGGGCATCCGTTTCCGTACCGACAACGATACCGAAGCGGCCTGCCGCTTCATCGAATGGCGGTTGAGGGAAGGTGACGACCTGGAAGCAGCACTGGTGAAGTGCTTCGAGGAGCTCGACGGCTTCTACACCCTGCTCATGGGCACGCACGACAAGCTGGCTCTGGTCCGGGATCCCTTTGCCTGCAAGCCGGCCATCGTCGCCGAACACGACGACTACGTGGCCGTGGCTTCCGAATACCGCTCGCTGGCGCATCTGCCCGATGTCAAGAATGCCCGGCTCTTCGAGCCCGTGCCGGAGGAGATCTACTCATGGAAAGTGTGAATGTGGCGGAGCGGACGGACAGTGCGACCCGGGTCAGTTTCGATCTGACGACCGCTTCCGTCCGGGAACTGAACGCGTTTCTGCATGATCCGGCGAAGCTTGCCGGCATCGAACAGGTCACCGTGCTCAACCCGGAAGGTGCCCACAACCTCGCAGTCGGTGTGGCTGCTCCCATCGACATCGAGATCGACGGCAATGCCGGCTATTTCATTGCCGGCATGAACAAGCAGGCCAATGTCACGGTGCACGGCAACGTGGGCTGGAGCGTGGCCGAGAACATCATGTCCGGCACCGTGCGGGTGAAGGGGATTGCGTCGGAGTGTGCCGGGGCGTCCGGCCATGGCGGCCTGCTGGTGATCGAGGGCGACGCCTCGTCGCGCTGCGGCATCTCCATGAAGGGCTGCGACATCGTGGTAGGCGGCAGCGTCGGCCATATGTCCGCCTTCATGGCCCAGGCCGGTCGCATGGTGGTTTGCGGCGATGCCGGGGGCGGTCTCGGCGACTCGCTCTACGAGGCAGTGATCTACGTGCGCGGCACGATTCACAGCCTGGGAGCAGATGCCCAGGAAGAACCCATGACCGATGACGATTACGCGGCACTGACCGAACTGCTCGGCAAGGCCGGCTTCGATCACGACCCCAAGTCGTTCAAGCGCGTGGCCTCGGGGCGCACGCTTTATCACTGGAACGCCGACGCGGAACAGGACTACTGACATGAACAGACCCGTTGCCCTTGATACCGAGCAGCCTGTGGACGAGCGCTTGCTGTCGCTGGAGAACAGCTACAGCTACAGCAGCGACACGCTGGCCTATATCCAGCGCGCTGCCCGTTACGGCCTGTATGACATCCGCGGCCTGGGCGCCAAGCGCAAGCTGCCGAACTTCGATGACCTGAGCTTTCTCACGGCCGGCGCCTCGCGCTATCCGCTGGAAGGCTATCGCGAGAAGTGCACCACCAAGACCGTACTCGGCACTCGCTTCGCCAAGAAGCCCATCGTGCTGGATACCCCGATCACGATTGCCGGCATGAGCTTCGGTGCGCTGTCAGCCAATGTGAAGGAATCCCTGGGGCGTGCGGCCACCGAGATGGGGACGTCGACAACCACCGGTGACGGCGGCATGACGCAGGAGGAACGCGGTTCCTCCAAGACCCTTATCTACCAGTGCCTGCCTTCACGCTACGGCTTCAATCCCGACGATCTGCGCAAGGCCGACGCCATCGAGATGGTGATCGGCCAGGGTGCCAAGCCAGGTGGCGGCGGCATGCTGCTGGGCCAGAAGATCAATCCGCGGGTTGCCAAGATGCGCACCCTGCCGGAGGGCGTTGACCAGCGCTCCGCCTGTCGGCACCCGGACTGGACCGGCCCGGATGACCTGGCAATCAAGCTCAAGGAGTTGCGCGAGATCACCGACTGGCAGGTACCCATCTATATCAAGGTCGGTGCCACGCGTACTTATCAGGACGTCAAGCTTGCGGTGAAGGCCGGCGCCGACGTGGTCGTGGTGGACGGCATGCAGGGCGGTACCGCCGCCACGCAGCAGGTGTTCATCGAGCACACCGGCATTCCCACGCTGGCCGCGACCAAGCTGGCGGTGCAGGCGCTGGAGGACATGGACATGCGCGGCACCGTGCAGCTCATCGTCTCCGGCGGCATCCGCAGTGGTGCCGATGTGGCCAAGGCTCTTGCCATGGGTGCCGACGCCGTGGCCATCGGGCAGGGCGTGCTGATGGCACTGGGCTGCAACAGCCCGTTCTGGTGGAAAGGGAATCAGCGGGTTTCGGCCGAGGCCGACTACCACGCCCTCGGCACGGCGCCGGGTCACTGCCATCACTGCCAGACCGGCAAATGCCCGGTGGGCGTGACCACCCAGGACACGGTGCTGGAACAGCGCGTGCAGCCGGACATGGGTGCCAAGCACGTCAAGAACTACCTGCAGACCATGAACATGGAGCTCACCACGCTGGCGCGCGCCTGCGGCAAGTCCAATGTGCACCATCTGGAGCGCGAGGATCTGGTGGCCATGACCGTGGAGGCAGCGGCCATGGCCGGTCTGCCACTGGCGGGTACCAGTTGGATTCCCGGGGTCAACGGCTGCTGAACAGGCCGTGGCGGGGCCCGGGAAGTACCGGGTCCCGCCACCCGGTGTTACTGACCTGGCAAGGGGGCAACGACATGCCGATTTACGAACTGCCCGAGGACGGTATTCGCAGCCGCCCGATCTATCGCCCGATGCAACCCGACGTGGCGGCACGCTTTCATCTGATGGTGGCGGAGGGGGCCGGGAGCGAGGCCCTGGCGGAGTTGCATGAAAAGCTGCCCGATGATGCTCGCTGCAGCATCCATTACCTGGCCGGCGGCGATGGTCCGGATGGCTCCGATCGCCTGATGCAGTTGCGGTGCGAGCAGACTCGCTTGCACTTTGACGACGGGCAGCTTGCCGACGCCCTGCGCCGGCACCTGGAGAGCGCCGCCATGGGAACGCGACTCTACGTCGCCGGCAGCGAGGACTTCATCTGGCGCATGGCCGCCGTAGGGATCAGTTGCGGCATGAGCGAGGAGGAGATTCACGTCGAACGCCGCGGCTCCCGCGCACGGCCGGTGCAGTGCGTGCACTGCAAGACCCGCGTCGAAGGTGTGACCACCAATATCTACACCTGTCCGGGTTGCGGCCAGCATGTGACGGTCCGCGATCACTTCTCGCGCCGCCTTGGCGCCTACCAGTCGGTCTGTGTTGATGCTGAGGCACCCGGCGAGTTGCCCCCGATCGAGGAGATCTATCGATGACCGGACAATTCAACATTCCCGTTCGGGTGACCCGCATCGAGCAGGTCACGCCGATGATCCGCCGCTTCACGCTGGAACGCTATGACGGTGGCCAACTGCCCGGTTTTTCCGGCGGCAGCCATGTGGTGGTGACCATGCGTGGCGACGACCGCATCCACCATAATCCCTACTCGCTGATGGGCTCGCCGGATGACAAACGGCACTATCAGATCTCGGTACGCCGGGACGACGAGGGCCGCGGCGGATCGCTGTTCATGCATACCCGGGTGGCCGAGGGTGACACGCTGGAAGTCGCGCCACCGACCAATCTGTTTGCGCTGAACCGCCTGGCGAAGCGACACATCCTGATCGCCGGTGGCATCGGTATCACCCCGTTCATGGCGCAGCTCCACGAACTGCGTCGGGCGGGCGCCGACTATCAACTGCATTACTCCTTCCGCGACCAGGAAAATGCCGCCTTCCGTAATGAGCTGGAAGCCGCCTGCGGCCGGCGCATCACCACGTATGACGCCAGTGCAGGGGAATTCGTCCAGCCCGGACAGCTGCTCGCCGAGCAGCCTCTGGGAACGCACGTCTACGTCTGCGGCCCCAAGGGCATGATCCAGGCCGTCAACGACGCCGCGTTCGAGCTTGGCTGGGCGGACAGTCATGTGCATTGGGAAGAGTTCGCCGCGCCGCCGGTGGGCAAGCCGTTTCGCGTCGTTCTCCAGAAGAGCGACATGGAGGTCACGGTGCCCGGTTCCTCCAGCGTCCTTGAGGCACTCGAGGATGCCGGTCTGCAGCCCAATTGTCTGTGCCGGGGCGGTGTTTGCGGCGAATGCGAGACCGTGGTCGTCGAAGGCGAGGTCGAGCACAACGACCATTTTCTGCCGGATGACGTCAAGCAGACGAACAGCCGGATGATGATCTGCGTGTCCCGGGCCCGCTCGGAGCGCCTGGTCCTGGATCTCTAACACCTGTGTTCGGCCGCCCAATCGTTGCCGGCCAGGCCGGCGCTGGCGCCGGCAAGCTATTACTGGGAGTTCGTGTCATGGCTTCACCGATGAGAATTGCCACACCACCGCTCAAGTCCGGAGAAAGCTTCCGCGACGACTTCAGCTACAGCAACAGCCCGCAGGCGATTCGCCGTTTCCCGTTCCCGTTCCACGAAGACAAGTACATGTACTCGGTCAACATCGAGCCGCACAACGGCGGGCCGGCCGGGTCGGTGTTTGCCCCGGCCTTCGATATCGACGAGCACTATCTGTCTGAGGTCGAGGAACGACGGCGGGTTCTGGAGGAGGACCCGGGGCGCTGCCAGGTGCTTCCGCACATGATGGAGGCCCAGTGGGACACGCTGGAACTCCTGATGGAGTCGCTGGCCCGGGATTACCCGCAGCATTTCTCGCTGACCACCGATGGCGACCAGTGGACCTGGGAAAACCGGCCGCTCGGTATCCGTGACAGTTTCACCTTCGGCGACCCGGCCACGCTGCCGCAGGAACCCTTCGAGTACATCACGCGCCAGGTCCAGGGCGATTTCACGCTGCACGGACAGCGCGACAACATGCTGTACATGGATGGCGGCATGGTGACCTGCCAGGCGGACTGGTCGCTGGACTTCGACCTGGGAATGAACTGGTACGAGTGGCACGGGCCGGTGCCGAAGGCCCACCAGATGGGGATATTCGACCGGGCGCTGAAATTCCTGCTCAACCTGCAGGTGGAGCGCCCGGTACGTCGCCTGAACTGGACCATGACCATCAACCCGCGGATGGACACCTCACCCGAGAACTATCACAAGTGGGGTATCGACCGTGCCAGCGTGACGCCGGAAAATGTCGGAGAGAAAGCCCACTTGCGCGTGGAACTGCAAACTCTCTGGCGCCTGCCACGCAGCAACGCGATCATTTTCAGCATTCGCTGTTACCTGATAAGCATGGAGGAACTGGTGACCATCCCGAAATGGGCGCGCCGGTTCCATCGTGTGCTTGGAACACTTCCCGACGAACTCGCCGAGTACAAGGGACTGATCGGATACCGCCCGATCGTCCTGGACTACCTGGCGCCGTTTGATGACGGCGCCGAGACCAGCCCCGGAATCGGGCCCGACTAGAATCCCATCACGAGGCCGAAGAACAGCGTTCTTCGGCCTCGTTCGTTAGCGCTGGCATCCGGCGCGCCTCGAGGTATTTCCTACCTGCGCGTCCCGGTGCGTCCCGACCGCGCTTCGGTGGCGTGTGCACGTCTTTAGCTTTTTGCCTGAACCATATCCAGAGGGGGGGGAACGGTATTCCATGGTTTCCTTCCCAAAAAACCGGCGCATCAGTCGCCGCTCGATAAAAGACAGAGGAGAGGAGTCCATGGACTCAGAGTTGAACTGGTGGGTGCCGACGTCTACCGCAATCAGGATGTGTATCCCTATTTCGGCCGGGCCGAGACCGATTTCGAGGCGCTAGAAAGGCGTCACGTCGACTGAGTCATCACGAGGAGAGCCAACCATGTTCACAGGTATCAGTTCATGGAGTAATCCCGAATCCATTGGCGCCATCTATCCCTTCGTAGGGACGGAGATGCTGCTGGTGATCGCCGCCGCGGTGTTCTGGATCTGGTGACACATTCGCCAGATCCGGGACGAGAACCGCGAGCTTGAAGAGCAGGCCGCCTATTTCCGCAAGATAGGCGTTCTCGAAGCCATGGAGAGTACGCGTTCGCCCGAGGCCCGTGCCTTGTCCGCGCTGGACACCGGGCGTGCGGGATCGGGGGGTGTCAACCCCATCGCCGATCCGCCGCGGGCGAGTGAGCGATCTTCCGATAGCTGAGTCGAGAAAGGAAAAACCCCGATCGGCGACAGCGCCGGTCGGGGTTTTTTGTTATCCGCCGCTGCGGATTGTGGTCATCAGGCCTTGAGCCGGTCGGCCGTGGTATCCACGTCGGTCGTGATGCCCCACAGAGCCTTGTCCAGTCCGTCTGCCTGCGTCTCGTCCGAGACCCGCAGCCCGATGGTCCGTTCCAGTACAAAGGCCAGCACCATGGCGGTGATCACGCCGAAGCCGATACACACCGCGACGCCGACGAACTGCATCAGGAAGCTGATTTCGGCGTGCTGGAAGGCAAAGGCTCCCTCCTCGATGCCAAGATATCCACTGCGCGGCGTGCCGGATTTGAAGATGCCCAGCATCAGCAGGCCGTAGGAGCCGGCACCAATGAAGAGCGGGATCAGCTTGTGCTCGTCGAGCTTCAGTTTCAGCGTGAACTCGTACACGGCGTAGGCAACCAGCGGTGCGCCCAGGGCCACCAGGAACATTTGCCAGGGGACGTAGACGTCGAAGCCTGATGCACCAGCCACATAGCCTGCCAGCGGGCCCAGCAGCAGGTGGCTGTACTTGCCGGTGCTGTAGGCGATCGCAGCCCCCATCAGTGCGCCGCCGGCCCATGCGACACCGTAGTTGTTGAAGGCGATGCCGACGCTGGTATCCGCCATGGTGACGCTGACTGCCAGGGCTTCTGGATCAAAGAAGAACAGGCAGGAGAGGATCACCATGGGCAGGCCCGCGAAGATCGTCATCATGCCGGCGGCGGCCAGACCGATGCTTGGCGGGTGGTACGCGGACACCCTGGGGTGAGGCGTGAACATGCCGGGTCGCGCACCGACCTTGTGTGCCAGCACCAGCGCCATGCCGGCCGGGAAGATGTAGACGAAACCCACGCCGAAGAAGTCGTGGAAACCGATGTTGGTCAGCGGACCCACCGAACCCCAGGTGAGCCAGCTCAGCACCGAGGACACGATGGTGGCGACGAAGGCGCAGATGTAATAGGCGCCGGCCTTCATGCGCTCCGAGACCGAGAAGTGCAGGAGCACGTTGATGATCCCGGCAAAGCAGGCCAGGAAGAAGACAAAGATCTGGAAGTTGTTGATGCCCGGGAATACCGCCGGATCCACGTTCTGCGCCAGCTCGTTGGCCAGCCCGCCGGCGAACCACCAGTCCTTGATGGAATCGGTCAGCGTGTAGCCTTCCATGATGTAGTACTGACTGGCCCAGAAGGCAAAACCGATCAGGAAATAGGTGGCGAACCCGATGAAAAAACCCACCATTTTCTCGATGGTGGCGTTGAACAGGTTTCGTCGTCGAACCATGCCGGCATCGATCAGCAGCAGGCCCACCACGACGAAGATTGCCCCGACCGTTCCGGAGGCATAAACAAGGTTTTGTACCAGCGAACTGAGCGTTACCTGGTCAGCGAATTGCACAACGTCTGTAACATTCATCCGAATTTCTCTCTCTGTGACGGTTTGTCATAAGCCACTTCTCCGGTGGATCCGTTATCGCCTCGCTCACCCGAACCAAGAATCCCGGGAATGCGACGCGAGAACGGACAAGAAGTCGCAGGGCATAGGAGCATCCCGCGTGCCATGACCCTTCGCTATGATTTAAGGGAATGAAAAAAAGAGAGTTTTTTCTATTCTGGAAGGTATTACGGGATTCGGGGTGTCGCAGATACGGGAATCAGGGCCGACCGATTCGCAGCGGCGGGACGAACTGCTCGTTGGCGCGTTACCCCTTCCGGTTCGGGAACCGCATTGAACCGATCCGGGCCTGTCTCTTGCGGCGCTGGCGTCGCGTTGCTCTCGCGAATCTCACGCGATGGCACGCTCACCCGGATTTTCGCCAGGGAAACGCTGAAGGATTCCCGCGTCTGCGCCCGAGGCCGGTTTTGGTCATCTGGCAAGGCGCGGTGCCGGTCCGGTAGTGATTCTACCGGGCCGGTGACGCAACAACGCCAGGGGCCGAAACCGGCCAGGCCCTTCGGATTGGGCCGCGTTTTCCCCGAATGCTGCGTTACGCTGCTTGACTGCAGAATGACTGCGGCGCTGCGCAGCGCGCCTTGCCTCGGAAAAAATGCGGACGCCAACGCAGGCGTGCGAATACTTCAGCGTTTCCCTAGGCTGTAATGACGAGTTTTTTTCCAATGAGGGGGAAAGATGATGATGCACGAGGGAATGGGTGGCGGACATCTGTTATGGATGCTGATCATGATGGCGATCGTGGTGGTGCCGTTCTGGCGCATTTGCGTCAAGGCCGGCTATTCCGGCTGGCTAAGTCTGCTGGTTCTGGTGCCGCTGGCAAACCTGATTTTCCTCTATTTCCTGGCATTTTCCTCCTGGCCATCCCATAACAAGTTCAGGTAACTGGCGCGCCGACCTGCCGTGGAATCAGGCTCAGCTTGACGCTGTATATATCTGCTACTCCAAGGCTTTGCTGGCGCCGCCATCAGTCGCTGTCACTGTCGACGTCCCGGGGTCAGACCTGCGCTGATTGCCAGGGAAACAACCGGGCTCACGACACTCCCGAAAAGGGCCTTTTTGACTTCAGGGTTTACTTCAGGACGAGAGAGGAAATCAAAACATTGGGTGTAACTGTCACCCCCGGGAGGTGGATCGAGCCACGATACTAGCGCAGGATGGTTCAGGAGCGGGGCCGTGGTCCAGGACGCCCATCCGCCGAACCGGGCGTTTCCGGAGCCAAGTCTCATGATCCTGAGCAATGCGAAAGGAGAGCATCGTATGTCGATCGCAACAGAGACCCCGAACGATAAAGACGTGTCAGGCTGGATAGACCAGACCCTCGATTCGGTCCGTGGAACGGAAACCCCCAAAGACCCCAACAAGGGCTACATCGCACTGCTGGGCTGGAGCGTCAACGCCATCAAGGCCGCGCAGAAATTTGACCGGCGCTACGTGGTGGTCGCCCCAGACTGGGCCGCCGATTTCTGCGAGGCGAACAAGATTCCCTATATCCAGTGGGATTTTCTGCGGCTGAACGACCGGTCGATAGAAATTGCGGAGCGTCTCAAGGCCGAAGGCGTTGACGTGGCGATACCGCTGTTCGAGGAAACCGTCGAATGGTCGGGTGCGATCAACTCCGTCCTGATGGATAACCCGCGAATGTACGGGCAATCCATCCTGTTTCGAGACAAGGCGCTGATGAAACGCCGCGCCCAGCTGGGTGGTATTCGCGTGGGGATCTTCGAGGAGGCGCATGAGAAAGAGGACATCATCCGCTTCATGAAACGTGTCAACCAGACACTGCTCAAGCTCGATGGCGACCCCGATGATCCGATTCACGTCAAGGCCTTCGACAAGGCCGGTTGTCTCGGGCACCGGATGATCCGCAGTCTTGACGAGATTGATAACATTCCTGCCGAAGAGTACCCCTTGCTGATGGAGAGTCACCTCGATGGCTGGGAGTTTGCCGTCGAAGCCTGGATCCATGACGGCAAGATCAAGTTCCTCAATATCTCCGAATACGTGACGCTCGGTTATTCGGTCTTCGTTCCCGCCACCAAGGAACTCGAGAGCTGGCGCACGGCCATCACCAAGCAAATCGAGAAGCTCATAAAGACCTTCGATATCCAGTTCGGCCTGATCCATCCCGAGTATTTCGTGGCGGCGGATGGCGAGATGTACTTCGGCGAGGTTGCCTATCGTCCGCCGGGTTTCAAGGCCTTCGAACTCATCGAGCGCGCCTACGGGTTCAACGCCTACCAGGCATCGATGCTGGTGTTCGACCCCAAGAGCACCAAGGAGGAGGTCGAGGCCTTCTTCCCCAGGGAAGTGGAGGATGCCAAGGGTTATGCGGGTTGCTTCGGCGTCTATCCGCGTCGGCGTGTCGTCAGCAAGCTGGAGATGCCCAAGGAATGCATCGAGCATCCCTACTTCGAGTCTCACGAACTGGTGGCACCGGCCGAGGAGACGGTGCCGGACAGGTCCGCCTTCGGCACGCACTGGGGTCTCATCTTCTTCTTCGGTGAAGACCCGATCGTGATGCGTGACCTGCTCAAGGCTCAGGAAGACCTGGATTTCTACGTCTAGGGAAACACTGATTTATTCCCGCGTCTGCGCCCGAGACCGGTTTTGGTCATCTGGCAAGGCGCGGTGCCGGTTCGGTAGCCATAGCTACCGGGCCGGTGGCGCAACGCCGCCAGGGGCCAAAACCGGCCGGGCCCTTCGGGTTGGGCCGCATTTTTCCCGACTGCTGCGTTGCGCTGCTTGACCGCAGAATGACTGCGGCGCTACGCAGCGCGCCTTGCCTCGGAAAAAATGCGGACTCCAACG
>PXAT01000072.1 GCA_003565775.1 Ectothiorhodospiraceae bacterium | reverse complement strand
GCCTACCTTTCCGAACGTCCCACCGAGGCGGTCGAGTGGTTCGAGCGTGCCAAGCCGTTCGAGCCGGAGCGCAGCTTCGTCGTCGTCCACGGCCACATCCCCACCGGCATCGAGCGGCTCATCGAGGCGGCCAAGAGCGGCAAATCCCTCATCCCCGAAGAAGCGCGCCAGGGCGACGAGCGTGCCCGCCTCATCCTCATGCTGGCCGACGTGTACCACGAGGGCCAACAGTGGGAGAAGTCGCTGGAACTGGCCACAGCGGCCATCATCGACAAGTCGCGCACCGTCACGCCCGAGCAACGTTCGTACGCGTACTTTCGCCGCGGCCGCAACTACTATTGCCTCGACGGCGCGGCGTTCGACGGGCACGCCGCATTCAACGACTACGCGGCGGCCGTCCGCGCGGCCCCGAAAGCGCCATGGGCGAGCCACGCAATGTTTTTGGCGGCGAACATCCAGTGGAATCACCACAAGGACGGCCAAGCGGCCATACGACTTTGGACTCAACTATGCCAGCGGTACCCCGAAAGCGATGAAGCTGATCGCAGTGCGTTCTTCATCGGCGTGTGCTACCAATGGATGGGCGATGCAGCGCGTGCAAAAGCGGCACTCACCGCATTCACGGTAAAGTACCCGCATTCCCGGTTTGTGAACGACGCCCGACAGCGGCTGTTCGAACTAGAGTAGGATATGTACCCACAACACAACAGGAGGACGAACGATGAGTTGCCATTTGACTCCCTCGCGAAGCCCAATAACACTAATGGTGCTTCTGCATCTGCTCGTAGCTGCCGCGGCGATCGGGCAGGAGCCTATTGAAGTGTACCTACACAAACATACAAACGTAGGAGTTGGCTTTGATGAACTGCCAGCGACAACCACTACGGTGGAAGTGAGACTAATCAGTACCGGCGGCTACAAGATTGTTCTACGCACTGTCCCTGAGCCACAGTCATCGAGGGTTGAGGAAAAAACGGGCACGATACTGTGGCATCGGTCATTGGACGGAACACCCGTCGGCGACTACCACCACGTGTGGAACGGAGTTGGAGTCATTCGAAGCTACGGAATGGCCGTCCGCTTCTACGCTGAACTTGAAAAGGGAACGGAAGGCGACGCTGGAGACGATGACGTGGTCGCATCTCGCGGCTCCGTGGCGGACCTTAGTATTGACATGGACACAAAAGGGGTCCATGAAGGGAAACACTGGCCGCCCGACGGTTGTCAGGTCGAGGACGAGTTGAAGCTTGACCCCGGGATGCAACTACCGGCCTCGTTGATTACCGGGGTGTTCCCGTTGCAGGTTCCCGACGGCGCCGAGTACAAACTGATGGACGTTAGCT
The DNA here is from genome assembly GCA_003565775.1 of Ectothiorhodospiraceae bacterium. Lineage (GTDB taxonomy): Bacteria > Pseudomonadota > Gammaproteobacteria > Nitrococcales > Aquisalimonadaceae > Methylonatrum. Next base: position 2,354 of record PXAT01000072.1, on the reverse strand, counting down.
TGCGGACCGCTTGGGGAGGGCATTTCGAAGGGTCGAAGGCGCCGGCGCCGTCTGTTTACGGAACGGTCGAATTGAAAATTGACGGTCCGGGTGTTGCCGTCTATGAGCCCCATGGCGTCTTTTGGGGACAACACGACACGAGCCAGTTCACTCGCACCAAACAGGTTACAAAGAGCACATATGACAAGGTGCCCCTGCGGGTCCTGACAAACGAACAGTTTGACGGTGAGCGAGTGATTCAAATGAAGTTCACGTGGGATCCTAATTTGTTCGGGGGCACATTAGGCCAGCCATATGACAAAGCGGTGGCCACAATTAGACTGGTCCCTTACGAGACCGAACGTCGCATCCTTGGGCCCAAGCACGTGCCCGGCCTCTCGAAGTATCGCTATCGACTGGAAATGGCGCCCGGTGAGACTCGTGACCCAGACAAACCTATGACGTGGACCGTCACAACAGAGGACAGTGAACACCAGTTGGCCACCCTATCTGATCCAACCAATCCGGAGAACGTAGGAGACCCCAAGAACGGCCTTCAATTGCACGGCCTTGAAGTAGACGTCACCTACAAGAACACAAGTCCCGCCTGGATCGCACTCAAAGCCACGTTTACGATGAACGAACAGAGCCACTCTGTGGAGCAAAGGGTCGCGCTGGTGCGGGTAGAACTGGGTGCGCCGACCTTTACGTGGGACAACACAATGCTATCGCACAACATTCACGCACACCCAGACGGCACCCCACCACCGGGCTTGGAGCCCACATTCGTAATGAAGCATGAGCCAGGGTACGACTGGATGGCCTTCAAGACAAACTTAATCCGTAATCCGCGCAGAGACCACATGCAGGTGGTGTCAGGAGCCGGACCGAACCCCGCGATGGCGTTCAACACACCAATCACGTTGAAGGCCCCCGAACCCGAGCCGAAGACGCCCCCGGCCCACCACCATATCGAAGTCGGTTACGTTCAAATGGTTAGCGTGGATGGTCGTGATACAGAACGCGATACGGCACATTACTTGACAAAGGACGGACACGGTGTTCGCCGTTGGATATATCCTGACGGCGTTGTGTTTCCGAGCCACGAGTCGTTGGACTGGCCCTATTTTTATGGGATAGGGGCTAGGTGGCCGTGGTATAGTTATACCGTCGGCGTGGGGGATGCTGCGACGCTCCCGCCAGTCGACGTGGTGTTACAGGACAGCCCGGCTCACGGCGTTCCAATGTATTTCAACGAATGGGACATGGAAGACCCCAACCGGGACGCTCCCTTAGTGAAAATCGAAGGCGTTCAATTTTTCAAAGTACGAGTGGCCGCTCGCACGACGGACACTGAACTGAACGCCCACACGAAGGTATTTGCTCTGACGGACGAAAGGGAGTGGAGTATTACATTCGAACGTGACCTACTTGGCCCAAGAGGCGTGATTAGAGCCCCGAAGGAGCAAGGACAATGGAAAGCCCCGGCCACACCATACGACTTGGGGGGGCAAGCTGCGGCCAGGGCCGTACACTCCGTCCCGGCGACAATTGCGTCGAACCGTTACGGTCAGCCAGAACTTGAGTGGATGCCTGTCCCAGACTGATAGGCTCGCTCAGCAGTACAACAAGAGGGAGTCCTACCACATGGCCAGTACATTAGGGAACCTACTAGTCTATCGTGCCCACGTACTACAGCGTTTCGCGCGCACCGTTGTGGTAGGTGTCTTCTGCACCGTCATCGTCCCGACCAGCCAAGGCGGCTGGCCACACCGCGTGCCCGACTTCTCCGAGGAGGCAACGTGGACAGAGAACGACATCTTGCTTGCCGAAGTTGTTTCTGCCAACAGCGTACCCGTTCTGGCCGGAAGCGAGTTGCGCCGCGCAACCCAGATTACCGTAACGGCTACCCAGCGCTTTACACCCGGTAAAGCGAGCTTCCAAGTGCAAGATGGTTCTCAGATAACATTGGGGGCTTTCCTTTTCCCAGCGTTTCGGGAGTTCGATCAGCCGAACCCGGTAGTTGGGGAGGCCGTCGTTATCGTCAGCCAAAAGCGCGGCATGTCGCCAATCTATCTCTTGCAGCCAGGCACGAGAGGCGTTGAGCCCGGAATCGCCCAAACGTTGCACGCGATCTCGAAATTGCGGTTGCCGGGCGCTACCACCATGGATGTCCGAAACGCCGCGTTCGAACCCGACCCGTTGGTGGCACTATATGCCATGAAGCGCGCCCTTACAGCCACGCCGAGTCCGCACGACCACATTTTCCTGCGCAAGCTCCGTGACGTGCGCGATGCCCAGGATACGCGTGCCGATGTCGCACTGATGGCCAGTCGGTTGTTGAGCCATCTGACGAAGCAGCCGCCGCTCAATCG
>PXAT01000068.1 GCA_003565775.1 Ectothiorhodospiraceae bacterium | reverse complement strand
GATATTCCCGACCGGCTTCGCGGGATGATCATGCATAGGAAAACACCGATTAATTCACGCGACTGCGTTGGAGTTCGCATTTTCCCAGGGCAAAGTGCGCTAGGGAGACGCTGATTTATTCGCACGTTCGCGTTGGCATCGCATTTTTCCGAGGCAAGGCGCGCTGCGCAGCGCCGCAGTGACCCTGCGGTCAAGCAGCGCAACACCGCAGTCGGGGAAAATACGATTCTTCCCCGGAGGCTCGGCCGATTTTGGCCCCTGGCAGTGCCGCGTCACCGGCCCGGTAGCGACGGCTACCGAACCGGCACCGCGCCTTGCCAGACTGCCAAAATCGACTCGAGCGCGAGCGCGGGAATACTTCAGGGTCTCCCTAGGAGGCTGAAGCATTCCCGCGTCTGCGTGCCTTTTTGACTGCTCCCTGGCGGTGCTAGCCTGAACCAGCCGACCGGGAGGGCCTGATGCATGGATTTGATTGAAGGTTTGTTTGCCGCGCTGTCGGACTTCCTATGGGGACTTCCACTGATCACGCTCATCGTCGGTGGGGGCCTGTTCTTCCTGATCTACTCCAGAGGCCTGCCCTATCGTCATTTCGGCCATGCGCTCAGGATTCTCCGCGGTGACTACGATCGAAAGGATGACCCTGGCGACATCAACCACTTCCAGGCATTGTCGGCTGCGCTCTCCGGCACGCTGGGGCTGGGCAACATTGCCGGCGTCGCCATCGCCATCACTCTGGGTGGCCCGGGCGCGATCTTCTGGATGTGGATCACCGCGCTGGTGGGTGTCGCCACCAAGTTCTTCACCTGCACCCTGTCGATTCTCTATCGCGGCCATGACAGCCTCGGGCACACCCAGGGCGGCCCGATGTACATGATTCGCGAGGGGCTGGGGCGCCGCTGGATGCCGCTGGCCGCGTTCTTCTGTGTCGCCGCGCTGTTCGGCACGCTACCGATCTTCCAGATCAACCAGCTGACCGAGGCCGTTCGCGACGCCATTCTTATCCCGCGGGGCATGCTCGCCGAGGACAGCGTCGGCTGGTTCAACCTGCTGTTCGGGCTCGCGGTGGCGGCGCTGGTCGCCAGCGTCATCTTCGGCGGCATCAGTCGGGTCGGTCATGTGGCAGCCCGGGTCGTGCCGGCGCTGGTGCTGATCTACCTGGTATGCGCCTTCATCATTCTCGCCCTGAACGCCGAGCAGATCCCGCATTATCTGGGCATGATCGTCAGCGATGCCTTCACCGGCATGGCGGTTGCCGGCGGGGTCCTCGGCGCCATGATGGTGGGTGTGCGCCAGGGCGCGTTTTCCAACGAGGCGGGCATCGGCACCGAAGTCATGGCCCATGGCGCCGCCCGCACCCGCGAACCGGTGCGCGAAGGGCTGGTGGCGATGATGGGGCCGGTCATCGACACCCTGATCGTCTGCACCTGCACCGCGCTGGTGATCCTGGTGACCGGTGCCTGGCAGATTGGTGACGACATGGCCGGGGCGGCACTCACGGCAACGGCATTTGCCGATGCCCTGGGCGACATCGGGCCGTGGATCGTCACCCTGCTGGTGGTGGTATTCAGTGTCAGCACCATGTTCACGTTCTGGTATTACGGTGCGAAAAGCCTCGGCTTTCTGATCGGTGCCGAGCACCAGCACTGGTACAAGTATTTCTATGTGGCCCTGATCGTGGTCGGTGCCGTGGTTTCGCTGGAATTGGTGATTTACCTGATCACCGCCATGTACGGCCTGATGGCGATTCCCACGATGATCGCAACCTTGCTGCTGGCGCCAAAGGCCATGGCCGAGGCGAGGCGCTATTTCCGGGACGTGAAATGATCAGGGAGGCGCTGATGTATTCGGGCGCGAGCGCGGGAATACTTCATTAACGCGTAATCCGGCCGGGGTCGGCGCGAACATCAATGACATCCCCGCGCGCGGGATCGTAAAGACAGACATAGGCGTGCCGGGTGAAACTGCCGTCGCCGTTGCCGAATTCGATCCGATCACCGGCGAAGCGCAGCGTCCCGGCATCCTGATGGTGCCAGGTGCGAACCTCGAAACGGGAAAAGATCAGATCATCGATCCAGTTGTAGCCGTGCGGGGCAAGCCCCTGAATCGCGACCGAGCAGTGTCTGCCGGCAGCAAGATCATGCCGGCGCAACCAGCAGCGCAGCGAACGGCGGCAATTTGCCTCGGCCTGCTCCGCCTCGGTCTGCGGCTCGGCCCGTCGCTCGCCCACGGGCTCGCAATAAAAGCCTTCCGGCGCCTCGCGCAGCAGGATCTGCTCGCCATGCTCGGTATCGCACAGCCAGGCGGCCGGCGCCGGCAGGACCCAGCCAAGCAGTGCCAGCAGAATTGCAATGCGCATGGGCCCCATGGTCACTCCCGGGAAAACGTGAATCCGGATCAGCGTCCGAGTTTAACCGGAATCAGGTGCGTGGCAGCATGTCCCGGTAAATGACGGTGTCGGCCGCATAGCAATCGCAGGCGCCGGCTCCGAGTGCGATGCGGTCGATAATGACCATCTCGCCGCGGTTGTACCGGATCAGGCCCCGCTCCTGCATTGCAGCGGCAGCGGCATTGACGCCGGCGCGGCGCACCCCGAGCAGCTGGGCAAGATCCTCCTGGGTGATATGGAAGGCGTCGGAATGAGCCCGGTCGTGGGTCATCAGCAGACGCCGGATCAGGCGCGGCTCCAGCGGATGGAAACGATTGCAGTTTGCGGTCTGAACCAGCTGTGCGACCCAGACATAGCAATAGCAACTGATCACGTGCAGCAACCCCGGGCTGCTTTGCAACAGGCGACGAAAGTCGGCTGTCGGCATGCAGAGCGCGGTCCCCTCCCGTCCGACCACGGCCTGTACCGGCGACTTCTCGACGCCGAGGGACAGGAACATCCCCAGCATTCCCTCATTACCGATCATGCCGACCGCCAGCAGGAAGCGCCGGACCGGCGCCGTCAGGGACAGATACCCCGAAATCGGGAAATACACATGACTGGAGCGTTCGCCCGGGATCGCCAGCGTCTGGCCGGGCACCAGCTCGACCCGGGTGCAGCCGTTCACGAGCTCGTTGCGATCCGATAACGACAAGGCCATCAGCAGATTGTTATCCGGCTCGGTGCTTGACATGGGTGGCGCTCCTCGTTGAACGCGTATCGGGACTGCCTCCTGCAGGGTATGTGGATGACCCGACCGCGTTGCTGCCGATCCGGGCTCGCTGGCGACCATGGCGGCTGAATAGATGGTGAGTCTGCGCTGACCGGCCGGACGCGTCCGGGCGGCAGCGCACCGAGGGAAGCCCTGATCCGTTTGCTCGCCTGCGCCGGAGCCGGCAGTTTTCCGGGAGAGGCTGCACATGACGGGCAAGGCAAGCCGGGCCAGATCGGCGCTGATCGCACCGGGGCTCACAATGACCGCTAGCGTACGTCCTGCCCTGTACTAAAGTAGTACTTATACCGGTACTTATACCGTCACAAGAGTTGCGCTCACGTCCGCCCGGCCTGCGGCATCGGGCCAACGCGAGCCAGCTCGGCCATCTCGCCGTCACCGGCCAACGACACGGATCGACCGGCAGTCTGGTGCCGCGTGGCCCATGAGGCCTTCAGCGTTTCCTTAACTGGAGAACTCCATGCTTTCGCCGAACAATCCACGGCACAATCGCCTCCTTGCAGCCCTGCCCGAGGACGCCTGGGAACGACTCGAGCCAAACCTGGAACCGGTGGAAATGCCTCTCGGCCACGTGCTGTACGAGTCGGGCGCGCCGCTTTCGCATG
>PXAT01000041.1 GCA_003565775.1 Ectothiorhodospiraceae bacterium | reverse complement strand
GCTATACGGTCGGAAAAATGATTGTCGATTTCCGACACAAAGGACTGCGTCGATTTTTCGAGACAGGCTCGAAGGCGGGAATCAATGCCGACCATGCTCCCAAGCTCTCCCGTCAGCTGGCTGCCCTCAATCGCGCACAAAGTGCCGATGACATGAATGTACCGGGCTGGTTTCTACATGCCTTGCAGGGCGACATGGCAGGCCACTGGTCAATCCGCGTGTCTGGGAATTGGCGACTGACCTTCAAATTCGAAGGGACGAATGCAGTCCTGGTCGATTACCGGGATTACCACTAGGAGAAATATTCCATGGTCATGCACAACCCGCCCCATCCGGGCGAGATTCTCCGTGAAGATGTCCTGCCCGCCCGTGGCGTGACTGTCGCGGAAGCGGCTCGACAGCTTGGTGTGAGTCGCGCAGCGCTATCGCGTGTCCTCCATGGGCATGCCGCCATCTCTCCAGCTATGGCACTCCGAATTGAGAGGTGGCTCGGAGTTGAGAACGGAGGCCGCGCCGAATTCTGGGCCGGCATGCAGCTCGACTACGACCTCTGGCAAGCCCGGCATGGTTCCGCCGCCTGATAAACGAATAAGGGAAATCGGGACACCCTCAGATTTCCTGACCTAAAAACACGTGTTTCTGGACACCCATCTTTCTAGCGAGACGGAATATTTACGGGTGTCCCCGTCTCTCTTCCGGTCTCTCGGTCTCTGCGGTCGATATAGTCGCTGAGCCGGCAGTGGTGTATTACAATGATTACAAGCAGTACACCGCTGTCGTAGATTTGAGGTCAACAGATGGCTATCAGCCTCCGCCTGGATAAAGAGTCGGACCGCAGACTTACAGAATTGGCCAGGTCCACCGGCCGCACCAAGACGTTCTACCTCCGCAAGCTAATCGACGAACACCTTGATGACCTGGAGGACGCGTACTTGGGCGAACATGCTCTCGAGGAGTTACGCCAGGGGCGCGATCAGCTAGTGGATGCCGATACGTTCTGGAGCGAGAAGGACCTCGATGAGCTGGACCGTTAGGTATTTGGCATCGGCGCGGAAAGGCGTCAGGAAGATTGACCCACAGGATCGAGCGCGAATTCGGCAGTTCCTGGAACAACGATTGCTGGAACAGTCCGATCCTCGCGATCTTGGCAAGGCACTGCGCGGCGAGTTCGCACAGCTATGGCGTTATCGGGTTGGATACTATCGAGTGATCTGTGAGATCCGTGATGCCGAGTTGGTCGTGCTTGTCATCCGCATCGCCCATCGAAAGGACATTTATAGGGACTAGCAACTGGCCGCCCTCGATCGCGCGCAAAGTGCGGATGACATCACGAGCGGACAGATCAGAAACGAGAACGGGGAGAAGAATAAGTCTGGGACACCCTCAGACTTCCTGACCTAACCCAGAGGGGTCGGCAGCCGCCGGCGAGCGAGTAAGGGACACCCATATACCCCCGGAGACGGTCGGTTACGGCAGTGCTTCCCCAGCCTGCAGCAGGGCCTGGTTTCGGGTCGAAACCCAGGCGTCATCCGGAAGCATCTCTTCCAGACCCATCTTCGCAAGCCTTGAGCGTGGCTGACTTTGCACACCGGCCATGATCACCTTCGCCCCGTTCCCGAGGGCCTCCCGGATCACCGACTCCAGCGCGACCGCCGTCGTCACGCCAAGGTGAGGAACCGCCTGCAGATCGATCACCAGCACCTGCGCGCCGGCGAGTTCGGGAGCCTCACGGCCGATCGCCGATGCGGCACCAAAAACCAGCGCGCCCTGAAGGCAGAGCACCTTGACGCGACCCTCGTACCGCGACAACAACGCCGCGTCTGACTCGGATAACGCCGTCGCACCGCCTGTCGTCGTGTTATCGCCCGCCCCCACGCCCGACAGAACCGAGACGCTTTCCGCCTGTTCGTCGGCAAGGCGGCGAATGGTGATCACGTTGGCGACGAACAGACCAAAGCCGACGGCGACAATGAGATCGACGAAAACCGTGATCCCGATAACGCCGTAAAGGATGAATGCCCCCTTGAGACTCACCCGGTGCGCCCGTCGCAGAAAGCGCCAGTCGATGATGTCCAGGCCGACCTTCACGGCGATCGCGGCCAGCACCGCCAGCGGGATATTGGCGGTCAAGGCCCCGGCCCAGACCACCACGATCAGAAGGATCAGCGCCCGCGCGATGCCGGACAGGGCCGTGCGTCCACCGGCCTGTATATTGACCACCGTCCCCATGGTCGCACCGGCACCGGGGAGACCACCGAAAAGCCCGGACGCCAGGTTGCCGATACCCTGGCCGGTGAGTTCCTTGTTCGAGTCGGTCTGTTCGCGTGTCATGCTGGCGGCAACCACCGAGGTGAGCATCGCATCCACCGACCCCAGCAGGGCGAGCACCAGGGCGTCGAGCACAATGATGAGCCACTGCTCGGCCGTGAAAACAGGAAGCCGGGGGCTCGGCATTCCCATGTCGATGGCACCGACCACCCGAACCGCGTCCTGTCCCAACAAAAAGGCCACGACGACAATACCGAGAATCAGGACCACCAACTGCGGCGGACAGGCGCGTTTCAGCGCCGCCGGCGTGGCAAGCAGAATGGCCAGCGTGAGGCCACCGAGGATGAGTTCGCTGGGATCGGCACGCTGCACCAAAGTCGGCAGTTGTTGCAGCGTGCCGATGACACCGCCCTCAGGCGTGGCATGGCCGATCAATCCGGGGAATTGCAGGATGATCAGGACGATGCCAATGCCGGTCATGAATCCAGACACGACACTGTAGGGCATCATCGTGATGTAGGGCCCGAGCTTGGCGAGGCCAAAGAGAATCTGGAAGACACCGGTCAGCATGACCACGGTGAATGCCATGGCCAGCCCCTGCTCCGGGTTGGCGGCGATCAGCGAGGCAATGACGGCCGTAAAGACGACAGTCATGGGGCCTGTCGGCTCCGAGATCAGGGTTGGCGTTCCACCAAAGAGGGAGGTGAACAGGCCGATGAGGATGGCGCCGTATAGTCCCGCTTCAGCACCAGCGCCGGATGCCACGCCGAATGCAAGGGCCATGGGAAGGGCGATGACCGCCGCTGTGGCACCGCCAAACAGGTCACCACGCAGATTGCCGAAACTGATCCGGTTGAACAGTGCCATCACATACCCTCCAGTCGACACGGCATAGAAGACCAGAGGGGAACGTTTCGTTAAAGTTTATATTTTTTACTATTAAAATAGCTTTTAATAAATCATTCGTTGGCCAGCTTGGGCATCCGCCGCCCCCACACGATCGAGGACACCCATTTATTCCCCGGAACTTCGTCCGGGCGGCGTGTTCCACACTTGTCACTGCGGGGCCTGCCGCCATTCACCATTCCGGGAATCTCGACGATGCCGAAACAGACACTCCTATTCGCCGCACTGCTGATCGTCCTAGGCCTCGGTGCGTTCCTTGCGTCTGGCAGCCAGACCGCGCTGCTGCCCGCCTATGCCGGGCTTGCGCTCGGGATCCTCGGAGGGCTTGCTCTGGCCTTCGAGGGCGGGCGGCGGCACCTGATGCACGTCGCTGCCGTCGTCGCGCTGCTCGGTGCGCTGGCCCCGGCAGCGGCTCTCGGCATTCGGGCGGCGCAGATGGGCCCGCTCGCGTTGACCGTCAACATCGGCATGCTCGCGCTGTGTGGCGGGCTGCTCGCATTGATGGTGCGATCTTTCGTGGCGATGCGCCGGGCGGCTTAAGGAGCCATCCGCGGGCAAACCAGGGACGGAGAAAATCCGGGGCACCCGTATACCTGG
>PXAT01000124.1 GCA_003565775.1 Ectothiorhodospiraceae bacterium | reverse complement strand
GGTGTTGATGACCGCGCAATCCTCGTGCATCGGAATCGCGCCGCCGGTGTAGCCGGTACCGCCGCCCCGTGGGATCACGGTGAGGCCCAGTTCGATGGCGGTCTTCACCAGCCCGGCCATCTCCTCTTCGGTATCCGGCGTCAGCACCACGAACGGCACTTCCACGCGCCAGTCGGTGGCGTCGGTCTGATGCGCGACCCGGGACAGGCCGTCGAAGCGGATATTGTCCTTGCGCGTGAACTTGCGGAAGGCCCGGCTGGCGCGGTCGCGCTGTTCGCGCATGCGCGGAAACCAGTCCTCGAACTCGGAGACCGCCCGGCGCGCGCTGTCGGCCAGAGCCAGGGCCTGGGCGTTGCTGCCGGCGCGCTCGACGATCTGATCCAGACGGTGATGCATGGCCTGGATCAGATTGTCGCGGCGTTTCCGGCTGTCCAGCAGATCGTCCTGGATGTACGGATTCCGGCGCACGACCCAGAGGTCGCCGAGCACCTCGAACAGCATGCGCGCGGAAATCCCGGTCCGCCGCTCCTCGCGGAGCGCATTGAGCGTGTCCCAGGCTTCCTGGCCGAGGTATCGAAGGACGATTTCACGATCGGAAAACGACGTGTAGTTGTAGGGGATCTCGCGAATGCGGGCAGTCTGGCTCATGGTCTCCGGGAACTGGTCGTCGGTGCGGCAAGGGGAGTTCAGAGTCTACCAGTGCGGAGCCCTTTGCTGTAGCGCACAAATGGCCTTGAGGAAACGCTGAAGTATGCACACGTCTGCGTCTCCTTGAAAAAGACGACGGGTCGACAATCCATTGCCGACCCGTCGAGGGGAGGAAACCCGATTCCTTCGTCAGAATTCAGAAGGAGAATTGCGCCCGCGCCAGTGCGATGCGCGGCTTGTCACTGCCGACCTCGACACCATTGGCAGTAGCGGTGCTGTCCTTCACGTCGACCCAGATGTAGTTGAACATGAAGCGCACGTTGCTGGTGGCGTAGTAGTTCACACCCAGCGTGATGTTCCGCTGCTCACCGCCCTGCACGCCCTTGTTGTTCAGGTCGATGTCGCTGTAGCGGGCCGCGATCTCCCAGGCGCCGGTGCTGCGGGCCGGCGTGATGCCACGGAAATTGCCACCGCGATAACCACGGGTCTCGCCGGTCAGCACGTAGCTGGCCTGGAGGTGATAGCCGTCGAAGGTCGGGTTGGCGTTGTCGTCACGATCCACACGAACGGACATGTATTCCGCCTCGGCGGAGAACGGACCGGCCTGATAGGCCAGTTCCAGTCCGTACTTGGTGGTGGAATCGACGTCGCCGAGAACGCCGGTATCAATCAGACGAACACCGGCCGGGCGGGCTTCCGGGCGATCACGGAAACGACGGTCCGTCTGATCCCGCAGATCCTCGTAGGCAACGGACGCGCCCATGTGCACCATCTGACCGTTGAACCTCGGCGCATAAGCGATTCGTGCTGCCGCACCCAGAGACTCGTCGTTGCCGTCGGCAGTGCCGCTGTCACCGATCGAACGGCCGAAGCCCATGACACGGAAGTGCACGGCATCCTGATCGATATGGTATCCGACACCCAGTCGGCGAGCGTCCACGATGGTATTACTGTTGGAAGCCCGCTCGATAAAGGTCATGTTGTTGGAGCTGGTCAGTTCGTTCAGGCCCTGCGGCACCTTGAACTGACCGACGGTCACCGCGCCGGTGCCCAGCTTGCGGCGCATGTACACATCGTTGGCGCTGGTACCGTTCTCGGCAAAGTCGTATTCGATCTGGAACGACCAGTTCTCATCCAGAGTGCCACTGACGCCCATGCGTGCCCGGCGATTGAGGAAACCGTCGCCCAGCGGCACATTGTCTTCGTCGTGGACACCGTAATCGAGGTGGAAACGACCGCGGGGCTCGAAGGTCGGGTTGGCAAAGGCTTCGGCGGTAAACAGAACACCCAGTCCGGCGGACAGGGCCAGTGCCGTCATTTTCGTCGTGGTTTTCATAGAATCGCTCGCTACTCGCAGATGATGGATCCGGTCTGGCCGGACGGTGCCGTGCGAGGGCGCCGCGCGAGCCGCTGTCTTGCCCGCTGGCTCGCCGGCGGAGACAGTTACACTGTCAACGGGGAACCGATGGGCAAGAAGCGCGTTCACGGACGCGTCCCTGTCTGGCGAGAGCAACACTAGCCAGCACACGTGACAGCGCCGTGACGAAGCGATGGCGTTTTGATGTCACTGCGGCTTTTCGGCAACAACCTGTTGTTTCAGGGAAGCGCTTCCCTGAAACAACTGCCTAGGGAGACGCTGATTTATTCCTGCGTTCGCGCTCGAGTCGATTTTGGAAGCCTGGCAAGGCGCGGTGCCTGCTTCCCTCCGCTTGGGCCGCATTTTTCCCGAATGCCGTGTTGCGCTGCTTGACCGCAGAATGACTGCGGCGCTGCGCAGCGCGCCTTGCCTCGGAAAAAACGCAATGCCAACGCGGACGTGCGAATAAATCAGCGTCTCCCCAGGTTGCGCGCTAGCGTTGAAGGTCACATTTTTCACAAGAAAGGCGGGCCTGCCGCGGTGATTTTGCGGCAAGAGCCGGTATTTTCTCAAGGGTCATGAACTTTCAATGACAGATCCGAGCACAGACGACTGGCCACCCAGCGCAAGCCTTGCGGCGCTGCGACAGCGAGCGGGGTTGATGCACTCCGTGCGCGCTTTCTTTCAGGAGCGGGATCTGCTGGAAGTCGAGACGCCACTGCTCTCTGCAGCAGCAGTCACCGACCCGCAACTGGACGGCCTGGCCGCGTTCTATCAGGGCGTGGCAGCGCCGGCGGACGGCCGGCTGTATCTGCACACCTCACCCGAATTCCCGATGAAACGGCTGCTGGCGGCCGGCAGCGGACCAATCTGGCAGATTTGCCGTGTCGTCCGGGGCGGTGAACGGGGTCGGCGCCACAATCCCGAATTCACGATGCTGGAGTGGTACCGCCCCGGCTGGGACCACCGGCAACTGATGGATGAGGTGGCGGCCCTGATCGAACGGCTGGTCGGCCGCCGGCCCGTCCGCCGACAGACCTATGCCGAATTGTTCTCGCCACTGGGTCTGGATCCCCATGTCGCCGACCGGGATGAGATCGTCCGGCGCGCCGCCGAACTCGGCCTCGACCCACCGGAGGGCCTGGACCGGGACGCATTGCTGGATCTGATCCTGGGGGTCCGAATCGCACCGGAGCTGGGTCAGGGGCGGCTCGATTTCATTGAGGATTTCCCGGTGAACCAGGCTGCTCTCGCTCGCATCCGACCCGGCTCCCCGCCGGTGGCTGAGCGCTTCGAATGCTTTCTCGACGGCATGGAAATCGCCAACGGCTTCAACGAACTGGCCGATGCGGACGAGCAACGTCAGCGTTTTCAACGCGATCTGGCGACGCGGCGCGACCAGGGCCGCACGACACCGCCCATGGACGAACGCCTGCTGGCAGCTCTGGAACACGGCCTGCCCGACTGCGCCGGCGTTGCTCTGGGCCTGGACCGTCTGTTCATGGTCGCGCTGGGCGCGACCCGCATCGATCAGGTGATCGCATTTCCGATCGAAAGGGCTTAAGGAAACACTGATTTATTCCCGCGTCTGCGCCCGAGACCGGTTTTGGTCATCTGGCAAGACGCGGTGCCGGTTCGGTAGCCCGAGCTACCGGGCCGGTGGCGCAACACCGACAGGGGCCAAAACCGGTCTCGGGCGCAGGCTCGGGAATAATTCAGCGGCTCCTTGGTTCAGAGGCGCGGTTCGAGGTTATCGGGCAGGCTGGATCCGATATGCTCGTCAGGGGCTCCGGGGCCATTCTTTCCGGAGCACTGAACCCCGGACCCGGAAGGCGGTTCAGGGAAACGCTGAAGCGTTTCCCTGACTGTCAGTTGAACATGTATTCCGGTTATTTGACTCGGGAGACGTATTCGCCGGTTCTGGTATCCACCTTGAGCAGTTCGCCTTCCTCGATGAACAGGGGCACCCGGACCACGGCACCGGTTTCCAGCACCGCCGGCTTGCCACCGCCGCCGCTGGTGTCACCACGCACGCCGGGGTCAGTCTCGGTGACGGTGAGCTCGACGAAGTTCGGCGGCAGCACCTGCAGCGGCTCGCCGTTCCAGAGCGTGACCCCGCACATGTCCTGCTCCTTGAGCCACTTGGCGGAGTCCCCGACGGCGGCCTTCGAAGCCACCAGTTGCTCGAAACTTGACGGATCCATGAAATGCCAGAATTCGCCGTCGCTGTAGAGATACTGAAGCTCGGTGTCCATGACATCGGCGGCTTCCACCGAGTCACCCGACTTGAAGGTCCGCTCGATCACCTTGCCGGTCTTCAGATTACGAATCCGGACGCGGTTGAAGGCCTGACCCTTGCCGGGCTTGACGAATTCATTCTCGACGATTGCGCAAGGATCGCCGTCGAGCATGATCTTGAGGCCGGACTTGAATTCATTGGTACTGAAACTTGCCATGCAAACGCACTCCGGTTCAGGGTCTCGCGAAGCGCGAATGCTAACCAATTTGCCGTGTTGTTAGAACACAATTAAGGAAACACTGATCGGTCCACGCATCTGCGTTGGCGTCCGCATATTCCCCGAGGCAAGGTGCGCCGCACAGTGCTGCAGTCATTCAGCGGTCAAGCAGCGCAACGCAGCAGTCGGGGAAAATGCGGCCCCCCCGGAGGGAAGCATGCATCGACTCGGTGTTCCCTTGAAGAACAGAGAGACCTAACCATGACGACATCGCTGGCGACGACAGCAGAACCGGAAGCCGACTGGCAGACGCTGTATCGGCGGTCCTATACCGACCCGCAGGCACTGCTGACAGCCCTCGATCTGCCGATGACGCTGCTGCCGGCGGCACGCCGGGCGGCGGCACTGTTTCCGTTGCGCGCGCCACCAGGCTTTGTCGCGCGGATGCAGCGGGGAGACGCCAACGACCCGTTGTTGCGCCAGGTTCTGCCACTGGGGGACGAGGAATTGCCGGCACCCGGCTTCGTCCCGGATCCGGTCGGCGACCTGGCGGCGATGCCGCTTCCGGGCGTGTTGCACAAGTATCATGGCCGGGTACTGCTGATCATGACCGGCGCCTGCGCCATCAATTGCCGCTACTGCTTTCGCCGTCACTTTCCCTATGCCGAATCACAACTCAGCCAGGGACAGTGGCGCGAGGCCCTGGATTATCTGGCATCCAGCAAAGACGTCAGCGAAGTGATTCTGTCGGGCGGCGACCCCCTGCTGCTTCCCGACGAGAAACTCGCCGCGCGCTTGCAGGACCTGGCCGCCCTGCCGGGGCTGAAACGCCTGCGCATTCACAGCCGGCTGCCGGTGGTTCTGCCGGAACGCATGACACCCGCACTTACCGGAATGCTTCGTGACAGCCGACTGCAGGCGGTGCTGGTGCTGCATGCCAATCACCCCAGGGAACTGGACACCAGCGTCGCCGCTGCGCTGGGCGGACTGCGGGAGGCAGGCCTCACGCTGCTGAATCAGGCCGTTCTGCTGCGCGGCATCAACGACAACGCCGCAACCCAGCGCGCGCTCAGCGAACGCCTTTTCGAAATCGGCGTGCTGCCCTACTACCTGCATGCGCTCGACCCGGTGGCCGGCGCGGCCCATTTCGAAACAGCCGAGCGTATCGCTCTGGAGCTGATTGCGATCCTGCGGACACAGCTGCCCGGGTACCTGGTACCGAGACTGGTGCGCGAAGATCCGGGTGCCCCGGGAAAAACGCCGTTGTAACGCGGCGCCGAAAACACGAAACATGTCGCTGTCAATCAGTTTCGCTTTCCTTATACTGGCTTCTGACCCGTGTTCGAGAAAACGAAGACAAACTCCGAGCCGGGCTATGAATCGAGCGCCGAACGTCACCCCCGGAACTGACCACAGGGCACACGAAACGTGATCGGAAAGATTCAGGCATGACCGAAGATCAGGGCTTTGCCAGCGTCAAGGCTGGACAGATGCCAAGCGGGGGACCCAATCGCGCCCGCTTTGACGAACGGCCGGCGGCCGTTCGCAAGTGGATCGAGGATCTGCCGCTGGGCAACCTGCCGGAGACCGGGCGACGGGTACATGGCTGCCTGATCGACCTGCAGCAGATCGGGCTTGCACCGCGCGCGCGGCTGAGGGTACTGGGTCAGCTGGAAGAGACCGTGGACTACGTGTTCGCCGGGCTCGGCAAGCTGTACGCGAATCAGCCGTTCCCGCTGGCGTCCCGGGCGCGTCGCGCGGCGCGCCTGGTGATCACCCTGTGTGAGGCCATGGCCCGCAATTATCGCATGTGCCTGCTCGGCGATGCCGGCGGTTTCATGGGTCTGCGCAAACGCGAACGCGCCCTGGTCATGACCGGCGTCTGCCACCACTCGGGGCGCGCCCTGCTCGAATGCTGGCTGCTGTTCGAGCAACCGCCGGCCGGTATCTGGCGTCTGCTGCATGACACCTACCATGTGGCCGCCGACGAAAACCTTCACCGGGTCACCTGCATCATCAACAAGCGCCACATGTCGGTGAACAGCTGTTACAAGCAGCTGCTCCTGACCGACGCCATCAACCCCTGGCGCATGCCGCGGGGCGAGGTGCTGGACGTTTACCGCACGCTCGGGTTGTGTGCACACGTCGCCACCCTCGACAGTATCGGCTCCGGACGTCTGGATCAGGATCGACCGGTCTTTCTGGTTGACCCGAACCGGGATGTCGGCAGCATCCCGGCCCGGGCCGTGGACAGCCTTGAAAGCGCCGACGGGATGCTGCTGCATACGGACAAACTGGCCGCGGCGCTGGAAACACCGTTACAGCAACGCCGCTGGCCACCCTGGAAGAAGCCCGAGAAGCGCACGATTACCGAGGCGGAACGGCAGCGGATCAGCGAAATCGAGATGATGCTGGCAGTGCCGGTCAAGCGCCGCTCCGAACGGATCGAAGTGGAAGAACGGGCCCAGATCGTGGTCGGCCTGACCGCCATCCATCATCTGCTGCAGTCCGAGGTGGATGCACGGCTGGCGGCGTCCACCGACGCCCATCAGCAGGCCCGCTTCGAGAGCCGCGACTTTTCCGGCGGTGAGCAGGACAACGTCAGACGTCATGAGGAAAAACGCCGGGTCGATGCCACCGATGTCTGGGACATGGTGTACAGCGGTCGCGGCGCGAGCGCATCCGCGATCCCCGAAGACTCGATCACCGAACACATGGTGGCCTCGGTGCCGACCGATGTCGGCAGCAGTGGTCCCGGCGTCTCGCGTCGGCGCATCCAGACCGAGGATTTCTGGTCGCTGGCCGATATCAGCGCCACCGGGTTCTGCCTGAAGGCGCCGGCGGATGCGCAATCCACCGCCGAAGCCGGCGATCTGGTTCTGGTCAAGACCGCCAGCGTCATCCAGGGCGATGGCTGGCAGATCGGCATGGTGCGCTGGCTTCGCAACAGTGCCGCCGGCGGCATCCGGATCGGTGTGCAGCGGCTGGCCGGTGCGCCGAAACCTCTGCTTGCGAGTGTCGCGAAGCCAGACGGTAGCAGAACCGACACGGTACGCACCCTGCTGTTGCCGGCCGACCCGGTCTACAACGCACCGGCAACACTGATAACCCCGGTACAGAACTACCTGCCCGAGACCGATATCCTGCTGACCGACGGTATACGAAGTTTCGAACTCAAGCTCGATCGGCTGCTTGAGGATCTCGGTGGCGTACGGCAGTTCACCTTCGTCGGCAATGATTCAGTGCCCGAATCCGCCACCGACGCAGGCGAGGACCCGTCCGAGTGGGATTCCCTCTAGGGGGAGACGATGATGCATTCGCACGTTCGCGTTGGCATCGCATTGTCCCCGACTGCGGCGCTGCGCGGGCATGCCTTGCCTCGGAAAAAATGCGGACTCCAACGCAGATACGGGCACAAATCAGTGTTTATCTAGGTAGCCATGTCACAACCTCAATGGGTCACCAGAAAAGACGGCGTCACGCTCCCCGACACCGCGACGGGCGCCCGGGACGAACAGCAGCCAATGACGCAAACCGAAGCCGCCAACTTACGCCTGCTGATCGCGGATGACTCGCTGAATGACGCCGAAGTCATCGTCAGCATGCTCCGCAATGCCGGCTATGCTGTGCGGCCGGAGCATGTCAACGATCCCGACGCACTGCGGGAGTCCCTGACCAGCAGAGCCTTTGATCTGTTTCTCTGTGGCGTGGAACTGGAGGGTATCGGTCTCGATGACGCCCTGCAGGTGATCCGGAAAAGCGGTCTCGACGTTCCGGTCATCGCCCTGTCAGAGACCGTTGATCAGGCGACGCGCTGCGAGGTCATGGGCCTCGGTGCCGTCGATCTGGCGACCAAGGAAGACCTGGAGCACCTGCGCCTCGTGGTCCGCCGGGAGTTCGATGCCACGTTCAACAAACGGCAGATCCGACGTCTCGAGCGGCAGGTCCGGGAGACCGAGAACCGCTGCTCCGCCCTGCTTCATCGCTCGCGCGATCCGATTGCCTACGTGCATGACGGTATGCACGTCTACGCCAACCCTGCCTATCTGGACTTCTTCGGCTACGAATCCGCGGACGATATCGAAGGCATGCCGATCCTCGACCTCGTCGCACCGGAAAATCAGGCCGAATTCCGTCAGGTGCTGCGCGAGGTGGGTCGTGGCGGGCGCGCCGCGGCCGACATGGAGCTGAATATCGTGCGGCAGGGCAAGGCGGAACGCCTGCGCATGGACATCTCCGCCGCCGCCATCGACGGCGAGCCGTGTATCCAGTTGCTGATGCCTGCCGTCAACCAGACGTCCGGCGAAGCCGAAAAGCTGGAACAGGAGATCAACAAGCTCAACAGGACCGATCTGGCGACCGGTTTGATGAACCGTATTCACTTCTCCTCCAGGCTTGAGGACGCGGTCCTGACCGGCGAAACCGCCACCCGGGACGACCGCACTGACGGCTTGCTGCATATCCAGCTCGACGATGCCGCGAAGGCACGGGAGCGCTTCGGCGCCACCGGGCATGATCGCATCATGGGCCAGTTGGCGGCACTGCTGCGCGCCGACCTGGAGGAGGACTGTCTCGCCGGCCGCATCAGTGAAACGGCCCTGATCGCCTACCTCCCCGGGCGCAGCGTGCACGACACGATCGCCATGGCCGAAGCGATCTGCCTGCGGGTGGACGAAGCCATTTTCGAGATCGGCGGCGAGACCTTCACCACCACGGCCAGCTGCGGCGCCGTCATGCTCGGCCCCGGCCCGGCCCAGGTGCATCAGGCGGTCGCCGATGTGGAGGCAGCCTGCGAAACGGCGCACTACGCCGGCGGCAATCGCATACACCTGCACAGTGCGATGGCAGGCGAGGCTGACGAGGACAATGCCCTGATCTGGGAGGAGCGCCTCAAGGCCGCTCTCGAGAACAACCGCTTCCAGCTGGTCTACATGCCGATAGCCAGCCTGTCCTCCGATCGCCAGCCGCGTTACGAGATACGCCTGCGACTGCAGGACGAGGAAGGCGTGATACGCGGTGCCGACTATTTCATGCAAGCCGCCATCCGCTGCGGCCTGGGCCCCGCGCTGGATCGCTGGGCGGTGGAACATGCCATCGAATCACTGGCAGCTCGCAAGGACGACACGTCAAGTGTTCTGTTTCTTAAGCTGAGCGGCGTCACGCTGGCAGATCGGGAGCTTCCGGACTTTCTGGCACAGCAACTGACGAAACATTGCGTGGCCGCGGCGCAGCTCAACTTCGAACTCAACGAGTCGGAGGCGGTAACGCGCCTGACCGACGCCAAACCGATGTTCGAGAAAATCCGCGAGCTGGGCTGCGGACTGACCCTCGACCATTTTGGTACCGGACTGAATCCGTTTCAGTTACTCAAGCATCTGCCGGCCGGCTGGATCAAACTCGATCGCGCCATCACCCGCGATCTGGCAAAGAACCCGGAAGGCATGGAAAAGTTGCGGAAAATCATAACGCTAGCGAGAAATAAGGATCTCAACGTTATCGCCAGCTACATCGAGGATGCCCAGACCCTCGCGTTCATCTGGCAGGCCAACATCGTCTACGTGCAGGGCCACTTCCTGCAGCCACCATCGACGACGATGCAATATGATTTCAGCGGGACGGTCATTTAGGGAAACGCTGAAGTATTCGCACGCCTGCGTTGGAGTCCGCATTTTTTTCGAGGCAAGGCGCGCTGCGCAGCGCCGCAGTGATTCTGCGGTCCAGCAGCGCAACACCGCATTCGGGGAAAATGCGGCCCAACCCGGAAGGCCCGGAAGGCTTCGCTTTCCGGGCCGTTCAAAGTGGCAGGTTCAAAGTTCAAAGTGCGTAGGCCTCGAAGCCGTCACCTTGAACCAGCCCTGAAGCGGGGATTAAGCCCGCTTCAGGGCTGCAATCCGCTCTTCCAGGGGCGGGTGGGACATGAACAGGCGGGACAGGGTGCCGCGGCCGCCGTTGATGCCCATGGCACGCATCTCGTCCGGCAGGTTCGAGTCGCCCGCGCCGCGCTTCAGCCGTTCCAGCGCGGCAATCATCTTCTCGCGCCCGGCCAGCTTCGCGCCACCTGCATCAGCGCGGAATTCGCGATAGCGCGAGAACCACATGACGATGGTCGATGCGGCAATCCCCAGCACCATCTGGGCAATGAAGTAGCTGATGAAAAAGCCCGGCCCGTGACCGCTCTCGCTCTTGAAGACCGCCTTGTCGACGAACCGCCCGATGATATGGGCGAAGAATACGACGAAGGTGTTCACCACACCCTGAACCAGCGTCAGCGTGACCATGTCGCCATTGGAGATGTGCGCGATCTCATGGCCGATCACCGCCTCCGCCTCGTCCCGGCTCATGTTGCGCAATAGCCCGGTACTGACGGCGACCATGGCGCTGTTGCGCCGCGCGCCGGTGGCGAAGGCGTTGATCTCCGGCGCCTCGTAGATGGCCACTTCCGGCATGCCGATACCCTCGCGCTTGGCGAACTGGCGTACCGTCTGCACCAGCCATTGCTCGAGTTCGCCACGCGGATTCTCGATAACCCTGGCGCCGGTCATGCGCTTCGCCATGAACTTGGACATCGCGAGCGAGATGAACGAGCCACCGAAACCGATGAGCCCGGCCACGATCAGCAGACCGGTGAAGTCGATACCACCGGTGGCTTCGTCAACGGTGGACACCCCGAACACCGAGTACAGCACCATCAATGCGATGCCGAGCACGGCCATCACGGCCAGGTTGGTCAGGATCAGTAAACCGACGCGTTTCATGCTGCTTGTGTCTCCGAGTTGAACCGTCATCTTTCAGATAGGGGCTGCCGGCCGAAAATCAAGGCCGGCGAGCGGCGCTGCTGCATGCATGGTCAGGCATGATCACCGCTGTGCGGCGACCACCTGATCAACACGCTGGAAGCCGCGCGGGAGCATGGCTCCACGACGGCCTCTGGCGCCCAGATAGGCATCCAGGTCCGCCGCCTTGATGGTCAACGTGCGCTTGCCGGCCGCCAGCACCACCTGACCATCAGCCGCCACCGCAGCCACACCGACCAGTTCCTCGTCACCGGCCTTGAGCGCCATGATCTTGTTGCCCTTGCCCTTGGCCAGACGCGGCAACTCTGCCAGCGGAAAGGCCAGCATGCGTCCGCCGCTGGAGACCGCAACCAGCATGTCACCAGCAGTATCCCGCGCCGGTGCCGGTGTGAGGACACGCGCGCCCCTGGAAACCGTCAGGATCGCCTTGCCCGATCGATTGCGCGACTGCATGTCCGCCAGTGTCGTGACGAAGCCGTAGCCGGCCGAGGAACACAGCACCAGCAGTTGATCATCAGCACCGGCCAGCACATGCACGAAGCGGGCACCGGAGGGCGGACTGAGACGGCCGGTCAGCGGTTCTCCCTGACTGCGCGCCGACGGCAGACTGTGGGCAGGAAGCGCATAGGCGCGCCCGGTGGAATCGAGAAACAGCGCCTGCCGGTTGCTGCGCCCCGGAGCGTGATCCAGATACCCGTCACCGGCCTTGTAGTTGAGGCCGGGTGCATCCACCTCGTGCCCCTTGGCAGCCCGCACCCAGCCCTGTTTCGACAGCACGATGGTGACCGGCTCGCTGGGAATCAGCGCGGTTTCATCCAGTGCCCGCGCCGAGTCACGCGTTACCAGGGGCGAGCGACGATCATCACCATAGGTCTCGGCATCCCGACGCAGTTCCTCGCCGATCAGATCCCGCAGCTTCTGCCTGGAGCCGAGAATCGCTTTCAGTCCCTTGCGTTCGGCGTTCAGTTCATCCTGCTCGCCACGAATCTTCATTTCCTCGAGCTTCGCCAGATGCCGCAACTTCAGCTCGAGGATCGATTCGGCCTGGGTGTCGCTGAGACCGAAACGCTCCATCAGCACCGGTTTCGGCTTGTCTTCCTCGCGAATGATCGCGATCACCTCGTCGATATTGAGGTAGGCCACCAGCAGGCCTTCGAGGATATGCAGGCGGGCCTCGACCTTGCCCAGCCGGTGCTCCAGCCGGCGCCGCACCGTCTTGGTACGGAATACCAGCCATTCGCCGAGCATGTCCCGCAGATTCTTCACCCGCGGCCGCCCGTCCAGGCCGATCACATTGAAATTCACGCGGTAGGTCTTTTCCAGATCGGTGGTGGCGAACAGGTGGGTCATCACCTGCTCCACATCGACCCGGTTGGACCGCGGCACGAGCACCAGACGGGTCGGATTCTCGTGATCCGACTCGTCGCGCAGGTCCTCGATCATCGGCAGCTTCTTCGCCTGCATCTGCGCCGCAATCTGCTCCAGCACCTTGCTGCCCGACACCTGATACGGCAGCGCGGTGACGATAATGTCGCCATCCTCCCGGATATAGCGGGCCCGGCAGCGAACACTGCCATTGCCCTTCGCGTAGAGCTTCAGCAGATCCTCGCGCGGCGTGATGATCTCGGCGTCCGTCGGGAAGTCCGGGCCCTGAA
Source organism: Ectothiorhodospiraceae bacterium (assembly GCA_003565775.1). GTDB lineage: Bacteria > Pseudomonadota > Gammaproteobacteria > Nitrococcales > Aquisalimonadaceae > Methylonatrum. The sequence goes on along the minus strand of PXAT01000124.1, from coordinate 3,119 downwards.
CATGCTCCAGCAGGGCCTCGAGCGGCGCATCCGGCTCTTCCAGCAGACGGATGCAGGCACTAGCCACCTCGCGCAGGTTGTGCGGCGGAATATCGGTCGCCATGCCCACCGCAATACCGGTCCCGCCATTGAGCAGAACATTGGGCAGCCGCGCCGGCAGGACCGACGGCTCCTCCATGGTGCCGTCGAAATTCGGCTCCCAGTCCACCGTCCCCTGGCCCAGCTCGGCCAGCAGGACCTCGGCGTATTTCGCCAGCCGCGACTCGGTATAACGCATGGCAGCAAACGACTTGGGATCATCCGGCGACCCCCAGTTGCCCTGCCCGTCCACCAGCGGATAGCGATACGAGAACGGCTGCGCCATCAGCACCATCGCCTCGTAACAGGCGGAATCCCCGTGCGGATGAAACTTGCCCAGCACATCACCCACGGTGCGGGCCGATTTCTTGTATTTGGACAGTGCCGTCAGACCCAGCTCGGACATGGCATAGACGATTCTCCGCTGCACCGGCTTCAGACCATCACCGATATTCGGCAACGCGCGGTCGAGAATGACGTACATGGAATAATCCAGATACGCCTTCTCGGTGAATTCCCGCAGCGGCCGCGTCTCGAAATCGGAATAGATGTCGGGCGTTTCGTTGCTCATTGATTAAGTTCTACCGCTCGCGCTCTGAGTGTTACGGGAAAAGTGTTCAGGTTTCAGAATGCATCGAAACCGGGGCGAATCCGCAGCCTGCCAATCGCCCTGAAACCTCGCCCCTCGCTCCTCGAACCTTTATTCATTCTTCAAGGCAAGACTTCGGCAAGGTTCCCCTTGCTCTCCAGCCAGATCTTCCTGTCACCGGCCTGCCGCTTGCCGAGGAGCATGCTCATCAGGCGCTCGGTCTCTTCCGGGGAATCCACCATCAACTGCACCAGCCGACGCGTGTCCCGAGCCATGGTCGTCTCGCGGAGCTGGATCGGGTTCATCTCGCCCAGGCCCTTGAAGCGCGTGGTGGAGACCTTGCCGCGGATCTTCTCGGCCTCGATGCGATCGAGGAGCCCAAGGCGCTCGTGCTCGTCCAGGGCATAGAAGGTCTGCTTGCCGACATCCACCCGATACAGCGGTGGCATCGCGACGAACACATGCCCGGCGGCAACCAGGCTGGGGAAATGCTTCAGGAACAGGGCGCACAGCAGAGTTGCGATATGCGCACCGTCCGGATCGGCATCGGCGAGAATGCAGATCTTGTTGTAACGCAGCTTGCTCAGATCGTCGGAGCCGGGTTCGATGCCCAGGGCCACGGCGATATCGTGGACTTCCTGCGAAGCCATCACTTCGGACGGATCCACTTCCCAGGTGTTGAGGATCTTGCCCCGCAGCGGCATCACTGCCTGGAATTCCCTGTCCCGCGCCTGTTTCGCGGAGCCACCGGCGGAATCGCCTTCCACCAGGAACAGTTCACTGCGGGCCGGATCCTGGGCACTGCAGTCGGCCAGCTTGCCCGGCAGGGCCGGGCCGCTGGTGACCCGCTTGCGGGCCACCTTTTTCGCCGACCGCAGCCGACGGTTAGCCTGCGCCAGCACCAGCTCGACGATGGCCTCGGCGGCCGCAGTATGCTGATTCAGCCATAGGCTGAACGCGTCCTTGACCACGCCGGAGACGAAGGTCGCGCATTCGCGCGACGACAGGCGTTCCTTGGTCTGGCCGGAGAACTGCGGGTCCTCCAGCTTCACCGACAGCACGTAGCTGGCACTCTCCCAGACATCCTCCGGCGCCAGCTTCACGCCGCGTGGCAGCAGATTGCGAAAATCGCAGAACTCACGGATCGCATCGGTCAGGCCCGTACGCAGGCCGTTGACATGAGTCCCGCCCTGGGTCGTGGGAATCAGGTTGACGTAGCTCTCGGCGACCGCCTCACCGCCTTCCGGCAACCAGACAACCGCCCACTCGGCGGTCTCGGTGCGACCACTGAGGCTGCCGGTGAAGGGCGTCTCCGGCAGTATGGGCAGGTCGACCAGCGCACTGGAAAGGTAATCCCGCAGGCCGCCTTCGTAGAACCAGACGGTTTCCTCGTCGCTGGCCTCGTCGCGGAAGACCACCTCCAGCCCCGGGCAGAGAACCGCCTTGGCACGCAGCACGTGTCGAAGCCGCGGTACCGAGAACTTCGGCGAGTCGAAGTAACCCACATCCGGCCAGAAGCGCAGTGTGGTGCCCGTATTACGCTGGCCGACACTGCCGATGACCTCCAGATCGGACACCTTTTCGCCGTTGGCGAACACGATCAGGTATTCCTTGCCGTCGCGCCGGACCCGCACCTCGAGCCGCTTCGACAGCGCATTCACCACCGACACACCGACACCGTGAAGCCCGCCGGAGAATTGATAGTTCTTGGCCGAGAACTTGCCGCCGGCATGCAGGCGGCTGAGGATCACCTCGACCCCCGGGGCACCCTCCTCGGGATGCATGTCCACTGGCATGCCGCGGCCGTTGTCCTGCACCTCGAGGCTGCCGTCCGCCAGCAAGGTGACACGAATCTGCTTGGCATGGCCGGCAATGGCCTCGTCAACGCTGTTGTCGATGACTTCCTGCGCCAGGTGATTCGGACGGCTGGTGTCGGTATACATCCCCGGGCGCTTGCGCACCGGATCCAGGCCCGTGAGGACTTCGATCGAGGCAGAATCGTAGGTTGTGGCCATGCGGCTCCGACTAGAGGCTCAACAAACATGAATGATACGGCGGCGCAGGAACGCGCACTCGCCGGCGACACTCTATCCTGTTCCCTGCCGTCTTTTAACTATTCGCGCGGTCGATTCCGTCGATTGACCCTCCCGGGGCCGTGGGTTACGTTCCGACGCCTTTAGCCGGGGGGCGCGTCGGCGAGAGGCTGCGCGTACAATTAAGGGAATACTTCAGCGTTTCCTTGAGGAAACGCTGACTTATTCGCACGCCTGCGTTGGAGTCCGCATTTTTTCCGAGGCAAGGCGCGCGGCGCGGCGCCGCAGTCATTCTGCGGTCAAGCAGCGCAACGCCGCATTCGGGGAAAATGCGGCCCAAGCGGAGGGAAGCATGCATCGTTGCATGCTTCCCTGGAGGCCCGGCCGGTTTTGGCCCCTGGCGGCGTTGCGCTGCCGGC
>PXAT01000110.1 GCA_003565775.1 Ectothiorhodospiraceae bacterium | reverse complement strand
CCTTCGGGAGCCCGATCCGTGTCGGCATTGTGAACAACCAGTGGGGCGCGCACCGCTTCTTCGTCACCGCGTGCCAAGAACTTGGCGTCCCGTACACACTCGTCGACCTTGCGTGCCCAGAGTGGATCGACAGCATCGCATCCGCATCGTGCGGGTTCCTGCTGGCCTGGCCCGACGCCATCTCCGTCCCGCACGCTTCGATGCTGAAGGACAGGGTCCAGGTGATCGAGACGGTGCTCCGTGTTCCGGTGCTACCTTCGAGCCACGAGTTGTGGCTCTACGAGGACAAGCGGCGCGTGCGGGAGTGGCTGCTGGCGCAAGACCTACCGCGGCCCGCCACGTGGTTGTTCTACCGCCACGACGAGGCGCTCGCGTTCGCCCGGACGTGTGACTTGCCGGTCGTCTTCAAGCTGCCGATGGGATCATCGGCCCGCGGTGTCGCGATCGTGCGAGATCGTCGGCAGCTGCGGCGCCTGATCGGCCGCAGCTTCGGCGCCGGCATCGCCCCACCCGGTCACCACCACCACGATCGGTTCCGCGGCAGCGTGCTCTTGCAGGAGTTCCTGCCCGACGTCCGCGAGTGGCGTCTGGTGCGGATCGGGACGTCGTACTTCGGACACCCGAAGGGGCGCGTCGGCGAGTTCCACAGCGGCTCGGGCGTGGCCGAGTGGGACGTACCCGAGGCCAGGCATCTCGACTTCCTCCACGAGGTGACGGAACGGGGTCGCTTCTTCGGCATGGCCGTCGACACGTTCGAAACCACCGACGGACGGCTGCTGGTGAACGAGCTGCAGACCGTGTTCGGTGCATCGACCTCGGTCGACCAGCTCCGCGTGGACGGCGTTCCGGGCCGCATGGTCCGCAGCGTCGACGGAGCATGGAGCTTCGAGGCGGGGGACTTCGCCAGGAACGCGTGCGCCAACGAGCGCGTGCGCCAGGCGCTGCTTGCGTGGGAACCGCGAAGGGCGGCCCCGTCGTGGCGGCCCCATCCGACGGTGGGGTCGTCGTGAAGGGGGCGCTGCGCCGGCTGATGTCGGGTGTCTTGGTTCGTTCAGGAGCCACGACGCTGGGGCGTCGTTGGGGCCGACCCGATGGGGCGGTCATCTTGTATAGCCACCGCATCGCCGACGACGACGAGGGGTACCTCCGCGGCCTCGCGCCCGCGCACCTCGACGACCAGCTCGCGTACCTGACCCGGCATTACGAGATCATCTCGCTCGACGACCTCGTCGGCTGCTTCGAGTCGGGCAAGCAGGTGCCACCCAAGTCTGCCGTCCTCACGTTCGACGACGGGTTTCGAGATAACCTCGAGGCCGGGCTTCCCCTGTTCCAGAAGCACGGGGTCACGGCGACCGTGTTCGTGGTCACCGGGGCCTTGTCGAGTGGCGCCTTGCCGTGGTCGCAGCGTCTCGGCTACATGCTGCAGAAGACCGAACTTCGTGACCTCCGTTACCCGAGCAATGGCGCCGACGTGCACGACCTCTCTACACCCGCGGGGCGTGAGATCACCTATCGTCGGATCAAGAGACCGCTCCGGTCGATGGGTCGGGCCGAACGCGAGCGCGTGCTGGACGAGCTGACGGTGCTGCTGCGGGTGGTGCCGCCTACGGACCGCATGCTGGACTGGGAGATGGCCCACGCCTTGCGCGCGGCGGGGATCGCCATCGGAGCGCACACGTACTCGCATCCGCTGCTGGCCGAGATCCCGATCGCCGAAGCGCGCGAGGAGATGGAGCGGTCGCGCGACGACCTGCGCGAGCGCCTCGGCATCGAGCACCCGCACTTCTGCTTCCCCGGCGGGAGTCTTGAACCCGAGCTACTGCGAGTTGCACGTGGGTTGGGCTTTCGATCCGCATTCCGGCCGAACCAGCCAAGGGTCCGAAACGCGCTTGCGGCGGTGGACCAGTTCACGCTGGCACGGCGCTGGTTCGCCGATGGTCCTGCCGAGGTCCTGGAGGCCGAGTTAGATGGGCCCGTGGATGCGTTGCGTTCGCTGGTGCGAGGCCCGATGGCGGCCGTGCGTCGGGCGAGAGGCACGAACTAGTGGGAGGGCTACTGGGTTACGTGGGACCGAACGCCGCCGCCAGGGCCGACGCCATGGCGGCCGCCACGACTCTGAGCCGACACCACGCGGACCACGCCGGCTCCATCTTCACGTGCATGGGTAGCGTTGCGTTGGGCGCCGTGCACCGTCGGCAAGCGCCGCCGGTCGCTGCCTACGATCCGCAGCGGCGTGTGGGTGCTGTGCTCTACGGCTTCGCTTCAACGGAGCATCCGCCCGCGGCCGTGACCGACCCGACGGCGATCATCGATGGGTACCTCGATCGGGGCGTCCACTGGCTCACCGACCTCGATGGTGGCTTCGTCGTAGTCGTGGTCGACGATGCCAGGCAACGCTTCTACCTCGTGAACGACCGTACCGCAACGGTTCCGGTCCACTTCGCTCATCAGGGCGACGCGCTGGCCTTCGGGCCCGACGGGAAGAGCGTGTTGCGCCTGCTCGACAGGCCGGTGGCGTTCGACGCGGTGGGCATGCTCCACTTCTTGAGCGGGGGGCGGGGGGTCGGCACGAGGACGCTCTTCGAGGGTGTGCTGCTCCTGCCCCCCGGCTCCGTCATCGAGGTCGCGGCCGACGAGCATCGGTCCAGCGTCCGCCGTTACTGGCAACTCACATTCCCCGACGCACCGTCGCGCTGGGAGCGAGGAGAGGCCACAGAGGCGCTGTTCGACGTGTACCTGCGTTCGCTGACGCGCTTCGTTCCAGATCCGAGCGACGCGCCGCCGATCCTCCTCACGGGGGGTCACGACTCGCGCGGGCTGCTCGCGATGGCGCTGGAGGCGGGTCGTGCTCCCCCCGAGTCGCTGACTTGGGGTGTGGCGGACGACATCCCGGACTCCGATCCCACGATTGCGCGCCGCGTCAGCTCGACGTTGGGCGTGCCACATAGGTTCTTGCCGTACGACCAGAGCACCTTCGCGTCCAGGTGGAAGGACTGGGCATGGACCGGCGAGCTCGCGTCCGACAACCTCGGGAGCTTCGCGGCGGGACCCGGATTGCTGCTGGACGCGAGACTTTCGGGAAGCACCGTGCTCATAGGAGATCATGCGCTGGGCATCGGTGGGATTCCGATCCACCGGCAAGATGCGGTCGAGTCCACCACGGACCTCCCGTACCAGGGGCTTCCGGCGTCCCTCCGGCGCTGGCTGCAGCCCGACTACGCTCCTGACGCCACCACCTTGGTCTGGGACGACGTCATGACGCTCGTGGATTATCCGAGGGGCGAGCGGCCCAAGGACCTGAAGGACCGTCTCGGGTTCGAACACGGGACGTGCCGTTGGCTGAACGCGCCAACGTACTTCCGTGAGCCGATGCTGACCCCGCGGCGCCCTCTGCTGTCACGCGAGGCGCTGGAACTCTTCGTGACGCTGCCACCCCACCTACGGGTCGACAAGGCGCTCATGGTCGGCCTCGTCGCAGAGCGCTTCCCTGATCTGGGCGCGATCCCCACCGATTCGGCGAATTCCCTCGTCGACTGGTCGTCGTTCTTCTGGCGCGATGGCTTCATGCGGGAATGGTTCGCCGATGGCGACGTGGTGCGGGACTTCCTGACCGCGTCGCCCCTCGCGCCCTTCCTCGGTGTGGAGCGCGTGCTCGCCGACTACCGCCGAGCCATCGACGTTCAGCCCGCGCTCGACGCCTCGCTACGGCAGGCGAACCGTCTCAGCGTCACCTCGTTCCGCCGGAGGTTGAGCCAGAACCACGCGCTGGGGCGATTCGCGCGTGGCGTGCAAATCTTGGGGCGTCGGATCACGCAACGCCAGATCGGCGTGTCGACTCGTCGGCTCCTCGTCCGGCACATGCTCCTGGCGGGGTTCTGGCAGATGATGGTCGCCGCCGCACCGATCGAACCCCGATCGGCTGGAGAGGGAAGCCGGGCGATCCAGGCGGCCAGTTGGCGGAGCCGCTGATGAGCAGCTCCGTCGCCGCGCGCGCCTCGGCGCCGCCTGTGCGCGTCCTCGTGACCTACGGATGGTGCCGGAGTTCCTACCTCGCCGTGCGCTCGTTGGCAGCGGCCGGACACGCCGTCTTCGTGTGCTCGAGTCGTCGCCCCGCGATGGCCGCCTGGTCCCGCTTCAGCCGTGCTGCCGCGGTCGTCGCCGATCCCTTCGCCGAGCCAGAGCATTACGCACAGAACGTCGGCGATCTCGTCGCCCGATGGCGCATCGACGTGATCTTCCCCGGCCATGAGGACGGGATCGCGCTGCGTCGCTTCGAGGATCGCCTCCCTACCGGCGTCGTCCTCGCGTGCCCGCCGCTGGCAGCGCTCGAACGCGCTGTGGACAAGGCCGAGATGACACTCGTGGCCCAGCGTGCCGGTATCGCCGTGCCCGAGAGTGCCTTCCCCACCAGCGTCGACGAGGCGGCGGCAGCTGCCGACGCCATCGGCTACCCGGTCGTCGTCAAGGCGCGGCGGTCGAACGGCGGCAAGGGTGTGCGGCTGGTCCACGACGCGGATGGGGTTCGACGCGTGCTCGACGGAGACTTCGAATCCCTGTGCGCGCGGACCACGAGCTTCCCGTTCCTCCAGAAGTACCACCTGGGCCAGGTGGTCGGCGGATGCATGCTGTCCGAGGCGGGCGAGATGATCGCCTCCTTCGGCGAGAGGTACCTCCGAACGAAGGACCAGGCGTTCGGCACAAGCGTGTACCGCGAGCGCCTCGATGCTCCCGCCATCGTCGCAGCGCTCGCTAGACTCGCGAGTGAGCTTGCCTGGACGGGCATCGCCCATGCGGACTTCATCGAGCAACCGTCGACCGGTCGCATGCTGTTCCTTGAGCTCAATCCGCGTCCCTGGGGCGCCATCCACCTCGCCTACGTGAACGGACATGACTTCATCGCAGCCGCCGTTGACCAGGCATTGGGGGTAGGGGAGCTGCGGCGCCACTTCGATCCCGTGGCCGGCCGCGACCTGCGCAGCATCTGGCTCGTCGGCGAGGCAATCCGAGCGGTCACGATGCTGCGGGGCCGGCGCTGGCGTGAGCTCTCGGCCGCGCCGTGGACCGTCATGAGGAGCCTGTTGGGTGCGCAGGCCGACGACTTCTCGTGGCGGGACCCGTGGGTATTACCGGCCGAGGCGATCTGCTACGCGCGCGGCTTCGCTGCGTCCCGTGGGGACACAAATCCCGCGACGCGAGGGATGTTCGGCGAGTGACGGCGGCAGGAGGGGCGGCGGTGTGTTCGTTCGCGTGAACGTCCCCGATTGGGGACCCCGCGAGATCGGGGGCGGCATCGCCGCGGCGATGGGTGGTGGCCACGGAGCCCGGCGAGCCTTGCGGAGACGTGTGCTCGGCGACGTCGGCGACCGTCATGTCGAGTTCCTGGCCTCAGCCCGTGCGGGCATCGTGCGTGCCGTGCAGGTCCTCGGGCTGCACGGCACGCGAATCGCGGTACCGGCCTACGTCTGCCCTGCGGTCCTGACAGCCCTGCTGGCAGAGGCGGTCGTCGTCGTTGCGGTGGACTGCGACCAGTCCACACTCGACTTCGACGCTGCGGCGCTTGGCGCCGCTGCACGGGCAGGTGAGGTGCAGGCGGTGCTTGCTCCGAGCGCCTATGGCCGAGGATGCGACCATGGGGCGATCGAGGGCTGCGGTCTGCCCTGGATCGAGGATGCCGCCTACCACGGCGGTCAACCGATCAGGCTCGGTGCCCCGACGCCTGGGCTGCGCGGATCGGCCGGCGTGTGGAGTTTCAACTTCAAGACCCTCGCCGCGGTCGGCGGCGGCGTCGCCTTCCTACCGCGTCCGTGTCCGCCGACCGGATCCATCGATGGCGCAGTGCCACGGGCTCGGTCCCACGAACGGTCGGCGTTCGCCAATTACGCGCTGCGGGCGATGGGTCGGCAGCGGATTCCACGCTCGCTTCCGGGAGCGGGCGTGCCGAGGCTCATCGACGAGCACCCCCCCATCCGGGCCAGCCTCGCGCGGCTCCCGCTCGGCCCCATGTCCGACCTCCAAGCCTCGGTAGCGCTCGCCCAATGGGATCGGCGCGAGGAGCTGGCGGCGCGGTCGCGGCGCAACTCGTCGCTGCTGGCTGAGGTCGTGCGGCGGAGTTCCGTCCTCACCGCGGTGGTGCCCGAACGATCGGAGGGCTCGACCGCGTACCCGCACCTGTACCCGATGCTGCTCGCAGGGCAGGTATCCGAACCGGAGCTGCGGGTCCATGCTCTGCGGACCTGGCTCCATCGGGACGGGGTCCAGACCGAGGACCCGTATCCCTTGGCGGCAGGTCCGCGGTCAGCGTTCCCGAACGCCGACCGCCTGCGTCGGCGCCTCCTCCTGGTCCCCTGCCACCCGAGCCTCTCCGCCGCGGTGATGGAGCGCGTCGCCGCGTCCCTCGAGTGCGCCTCGCGTCGCCTGGAGAGCGGCCTGTGAGCATGTCGGCCATGCCCTCAGTGAAGCTGGTTCGCGCCATCGTACGAACCTTCGGTTGGCGTGGCCTCACCCGTAGGTTTCGCCACGAAGTGCGCATCCGCACGCGGGGTTACCGCATCGCGCCCGACGCCTCCGACGGCGACCGCGATTGGACGCCGTCTCCACCGTTGCTTCAGCCACGGAGCGACTTCGCGGCCATGCCGGCCGCTTGGCGCGACGAGGCGGTGCGCCGGGGGGAGTGCGTGATCGCCGGCGCATTCGAAGCCTACGGCTGCCAATGGCGAGCGTTGCCGGACGATGCGGAGGCGTGGAAGCGCGATCCAACAACGGGTCATCGCTTCGCCGACGCTCCGTGGTGGAAGATCGAGACGCTGCCGCCGGAGGCCGACATCAAGGACGTGTGGGAGCCCGCTCGCTTCACCTGGGCGTACGACCTCGTCCGCGCGTTCGCCGTCACACAGCGGCAAGAGTTCGCCGATGGGTTCTATGCGCGCCTCGAGGCCTGGATCGCAAGCAGCCCGCCATTCCGGGGCGTGCACTGGGCGTGTGGCCAAGAGACAGCCATCCGGGCGCTCGCGGTGATGCACGCGATCGACACGCTGCCGAGCGGGACGGGTTCGGCCCGTGGTTCGGCCGACACCGCACGGACCCTGTTGGCATGGAGCGGCGAACGCATCGCGGACGGCCTCGACTACGGCGCCTCGCAGCGCAACAACCACGGGATCTCGGAGGCCGCCGCCCTGGTCCATCTCGGGCTGCGTTTCCAGGAACGGCATCCGCGGGCGGAGGCCTGGCTGCGGCAGGGAACGCGCGTGCTGCACGAACAGATCCTCGACCAGTTCGCCATGGATGGCTGGTATGCGCAGCATTCGTTCACCTACCTCCGGCTTGCTCTGGAGCAGGCCCTGCTGGTGCAGCGGGCGCTGCGGTCCTATGGGCGGTCGCTCTCGGACACGGTGCTCGATCGCTTGGCACGCGGGGCGGTGCTCCTGACCGAGGTCATCGACAGCGACTCGGGCGAGGCGCCCAACCACGGCTCCAACGATGGCGCGCTGCTCACGCGCTACTCGCTCGCTGCGTACCGCGACATGCGACCAGCGCTCACGCTGGCCGCCGTCGAGCTCGGGCTCAAGATGCCGGCGGACGTGGAACCCGATGCAGCCACGATGGCCTGGCTCGGCGTGGATTGCGTCGGGCGCGCCGCCGCCCGCGAGGACGGCGTCGCGTCGGGGCCGAGTGGTTGGGCCAGCGCGCGCGTGGGGGCGATCCACGTGTTCCTGCGTGCAGGCGTCTATCGGCACCGCCCGTCGCACCTCGATGCCCTACACCTCGACGTGCGCTGGGCTGGACGGGAGGTCGTCGTCGACCCCGGCACCTTCGCCTACAACCGACCACCGATCTGGCGCAACCCGCTGTCGGCGGCGTTCGTGCACAACGGGCCCCTCGTCACGGGGCACGAACTCGGCGAGCGCGGCCCCCGGTTCCTCTGGTACGCATGGCCCGCAGCGAGGCTTCACGTCGCCGAGTACGAGGAGGGTCGGCTCGTGCTCGAGGCCGCCGTGCCCGGCGGTGCCCGGCGCCAGGTGACCGTCAGGGAGGACGGTGTGACCGTCGTAGATGGCTTCTCCGGTCCCACCGCGACGGAGCTCGAGGTGAACTGGACGTTGGCACCGGGCATGGCCGAGGACGTCCTGGTGATCGACCGGCCGATCCGAGCGTATGCTGCCGACGAGAACGACGTCCGGGCCTGGTTCTCGCCAAGCTATGGGGTTCGCATCGCCACGCTGATGATCGTGGCGCGTGCGACGGGAACCGATCCCCGCATCGAGACCCAGATCCGAACGCCAGCCGCCGAGCGGCTCGGCCAGGGAGGGAGCCCACGTGCCTGACAACCCGCGACGGCCGCATCTCGTCTGGGTCAACCAGTTCGCGCGCCTCCCGGGGGACGCAGGTGGGAGCCGCGAGTTCGAGCTCAGCCGCGAGCTCGTCCGATACGGCTGGCGCGTCACGCTCGCGACCTCCGACCTCGACTTCAAGAAGAACCAGTACGCCCACCGTTCCGGTCCGCGGGATCGGCGCGCCATTCGGAAGGAGATCGATGGCGTCGAGGCCGTGCTGCTGTGGGCGTCGTACTACGAGCGCAACGATTGGCGGCGTGCTCTGAACTGGCTCACGTTCTACCGTAGCGTGGCGGCGCTCGGCCGCAGCCTGGCGCCCGACGTCGTGATCGGGTCGTCGCCCCAGCTCTTCGCCGCGGCGGCCGGCGCACGCTTGGCGAGGGCGGTGGGCGCCCCGTTCGTGTTCGAGGTGCGTGACCTATGGCCCGAGAGTCTGGTGGCGGCGGGAGGCCGCGAAGGGCCGACGTACCGCCTGCTTGCTCGTGTCGCGAACTCGCTGTACGCGAAGGCAGACACGATCGTCGTGCTTGCCGAGGGTGTCCGCGAACATCTCGTCCAACGCGGCGTGCCCGCTGCCAAGATCGCTTATGTGCCAAACGGGGTTGATCCCAACGCCTTCCCCGCTCGTGGTCTAGAGTCCGCGCGTACCGCGGTTGGCCCGTTCACGGTGATCTACGCGGGTGCGCACGGGCCGGCGAACGGGCTCGAGGTCGTGCTGGATGCCGCCCACGAGCTCCGTGACGATCCGCGGGTGCGCTTCGTGCTCGTGGGGGGAGGCCCGTCCAAGGAAGGGCTTCGCGAGGATGCGCGCCGGCGTTCGTTGGGAAACGTCGAGTTCCTGGATCCGGTTCCGAAGGCGTCGATCCCGGAGCTGCTCGCGGACGCCGACGCGGGGCTCATGATCTTGCGCGACGCGCCCCTCTTCTCGTACGGGGTGAGCCCGAACAAGCTGTTCGACTACCTGGCGGCCGGGTTGCCGGTCATCAACAACGTGCCGGGCGAGGTCGCACGGTGGGCACAGCAGTCGCGATGTGCGATCCAGACGTCCGATGCCAGCGGCCGCGCCCTCGCCGCAGCGGTGCGCGAGCTCGCCGAACGACCGGGCTCGGAGCGCGAGGTGATGGGCACCCGCGGACGCGCATGGGTGCGCGAGCATCACGGCAGGGACGTGCTGGCGGGACGGCTCCACGCGGCACTCGCGCCCCTCGTCGAGGCCGCCTCATGACGCGCCCTTCGGCCGCCGAGCAGGTCCAGCCGGACGATGCCCCGCAGGCAGCGCGACACCGTTCTCGGGTGCTCTGCGTCGTGCCTTCGCTCTCGGGGATCGCTGGAGAGCACCCGAACGGTCAAGCCACGGCGGCACGGGGGCTGCTCGGCTTCCTCGTGTCGCGCGGCCATGAGGTCGAGTTGCTGAACACCTCGAGCGCGCTGTACCCGCCTATGCCCATGCACCGGAAGATCTGGGCGGCGATGCAGCGTACCTGGGGCGCGCATCGTGTCCTGCGCGGCGGGGATGTGTCGGCGGCCGTGCTGTTCACGGGTTCGGGCTTGAGCCTGCTCGAGCGCGTGGCCATCTGCGCCCTGTGCCGACGGGCAGGTGTTCGACACGTGCTGTTCTTTCGCAACAGTGACGTCTTGGAACAGATCGCCCGGAACGGAGCGTCGCGGCTCGTGCTCAAGTACCTGCTTCGGGTTCCGCGGCTGATCGCGGTGCAGGGCGAGCGTTGGGTAGCGCCGATCGGCGACCTGGGAGTCGCTCGCAGCCGCACCGTGGTGGTACCGAACTGGCTGCCCCCCGAGGTTCCTGCGGAGTCATCGCCGAAGTCGGTCGCCGAGGGCGAGGTCGTCCACTTCGTCTTCGTCGGCCGTCTCGTCCCCAATAAGGGCGTGGACACCCTGCTCGACGCCAGCCTGAACGAACTGGCTGGGCTGCCGCACAGGGTCACCGTCGTCGGCGGGGGGCCGCTCGAGCGACACCTGCGTGAGCGTCTGGCTTCCGTGTCTGGCGCCGTCATCGACGTCAAGGGGGCCTGTGAAAGAGCCGACGTCTACGAGGCGTTGCGTCGGGCCCACGTGTTCGTCCTCCCCACGTTCCACAACGAGGGCTTCCCCAACGCGCTCCTCGAGGCGATGGCGCTCGGGCTGCCCGCCATCAGCACCAACGTCGGGTCGATCACCGATTCGCTATGCGACGGCGTCAACGGGTTCGTCGTCCAGCCCCGAGACCCCGTCGGCTTGGCCGCTGCCATGGCCGAGTACATCCGCTCGCCGTCGCTGGTCACCACCCACTCTGCCCGGGCGCTCGATACCGTTGAGACGAGGCATCGGCAGGATGCGACGCTGTCGCATCTATGGGACGCCCTGATGGCGAGCGGCGCCCGCAGCTAGGTGGTGCGGTGTCTGTACCGCATACGCCCGGGGGAGGGACCTCGATGACCGATCCAATCCCAAGACTGCTGCTGCGGAGGCTGGCGAACGCCGAGCTCATCCATCACGCATCGTCCGCCGGCACGATCACCAGCCATGCAAACAAGGTGAGGTGCGAGCGTCCCGGGCTGGCGACCATGACGTATCGCTTCCCGGAGCGCGGCTGGAAGCGCCTCGCGTTGCAATCGCGGATCCTGCGTCGCCTGCTGCGGCTCGACAAGTCCGTCGTGGTGCCGGTGCAGCAGGGGACTGGCTGGAGCGCGCTGATCGTGATTCGCGGGGGTCGCGTCTACCACGTCGATCTGGACACCAACGAAGTCATCCCTACGCTCGACCTTCGGCAGAGTCGGAATCCACTCCACCAATCGGTCTGCCAGAGTGGTCGCGGGTGGTTCTACCAAGGCGAGTATGGGTCCAATCCGAACCGCGCTTCGGTACCGATCTACCGGAGCGTCGATAATGGCCGGAGCTGGCACACCATCTTCGAGGTCCCCGCCGGCAAGGCGCGGCACATCCACGGCTGCTTCTGGGACCCGTTCGAAGAGCGCGTTTGGGTATGTACCGGGGACTTCATCGGCGAGAACCACCTCCTCGTGGCGGATGAGGCCTTCGACGACGTCGAGTGGATTGGGGATGGCGGTCAGACCTGGCGGACATGTCACCCCTTCTTCACCGCGTCGTTCGTCTTCTGGGGCATGGACTCGCAGTTGGAGACGTCCTACGTGTATCGCCTCAAGCGCTCGGATAGGTCCGTTCGCAGGGTGTTCGAGTTGCCTGGCCCTGTTTGGTACGGCAAGCATCTGAGCGATGGATGGATGATCGTCGCCACCGCGGTAGAAAAGGGTCCCGGGGTGTATAGCGACCGCGCGCACGTGTACGCGTCGCGTGACGGCGAGCGGTGGTTGGAGGTGATGCAGGCGAGGAAGGACGGTTGGCGGATGCCGCTGTTCAAGAACGGCGTCATCAACTTCGCGACCGGTGACCAGACATCGTCCGAGTTCTTCCTATCGGCCGAAGGTTTGGTCGGACTGGACGGCCTCGCGTTTGCCGCTGCGCTGCAGCCATCACTGGACAGCGACATCGGTATGCAACGCTCGTCGTGAAAAGCGTCCTGCGACGGAGACGCGGACGACAGCCGATCGGTTCGTGTGTCTCGGATGTCTTGTGCAGCGTGACCAGGACGACCTGGTGAAGGACATGCACGGGAAGATCGATGGGCACCATGTCGATCGCCAACAGCAGCTCCGCCTCACCGCATGCGTACTCGCTGGCGGGCGTGGCGATCACGCGGCCGAATCGGGTGTGGGCGTCGGGCATCACCTTCGTACCCATGTCCATGAGCTTGGCTCACATGGATGGCGAGGCTGATGCTGATGCGAGTCACCGGCGACGCCCTCACAGGGTTACCATACAGACCGCCGGCGAGCGACGGATGCGTACAGGTTCAATGGGTTCGGTCCCTCACCGCGGCTTCCGTTGACCTATCGCCGAACTTGAACCACGTGCGGCGCTCCGGGTTCTACTTTTGGTGGGGGTGACATGAACGTCATCGCAGTACATGAAGCAAGTTCCTTAGCTCAGCGATGGCCGGGGTTGATCCATGAGTTAGGGCTCGAGTGCCGAGTGGTCAACGGCTACGCGAACTCGATCATCGACGACCTTCGAGGGTGCGATGCGCTTTTGTGGCACGTCAGCCAGGATAGCGCCACGGACCTACGGTTCGCTCGAAGCGTGCTTCTCGCGGCTGCAAAGCTCGGGTTGCGGGTCTACCCGAACCACGAGACAGTGTGGCATTTCGACGACAAGGCGGCACAGAAGTACTTGCTGGAGTCCATCGGCGCACCCCTGGCAGATACATGGGTGTTCCACGACCGGCACGAGGCACTCGAGTTCATCGAACGAGCGACCTACCCGCTCGTCTGGAAGCTTCGCGGGGGCGCTGGATCCCTCAACGTCCGATTGCTGCGCGACCGTGACCAAGCGCGCAAGATGGTGGCGGTCATGTTTGGGAAAGGCGTGGCAGCGCTCCCCCCCGGCAGAGCGGTGCAAGCTGCCGCAGCGAGCGCGCTGCAGCACAAGCGGGACCTCTCGTGGTTGCTGCGCAACGGACGGCGCGTCATCGGCACCTACCTGCAACGGTTGCGGGCCACCGATGCCGAGCGAGGGTACATCCTGTTGCAGCGGTTCATCGAGGGCAACGACCATGACGTGAGGGTGATGGTGGTTGGACACCGCGCCTTCTCGTCGCGTAGGCAGGTGCGGCGTGGGGACTTCCGGGCGTCGGGATCCGGTCAGAACATCTTCCTCGATGAGCACGAGGTCGACAAGCGCCTCATCGATATCGGGTTCAGGATTGCGCGCGACGTGGGTGCGCAGTCACTGGCTCTCGACTTCGTCTTCGAACCGGTGACGGACGAGCCCGTCCTGCTCGAGATGAGCTACGTGATGCCCCCCAAAGCGCTCGACGCGCACAAGGGCTACTTCGACGAAGCGTTCGTGTGGCATCCGGGGAGCTACGATCTCGCGCGCATGGTGTTGCAGGACCTGCTGGATGCAACACCGTAGACGCCCGAATCACCTGCCACCTGCGACTCGCCGCCCTCACCGTTCTCGCTTTCGCCCGAGGGTCAGGCACCGCGGGCGACCCCGGCCCAATGTTGCGTACGGCAGCATTCCGGCATGTTGCCACGTTTGAACGGTTCGCCACGCTGGACGAGGTTCCTATCTTGGTGGAGACGTTTGGAGGTGATTCGCGAGGGTATCGGCGATGGCAACCACGTCATCAGGGTGTTCGTTCGCGATGATCTTCAGAGCGATGGATCCGGTGCCACGCAAATGGGCGAGATCGCGGATGTCCTGGACCGTCGTCGATGCGGCCAACCTGGCTCGCTCCTCCTCTGGCGTCGTGGAGCCACGCCGTTCGGTGGCCCTTCGCTGTACGAGGGTCTCTGGACTGGCATCGACGTAGATGACGAGGTCTGGAAGCGCGGAGTTCTTCAACACTGCCAAATACGCCTTGCGACGCTTCTCGTCGGGTGGCCGTAGCTTCGACAGCCTGGTGAGCCGTTGGAACAAGCCCTGGTCGAAGACCCGGAGTCCGCTACCACGCCTGACGTAACGCAACTTGACCAGTTCCTTGTACACGCCGACCGTTCGGGCGACGGTCTCTCGGCTGACGGGCAGGCCGAGGGCGAGCGCCAGCCGAATCGACAGGATCAGGTCTGCGATCTGGATTCGTTGTGGCACCGGGATACGATTGCGTGCCAATATCTCCGTCTCTACACCGGGCAACCCCAAGATCTCGGTGAGGCGGCGGGCGATCGTCGTCTTGCCGACTCCCGCACGACCGATGAACTCGATGACATACGTTCGGTTCGGTCCCGCCTCGTTTGTTGCCTCCGTGGTCTTGACGGGACTCCGCTCATCGGACCGCGATTCAGCGTGTGCCATGCGGCATTGTAAGGGGCCGGCGTGCGCAACCCGAGGTACCGATAGGCGCAGGGGGCCTTGCGTAGGAACACCGCGGTGACCGTTGCGGATCGCTATGCGCTTCATCACACCTCCGGTGTCGGGGGGGCTGCCTACGGTCGGACCTGGGTGAACGCCACGAAACGGTGCGGGGCGCGCGCAGCTGCGACCAACGAACCTTGTGACCTCTGCGGGCGTCGCGCTCACGGTCGTTGTGGGGTACACTCGTCTAGCTCGTCGTTGGGAGGGTTATGGAGGTCGCGTACCGTGAGATGCGGCAGCGACAGGACGGTTTGGTGGTTCGGCCAACGGCGACCGTGCTGCTCGTCATTGCGGGCCTCGTAACCGCCACCACGCCGTTCGACAGAACGGTCGGGCTCGACGTTCAGTTCCTGCGGAGCCCTTCTGCGGTGTTGGCGCTTCTGCTTGTCGTTCTGTTCCTAGGGTTGACCAAGGGCCGCGTGTGGTTGACCCATCGCTCGCAGGTCTGGGCCATCGCCTTCGTGGTCGTCCTGGGAGTTCTTGAGTTGGCGCGCCTGGCCCTAGCCGACGCTCACTCGTATGTTGGGGCACCAAGCCTGACCGTCGTCGCGGTGCGGTACATGAGTTGGGCGCAGCCGATCATTCTGTTTCTCATCGTATCGGTTATCGCAAAGGATCGCCGGTCGGCCGCATTCATCCTGCAGGGGTTTCCCTTTGTCATGGGCGCGCTGGCGTTGGGGGCGATCGCGGTAGCGGGCTCGAGTCGCTGGGCACCACTCGGCCTCAACGAGAATGCGGCGGGCATGGCGTTCGGGATGGCCCTGGTCATCGCTACGGCGATGCTTCTTCGTTCGTCACCGCGCATCGCGCCAGCTTTGACGGTAGCGTATGCTCTCTGTGTTCCGCTCACCTTGATCGGACTGTTGGGAACTGGCAGTCGTGGCGCAAGTGCCGCGACTCTGGTTGCGCTCGCTGTGCTCATGGTCCTCACGCCGATGAAGCTCCGCCGGCTACTGGTGCTCGCCGCGGCGCTGATCGTGCTCACCGTTACTTCCGGCGCGTACCTCCAAAACGCATCCGCGTTGCTACTGAACCGGTGGCAGTCAGCACTCGAGGGGACGCAGTTGGGCGCACGCGACGAACTTATCGTCGTGTCGTATTCCCTGTTCACGGAGAGCCCTGTCTGGGGTTACGGCTTGCAGGCGAATCGTCTTGTCGGAGAGCAGTACTGGGCGGCGCGTGGCGGACCGACCGATTCTTCCTTCTCGCCGCACAACACGTACTTCTCACTTCTACTTCCCTTCGGCGTGCTTGGCGCGTTCCCCTGGTTCGGCATGTTGGTTGCGGTAGCCATGGGTGCGTGGAAGCATCGTAGGCATCCGAATGCGCCGATGCTGTTGGCGCTGTTGATGCTGTTCTTCGCGTACACCGTGGGTGCGAATATCGTTGGCAATGTACTCTTCTACGTCGTGCTTGCAGTCGCAGCCTGTCTGCCTCACTGGGCGGACGCGAACGCAACCGAAGCATCGAATGCTCGTCAGCGGAGTCGGCTGGTGCCGCCCGGGCGATGACGGTCGACGCCTCGGTGCTCTGCTTTCGTTGATCGAATGGTGCAGCGCCGGCAGCAAAACTTCAACGGCCCGGCTCACACACGGAATCGCTGTGCCGCCGCCGGATCGCATGGGTTGGCCCGCCGAGACTGACATCCAGGCGGGCCTTCCATCCACCGAGGTTCGGTGGCTCAATTACTGTGTTGGGCGGTTGGTCCAGCGTTGGTGGAGTTGGAGGGCGCCGATGTCGGGGGCGCTGCCGGCGAAGTCGAAGCCGAGGTCGAGGCCGGCGTCGACGAGCGGGCTGCCGGTTCGCAGGGCGAGGAAGTCGGGGGAGGCT
>PXAT01000190.1 GCA_003565775.1 Ectothiorhodospiraceae bacterium | reverse complement strand
GTTAGACGACCGCTTTCTGTCAACGCCTTTTAAGGAAACACTGAAGTATTCCCGCGCCCCGCGCCTGTAGGGTGTGTTCGCGAAGCGAACGCACGCGGAAACGCTTGCTGCCTCGCATCGGCGGCGGATTCAGACCCCGGACACCGCGTGCGTTCGCCGCCGGCGAACACACCCTACCCGACTAGTCGCCGTTCCCGGGCGCGGGGCGCCGGGCGCCCTTACGAAACCTCCGCAACGAACCGCTCCAGCTCGGGCGCGAAAAGGTCCGGCCGTTCGATGCAGCCCAGATGATAGAGCCCCGGCATCACCGTCAGCTGCGCCTGCGGGATTGCGGCACAGATCGCCTCGGCTGCGGCGACCGGTGTCGCCGGGTCATGCTCGCCGACAAACACCCGGGTTGGCACGCGGATCGACCTGGCCGCCTCTTCCAGGTCCATGCTGCCGATGGCTTCACAACACCCGGCGTATCCCTCGGGCGAGGTGCGCGCCACCATGTTCCGGATCCCCCGCGCAAACGGTGTCTTGCGAAATTCCGGCGTAAACCAGCGCTCGATGGCCGCATCGGCCAACTCATCCAGGCCCTCTTCCCGCGCCTGTCTTGCTCGTTCCGTCCACATGGCCGGTTCCGGCATGTTCAATGTGGTGTCACAAAGAACCAGCCCACGCAAGCGCTCCGGCGCCATGGCGGCTGTCTGCATCGCCACCATCCCCCCAATGGAGAGCCCGCACAGAACCACGCGTTCCACATCGAGCGCATCCAGCAGCCCGATCAGATCTTCCGCCAGCATCTCGATGGAATAAGGCCCCGGTGGCCCGTCGCTCAGGCCGTGGCCGCGCATGTCGTAACGAATGGGAGACCCATTTAGCTGATCGACAACCGGGGCCCAACTGGAGTGACTGGTTCCAAGGGAGTTCAGCAAAACCAGGGGATGCGCTTCCCGTTGCACAGCCCAGTCACCCGAGATGATCAGATTCTCGACCTGCACGCACCTCATATGCCACCTCATTCCAAACACCGTGAATCGGCCCATGTTAATCGCCATCGGAATGTCCTGCCCCCGGAGTGGCCTCTCACTCCTGAGCACCTTGGGAACTTCAATTTTTATATGCTCGCGAATGCCGAACCCGTTCAACTGACGCGGTCAGACAACCTGACGTTCCAGATTCAGTACGATATCGATCCCGGTAAAGGGTCGGATGTTGGCACAGTCAACATTCCAGTGACCTTCGACGAGGATGTTTTCGTTTTTCAGAACTCTTGGAATCCTGGCTTCAACTTCCTCGACAATGGGCTAAACCCTGACGAAGGAGATGACCCTGTCAATCCGCCCAGCGGATCATTCGATCCCTTCGCGACCGGTTTGTATGAAATTGATCTGGTAGCGTTTTTCGAGTCCGACAATCCTGATTCTGGAAGCGGTGAACGTGCCCGAAGCACGAGCAACGTCCAAGTCGGTGATGCAGCCCCGGCCACTCTCGGCCTGCTGGGTCTTGGCCTGCTCGGCTTCGCGGCTGTTCGTCGCCGTCGCGCCTGAGCAACAGACCTGAAGCACTTCCCGAAAGGGCAGCGTTCGCTGCCCTTTTTTATGCCTGTAAATAATTCCGACACTCCGCGCCCCGACCAAATCCGGCACTACCCCGCATTTCCGAACATCAGCGTTGCGGCATTTGCCGCAGGCCAACTACGCTGAGGGCACGGCTATGCATGCGAGAGGAAGCTGACCCGAATGAACCACCCACCCGTACTTGTGACCGGCGGCGCCGGGTATATCGGTAGTCACGTCGTCAAACAGCTCGGCCAGCGCGGGGAACGCGTTGTTGTGCTTGATGATCTCAGCACCGGCTTCAGGGATGCCGTGCTGCACGGCGAACTGGTGGTCGGGAACACCGGCGACCAGGCCTTGGTCAAGGAGCTGCTTGCCGAGCACGGCATCGACACCGTGATGCATTTCGCGGCGCACACCATCGTGCCGGAATCGGTGTCCGACCCGCTCAAGTATTACCGGAACAACACCTGCTCGACGCGGAACCTGCTGGCCTGCTGCCAGGATGCCGGCGTGCAGAATGTCATCTTCTCGTCCACCGCCGCCGTCTATGGCATCCCCGACTCGCCGCTCGCCGACGAGGATGCGCCGCTGGCGCCGATCAACCCCTACGGTTTGTCGAAGCTGATGTCGGAGTGGATGCTGCGGGATCTCGCGGCCGTGACACCGTTGCGTTACGTCGCCCTGCGCTACTTCAATGTGGCCGGCTGCGACCCGGAGGGTCGCATCGGTCAGTCCACCGAGAAGGCCACGCTGCTGGTCAAGGTGGCGTGCGAGGCCGCGGTCGGGAAGCGCCCGCATGTCGCCATCTACGGCACGGATTACGACACCCCCGACGGCACTGGCGTCCGCGACTACATTCATGTCGAGGACCTTGCGGCGGCGCATCTTCGCGCGCTGGACCATCTCCGTGCCGGTGGCAGCTCGACCACGCTGAACTGCGGCTATGGTCACGGCTACAGTGTGCGCGAGGTACTGGACATGGTCGGCGACGTCGCCGGCACGCCATTGAAGATTCGCGAGGAACCCCGCCGCGCCGGTGATCCGCCGATGCTGATCGCCGCAGCGGACCGGATACGCGAAACCCTGTCCTGGGAGCCGAAATTCGACGACTTGCGGGCAATTGTCGAGACGGCCCTGGAGTGGGAACGCAAACTCATGGAACGGCGCAAGGCCGGCTGACAGGGACCTCCAGCAATGACCTCGATCACGCCCGTTATTCTCTCCGGCGGCTCCGGCACACGTCTGTGGCCGCTGTCCCGCGAGCATTTTCCGAAGCAGTTGTTGCGGCTGGCATCGCCCGATTTCAGCCTTTTGCAACAGACCCTGACCCGTTGCGACGGCCTCTGCGACATCGACAAGCTGCTCGTGGTCTGCAATGCGACGCACAGGTTTCTGGTCGCCGAACAGCTCCGCGCACTGGATGCCGAAATGGCGCGGATTCTGCTGGAGCCGGTGGGGCGCAATACCGCGCCGGGTATCGCGGCTGCCGCGCTGCATTGCCTGGAGAGCGACCCGGACGCGCTGCTTCTGGTCATGCCCTCCGATCACCACATCCGGGACATGCCGGCCTTTCAGGCCGCCGTGCGGAAGGGGGTCGATGCGGCCAACGGCGGCGCCCTGGTCACCTTCGGCATCAGGCCGGACCGTCCGGAAACCGGCTACGGGTATATCCGTGCGTCCGCCAACGGCGCGGACGGCGAGGCCCAGCCCGTTGCGGAATTCGTCGAGAAGCCGGATCTGGCCACCGCCCGCCGCTATGTCGAGGACGGCAATTATTTCTGGAACAGCGGGCTGTTCCTGTTCCGCGCCGACAGCCTTGTCCGCGAGATGGAACAGCACGCGCCGGAGATCGTGACGGCCTGCCGTGACGCCCTGGCCGCCAGTCACCGCGACCTGGACTTCCTGCGCCTCGGCGAAGAGGCCTTCGCCGCATCGCCGTCGATTTCCATCGATTACGCCGTGATGGAGCGCACCGACAAGGCCGTGGTCGTGCCGATGGACCCCGGCTGGAGCGATCTCGGCTCCTGGTGCTCCCTGCACGACATGGCCGACAAGGACGCGCAAGGCAACGCCGCGAACGGCGATACGCTGCTGCAGGACTGCGAGGACACCTTCGTGCACGCCGACCACCGCCTGGTCACCTGCCTGGGTCTCGACAACTGCATCGTGGTCGAAACCGCGGATGCCGTGCTGGTGGCCCGTCGCGACTGCATTCAGGACGTGAAAAAGCTGGTCGAAACCCTGCGATCTCAGGGCCGCGGTGAAGCGCTGG
>PXAT01000170.1 GCA_003565775.1 Ectothiorhodospiraceae bacterium | reverse complement strand
TCCGGCCGCCCGCTGGCATGGTTGCCCTGGAAGGAATCCTCGACCACCTCGATATAGGCGATGTCCCGTTCGTTCAGGGCCTGCGCAAAGCCGCCGAACGTCGTGACCGGATCGCTATCACGGATGTCGTTGAAGCTGCCGGTGGGGCTGACGCGGACGCCAACCGCGTCCTTCGGCCAGACCTCCAGCACAGCATCCAGCACTTCCAGCGGTAGGCGCAGCCGATTCTCCAGCGAGCCGCCGTAGGCATCGGTGCGTCGGTTGGTCTCGCTGCGGATGAACTGATCCAGCAGGTAACCGTTGGCGCAATGGATCTCGATACCGTCGAAACCGGCATCACGGGCGTTCTTCGCCGCCTGCCGGTACTGATCGATGATGTCCGGCATTTCACTGATCTCGAGCGCACGCGGCTCAAGCACGTCGACCATGCCGGATTCAGCGCTGATGAAGGTTTGTGCGCCTTCCGGCTTGATCGCCGATGGCGCCACCGGCTGCTCGCCGTCGGGCTGCAGTTCCGGGCGCGAGATTCGGCCCACATGCCAGAGCTGGGCGTGGATGCGCCCGCCCGCCTCGTGCACCGCCTCGGTGACCAGGCGCCAGCCATCGACCTGCTCGGGGGAGTGGATACCGGGGGTAAACGCGTAGCCCTTGCCCTGCGGAGAAACCTGGGTCGCCTCGCTGATGATGAGTCCTGCCGAGGCGCGTTGCCCGTAGTACTCCGCATTCATGGCGTTCGGCACATCGCCGGGCTGAGACGCACGCGAGCGTGTCAGCGGGGCCATGACCAGGCGATTCGGCAACTCCAGCTTTCCCAGCGAAAACGGACGGAACAACTCGGTCTTGGGGTCGCTCATACGGGATCTGACCTCCGGTTGGAAAACAATTCGTGTGCGAGACGGGCAGATGTGGGGGCGACCACCGACAGAGGCAAGCGATTCAGGCAGCGCCGACCGAATCAGCGACCGGCGTTGTGCTGCTCACTCCAGTGCAGCGCATCCTCCAATGCCAGCGGCGGCGAGAAGTAGAAACCCTGCACCGCGTGACACCCCATCGCCTCCAGCTGAACCAGAGCAGCATTCTCTTCCACGCCTTCTGCAACCACCATGCGGCCGAACTTGCGCGCCAGAGTGACCAGGAGTTGCACCAGGGTCAGATCATTGCCGTCCTTGAGCATGCGGGAAACGAAACCGCGGTCGATCTTGATCTCGTCGACGGCGAGATGGCGGAAGCTGGTCAGCGCCGAATAGCCGGTGCCGAAATCGTCCAGCGAGACACGAACGCCGAGTGCCTTGCAGGAATCCACGACGCGTGAGGCAAGCTCCAGATTCTCCAGCGCCGTGCTCTCGAGGATTTCCAGGGTCAGGCGATGGTCGTCGATCATGCCGTACTGCGCCATCAGCCCGGTCAGGACATCGACGAAGGTATCGCTGAGAAAATGCATCGGGCTGATGTTGACACTGACGCCATGATCGCAGCCCCGCTCACGCAGACGGCTCAGCGTATCCAGGGCCTGTTCGATCACCCACCAGCCGATGGACAGATCCAGCTCCGTGTACTCGACTCTGGGCAGAAAGGCATGCGGCGCCAGCAGTCCCAGGCGGGGGTGCTGCCAACGAATCAGCGCCTCGAAGCCGATCACTGCATTGCGTTCCAGACCGATCTTCGGCTGATACAACAAACGGAACTGGTTCTCGCGCAGCCCCTCCCGCACCTGATCGAGCAGAATCGTCGTTTCCTTCCTGCTCCGATGCAGCGCCAGGTCAAACATGTTGTACCGGTTCTTGCCGTCTTCCTTGGCCGCATACATGGCCTGATCGGCGTGGCGAAGCAATTTGTCCGGATCCGAATTGTCATCCGGGTAAACCGTGACGCCCATGCTTCCGGAGAGCATGAACCGCTGTCCATCCAGGTTCAGCGGACGGAACAGGGCGTCCAGCAGCCGCTGGTAGGCACGCGGATGATCCACATCGCGCAGCAGTGCGACAAACTCGTCGCCGGACAGACGGGTGACCACATCATGTGCCCGCACGACATCGCGGATGCGGCCTGCAGCGGCCTTGAGTACCCGGTCACCTTCATGGTGCCCGTGGGAATCGTTGATGACCTTGAAGTTGTCCAGGTCGATAAAACACACCGAAACCGTGCCTCCGCGCAACCGGGCCTCGCGCAGTTCCGTTTCGAACAGGGTGTTGAGCATGCGTCGGTTGGGCAACCCGGTCAGCGGATCAAAATTCGCTGCCTGCTCCAGCAGGCGCGCGTGCTCCTTGCGCTCGGCATACAGCCGTCGGCGTTCGATCAGGGTGCCGAGGGTGTGCCCGAGCGGCGCAAGCTCTCGTGCCAGGGCGGGACTGTAGCCACCCGCGCGGTTGGCAAGCCCGATCAGTCCGGTCATGACTTCACCCGAGTAGATGGGAATGCCGAGGTAGGCGCCCAGCGGGGGATGGCCGGCCGGCAGCCCCTTGCGCCGCGGGTCTGCCAGCAGGTTGTCGGACACCAGCACCTCACCGGTGCGCAAGGGTGCACACAAGAGACTGTCCAGGTCGCGAAAGGTCACCCCCTCGTCGGTGTCCACGCGCTCGAAGATCGCCCGGGTCTCGGCGCTCCAGGAAATATCGGTCATCGCCCCGACACGCAGATAGCGATTACCGGCCGGATCCAGGCAGACTTCGCCAAGCAGCCCGAGCGGGCTGTCCGTCAAGGCCAGCAGATCCGACAGCATGGCCTTGAAGGCCGCTCGTCCATCACTGTCGGTCAGGAAAACCGCCTGGGCGCGCTGGATCGCCTCCTGTTGTTTCACCGGATCGATCATGCCGATGCCACGGGATCGCGGGCGGCAATCGTGGCGCATGATCTCCTCGGCGAGCAGCGCCGCATAGGAGATCAATGGCTCGCTGTCAGGCGTCTCGTCGTGCAGGCCGCCGGGCTGCATCAGGAACAGGGACCCGACAATCTCCCCGTTGCCGGCGTGCAGCGGGATCCGTGCCACGATCGACTGCAGCAGCGGTAGCGGAGATGCCGAGTCGGCCGACGTCGGATCGCATGACCAGATCACATCAAGGTGCCCGCTCGCTGCACAAAGGATGGACTGGTGGTCATCCACGGGAAGCGAGACCCAGGCCCGGTGCACCGGATCACGAAACCACTCGATGCCCCCGTCGATAATGCTGTACCCCGCGCCGGCAACCCGATAATGGCCCGCCGCCAGGCGCGCGAGCCTCTCCAGCCGTGCCTCGATCTCCCCGGTTATCAAATCGAGCCTCGCGGGGGACGGCAGCCCGGCAACACTGCAATCGGCCTTGGTCACGCAGCTTGTTCCTCGAGATGATGGGGCTCTGCCCTGTATGCGAGCGTCACGGGCCCATGAGCGTGGCATGGAGTCGGTTGACCGGTGTACCCACAGGTAATCGACAATGTATGGACAAAACTTTAACCGGCCGGCGGAACGGGAGAGCCCGTTCTCGCATGTCGATGGCTGATCCCCGCGCTGGCCCGTATCGACGGCCGCGGAAGCGCGGGTTAAGCTCCGCACCGCGACCCATCTGGCCATGGACCCCCCAACTTCGATGCGACTACCCGTCTGGCTGGTTCTCACCTGCGCCGCACTGATCGTGACGCTGAGCATGGGCATGCGGCAGTCATTCGGCATCTTCATGCCGGACGTCAGCGCGAGCCTGGGTGGCAGCCGCGAGGTCTTTGCCATGGCCATCGCGCTACAGAACCTGGCCTGGGGGCTCGTTCAGCCAGGTGTCGGCATGCTTGCCGACCGATACGGCTCGCGGGTGGTCGCCGGCGCCGGCGGCGCCGTATACGTACTCGGTCTGGCGCTGACCGCACTGGCAACCAGCGCGGTCGCCCTGAACCTGAGCCTGGGTCTGCTGGTCGGGATCGGGCTCAGCACAACGACGTTTGTGGTGGTGCTTGGCGCCGTTGCCAGGGCGGTCCCCGACCAGCGGCGTGGCCTCGCCTTCGGCGTCGTGACCGCAGCCGGTTCCTTCGGCATGTTTGCGATGGTGCCGACCGGGCATGGCCTGCTCGCATCGCTCGGCTGGCAGGGGGCCTTCTTCGCGCTCGCCGGTCTGGGCGTGCTGCTGGTCCTGCTTGCCGCCGGTTTCCCCGGCGCTCCGGAACGCCAGACACGAGCGCCGGAACAGTCTCTGGGATCGGCGCTGGCCCAGGCCGCAAACCATCGCGGTTACTGGCTGCTGAACGCCGGCTTTTTCGTTTGTGGCTTCCACGTCATGTTCATCGCCACGCACCTGCCGGCCTACCTGACCGACGCCGGACTGACCGCCGGGACCGGCGCGATGGCGCTGGCACTGATCGGCCTGTTCAACATCATCGGCTCCTTCACTTTCGGCGTACTCGGCGACCGACTGCGCAAGCCGGCGCTGCTGAGCAGTCTGTATGCGGCGCGCGTGGTCGTCATCGCCGCGTTCCTGCTGCTGCCGCTGACGCCGGCCAGCGCCCTGATCTTCGCGTCCATGATGGGCTTTCTCTGGCTCGGCACCATTCCGCTGACCAGTGGCCTGGTGGCACAGATCTTCGGCCCCCGTTACATGGCCAGCCTGTTCGGCATCGTGTTTCTGAGTCATCAGGTGGGGAGTTTCGCCGGTGCCTGGCTGGGCGGGCGGCTCTATGACACGACCGGCAACTACGACATCGTCTGGATGCTGGCGGTGGGCCTCGGTGTGCTGGCGACGGCATTGCATCTGCCCATTTCGGACCGCCGGGTCGGACTGCCGTCGCCGGCGGCAGCGACGCGGCTCTGACGTTTCCGCTCAGTCCTCGCCGAAAAACGCAGCAAGCTGCGCACTGACCTCCTGCGGCGCCTCCTCGGGCAGAAAATGCCCGCAGTCGAGACTCGCCGCGGTGACATCCCGGGCATGATCGCGCCAGACCGTGGCGACGTCATACATGCGATGGACAAAGCCCTGACGCCCCCACAACACCAGCAGGGGCTGTCCGATATGGCGTCCGCGATCCTCGCGATCGTGATCCAGGTCGATGCCGGCCGCCGCGCGGTAATCCTCACAGGATGCGTGAATCACCTCCGGCGACCGGAAGGCCTGCAGATACGCATCCAGTGCCGGTTGATCGAAGACCGCACCGGGCGCGCTCCAGCGTCCGAGTTTCTCCATCAGGAAGTAATCCGGATCGGCGCCGATAAGGCGTTCGGGCAGGCCGTCCGGCTGAATCAGGAAGAACCAGTGGTAGTAACCGGTGGCGAAGCGCTGGTCGGTGGTCTCGAACATGTGCAGGGTCGGCGCGATATCCATGACACAGGCACGACGCACCCGCTGCGGATGATCCAGCAGCAGGCGATGCGTCACCCGCGCGCCACGGTCATGGCCGGCCACATCGCAGCTCTCCACGCCAAGCGCGTCGAGAACCTCGACCATGTCCTGTGCCATGGCCCGCTTGGAGTAAGCGGCATGATCCTTCCCGCCTTCCGGTTTGCTGCTGGCACCGTAACCCCGCAGATCCGGACAGATCACACGGAATCGGCGAGCGAGCTGCGGTGCCACCGCATGCCACATGGCGTGCGTCTGCGGATAACCGTGCAACAACAGCAATGGCGGCCCGTCGCCGCCTTCGACGAGGTGGATGTCGGCACCGCTGGCGCTGACACGCCGGGACGAGAAGCCGGCGGGAAAGAGCGAAGGTTGCTGAATTCGGGACATGGCTCCGTGTTTTCCCGGAATGCTCAGGCCGGCATCGCACGGCGGCGCAGCCAGCGGAGGACCACGCCGTGCTGCGGTGCAAACAGGAAGGCCACGAGGAAGAAGCTGGTGACCACCAGCACGATGGCACCACCGGATGCCACGTCCAGACGGACCGAGAGCGACAGACCGATAACCGCCGAGAGCATGCCGATCCCGGTGGCCAGAGCCATCATCCAGGGCAGGCTGTTGACCAGCAGATAGGCGGTCGCTCCGGGCGTAATCAGCATCGCCACCACCAGGATGATGCCAACCGTCTCGAGGCTGGCGACGATGGTCACCGTGAGTAGCAGAATCAGACCGTAATGCAGCACCGCCGTGTTGAGCCCCAGAGACCGGGCCTGTACCGGATCGAACACGTACAGCATGAGTTCCTTGTAGAACAGCAGGACCGCCGAGACCGCGATCACGCCAACCACCAGGGTCAGCATCAGGGCCGGATAGCGCACGCCCAGCACATTGCCGAACAGGATGTGCATCAGATGGGTCGAGGTCGCGATCTGGCTGATGATCACGATGCCCAGGGCGAAGGCGGCCGTGAACATGAGGCCCATGGCCGCATCGGACTTGATCCGGGTGTTCCGCTCGATGACGCCGATCCCCAGCGATGTCAGGGCGCCGGTCACCAGGGCACCGAGAAAAAACGGCAGGTTCAGCAGGTAGGCAATCGCGACACCCGGCAGCACCGCATGCGAGATTGCGTCGCCGAGCAGCGACCAGCGCTTGAGAATGACGTAACTGGACAGCAGGCCGCACATGCCACCGACCACCAGTGCGGTCAGCAGGGCACGCTGCATGAAGGCGTACTGAAAGGGCTCGGACAGCGTGTACGGCAACAGATTGACCAGCACCATCATCGCCGCGATCACGCCATCGACGATGGCCACTCCGATGTCATGCAAAGTCTGCATCATGATGCAATGACCGTTTCTGTCGCACCCGTCCGGATGCTCACCGGATGCTCTTCGGCGCGTGGCTTGATCCAGTTGATGGTGGCGACCCGGGCCAGCATGTCGTCGCTGAGCAATGCGTCGGGCGGCCCCTGCCCCACCACCTGCCGATTGATCAGCACGACGTGATCGGCGCTCTTGCGCGCGCCGATGACGTCGTGCGTGACCATCAGCACGGTGCGGCCCTGATCCCGCGCCTGACGCAGGACGCGCATGATCAGCTCCTCGCTGGCATTGTCGACGCCGGCCAGAGGCTCATCCAGCAACAGCAGACTCGCCTCCTGCACCAGCGCCCGCGCCAGCAGGACCCGCTTGCGCTGGCCACCCGACAGACTGTCGATGGACTGATATTGCCGGCCCAGCATGTCGGTATCCTGCAGCGCCCGGCGCACCGCCGCCTGATGTTCGCCGCGAATCAGCGATGGTGGCAGAAACCGCCGCCAGCCGCCCTCACGCCGAATATGGCCGTAACGCCCCGACAGGACCACGTCCCGCACCGAAAGCGGAAAATCCCAGTCCAGTTGCTCCTGCTGCGGCATGTAGGCAATGCGGCTCAGGCGGCGCTCGTCCTCGATGGTGTTGCCGTAGACCCGAATCTCGCCCCGCAGAGGTTTGAGCGTGCCGGCCAGCACACGCAGCAGTGTGGACTTGCCGGCACCGTTGGGCCCCAGCACGGTAATCAGACGCCCTGCCGGCAGTTCCAGATCGACCCCGGCGAGCACCGGCTCGCGATCATAGGCCACGGTCAGGTCACAAATGGACACTGCCGAGTTACCTGAATCCGCCGACGGCCGAGAGCGGTTAATCATCGGCCAGGGCGTTCCGGATGGTGTCCGCGTTGAGTCGCATCATACGGATATAGCTGTCGGCACCGGATCGTTCGTCGCCCAGGGAGTCCACGTACAGCGGCCCCGCAACGTCGACCCGCGCATCGGCGGCGATGCCTTCCACATACCGGCTGGAAATGGTGCTTTCCCAGAACACCGCACGGGGCCCCCGCTCGGCAATGATGTCGAGCATGCGCATGATCTGACTGGACGTGCCTTCGGATTCCGCATTGGTTCCCCAGATGCCGTCATGATGGAAATCGAAGGCGCGGCCGAAATACAGGAATGCCGCCTCGCTGGTGATCAGCACACGTTTACGCTCCGGGATCGCCGACAAGGTTTCGATCATCTCCGCCTGCAAGGCCTCCAGGGACTCTTGATAGGCCCGGGCATTGGCGTGGAATGTCTCGGCGTGATCCGGCCGCAGTTCGGCGAGTTCCGCGGCAATCTGCTCCGCGTAGGCGGCGGCGGCCATCGGATCCATCCACAGGTGCGGATCCGGCGTGCCCTGGTACTCGCCGGTGACGATCGGTAGCGTGTCGATGCCGCTCTGCTCGGCCAGCGACACAATCGGCACACCGGACTGCACCGTCGCCTCGACCTGCGGCATCCACTGCTCCAGATCGAGACCATTGGCGAACACCACGTCGGCCCGTTCCAGGGCCATGAAGTCGCGGGGCCGCAGCTCGTATTCATGCACCTCGGCACCCACTGGCGCCAGAACGTGCAATTCCGCCGCATCGCCGGCCACTTCAGTGACGAAATCCCCGATCACGCTGAAGGTGGCGACAATCCGCAGTCGCTCGTCGGAATCTCCCGCCATCGCCGGGCCGGACAACAGGCTCAGCACCAGCATGAGTGCTGCAACCGAAAGCCCTGTGCCAGCCCGCCGGATACCCGCCATCGTCTTCGTCATCGAACCTGCTCCTGCCACATGTCCCGCCCGGTGTCGACCATCGTCGCCGGCCAACCAGCAGATTGTACACAGTCCAAACAGTCAGTCCGGCATGCGGGAAACAAAAAACTCAGAGCACGCTCGACTCCGCGGACGCCAGATCGATGCGCCGACGTAACCAGCCGAGCCGCGCATTCCCGACCTGCAGGGTTGCCACACCGGAGCCGCGCACCAGCCAACTGACCGTCTGCCGATGGCCGCTGCCGCGGGAGCGCTGCAACCACGGCATGTGCGACCAGACGCCGAGCCCGCGACCCCAACCGTCCAGATGTTCCAGTGAACGCATGGCCGGCTCCGCCGCGTCGAGTTCGCAGCCCTCGCACTGCACCTCGGCGCGAGGGGTCTCGTTCCACGGGCTCTCCGCACTGGTACTGATGCCGTCGCTGGACAGGTATCCCCGATTGGCGACCTCGACCACCAGTCTGTGGATATCCGTGGCCACCGGCTCCACTCGCACCGAGACCAGCTCGAGCCGCGGCAGCATGGAAGCCACGCGCAACCAGTAATCGGTCATTTGCCGGCAGATCTCCGGCAGCCGCGCCAGCGGCGGATTCCAGACACCGATGACCGGATTGACACCACCCACCTCGACCGGACCCAACTGCGGATGGTCCACCGGACGCCAGTCGCGGAACATGCGGCCTTCATTGTGCGTCCGGTCCCAGGCGGCAAATCGCAGCATGTCGTCACGGGTCAATGCCGCATAGTTCTCGACAAACCGCTTTGCCGGTGGCCGCTCCAACTCGCGAAACAGATCCCAGAGCTCACAGACCTCGGCCAGACAACCCCGTTGATGGTAGGCGTATTCGACGAGATCACCGTGCAGCGGCTTTTCCGGTTCATAGGTGAACTGCTCGAAACCGCTGACCGTCGGGTAGCCGATGGTCTCGTCGCCCCACTCCTCCAGTTGCCGGTAGATAGCCAGATCGGCCTGGTTCATGCGAGTGTCCGGCACATCGATCCGCGGACGGATGAAAACCCCGCCAAAGGTGTGCAGATTGAGCCAGGCAAACAGATTGGGGTGTTCTGCGGCAAACGCGATGACTGCACGGGTCTCGGGTTCCGAGCCGGGATAATCGCCGGCACCGATCTGATCCGGTTCCGGGCGCCAGCTCCATGGGAAGTTGCGATTGAAGTCGGTAACACCACTGAGGCCGCTCGGTTGCGGCAGCGTGTGGCCATCCCAGTTGGCGACCCGTCCCTCCGGATAGACACGGTAATATGGCGGCGGATCCTCGATCCGGCGCGGCAGCATCAACCCCGGATGTTCGTCAGACGCAACGAAATCACCGGCCGGATCCGGTATTCGCAGCAGACGGCACCAGCCGGTGCCGTCCAGGTCCTCCGGCTCCCAGCGCGCCGAGTGCTCCGCATGCGCGGCCCGCCGCGGCGCGGAGCGGATGAAACTGCCCGTGTGAAGGACGTGCTCGGCGCCATCCGGTGACAGGCGCGGGCAGATGTAGAAGAGCACATCGCGCAGGGACTCGCGGCGGTGCTCCGGCAGGTCCTGAATCCCGACGGCTTCCGGATGGTGCAGGCCGATCGCCGCCTCGGCGATGGCCAGGGCAACGCTGCACCCGGCCAGTTCGGCGCCGTGCATATTGCCGTCGACCCAGACCCCCGGTCGCACCCGATCCGGGTCCGGTCCGATGATCAGCAGCCAGACATCGCGCCCTTCCGGCGTCTGCACCAGGCTCTGCAGGCGCACCACATCGGGGTAGGCATCAGCCCACTGGCGAAGCTGGGCAGTCAGCGCAGCGTGGTCCGGGTAGGTCTCCGAAAAATGCCCGGCGGGCAGTGGTGTATCCATGGCGGTATCCTGATCGTATTGGCAAACGGGTCAAGGAAACGCGGGCTCCAGCGCAGGCGCGCGAATACTTCAGCGTTTCCTTGAAAGGAGGCTACATATGGTATGGCGTCCGCCAGTCCTGATGTTTCTGTTGTTTCTGGTCTTCGGCATTGTCGGTCAGGTCCTCGGCGAGGATGACGGCATCTTCCATGCCGTGCTGCTGGGCGCCAATGTCAGCGAAAGAGCCGTCGATACCGGCGCCAGTGCCCAGGCCACAGCCCTCCTGAACGATCGGACACTGACGGTGCATGGCAGTTTCCAGGGCCTTGCCAGTGGTCTCCGCGACATGGCGGAGACCCCGGACAATCCGGGGATCGTGCTTCAGGAAGGTGTCCACGGGCAGAGCGACGCCGCGCTCTACGGCCTGGCCGCCGACGTCGGGATCGACCACAGTACAGGCCTGTTCCATGGTCGGTTCCACCTGACGCGAACCGAAGTCCAGCAACTCAAGGACGGGGCACTTCACCTCAAGATCCTCACCCGCGACCACCCGGATGGTGAGTTGCGTGGCCAGCTGGTGCCGCTCGATGCAGGCTCTCACGGCCGCGTCCTGCGTGGCGGCGGCGAGGTGCTGGCGCCATAATCCGCGGATGGCCTGCCCCTTGCAGACCTCTTTCCCCATCATGGTCACGTCGAGAGCCACGTATGAGCCAGACCGCTGAATTCAAGAACAGTCAGGAGTTGTTCGATGAACTGATGCAGGCCGATGGCAGCCCGCGCCCCGTGGCCGCCGACCTCCTCGGTTATCTCGATGCCATGCCGGCCAAGGAACTGAAGGCGCGGGTCCGGACTGTCGACGCCGCGATCCGCACCATGGGCATCACCTTCACGGTCTACAGCGACGGCGAGAATATCGACCGGGCCTGGCCGTTCGACCCGGTGCCGCGGATCATCGCGAAAAAGGAATGGGACCATATCAGCGCCGGCCTGAAACAGCGGCTGAAGGCGTTGAACTGCTTCATTCACGACTGCTATCACGAGCAGCGGATCATCACCGACGGCATCATGCCGGCCGACATCCTGGCGCAATCGAAGAATTTCCGTCCGCAGTGCAAGGGCATTACGCCCCCTTTTGAGACATGGGCTCACGTCTGCGGCACCGATCTGGTGCGTGACGGCGACGGCACAGTCTACGTGCTGGAGGACAATCTGCGGGTGCCGTCCGGCGTGTCCTACATGCTGGAAAACCGGCACGTGATGAAGCGCGTTTTCCCGGAACTGTTCCAGAATCAGAACATCCTGCCGGTGAACGACTACCCCAGCCAGTTGCTGGATACGCTGGTAGCGCTGGCCCCGGAGGGTGTCGATCAGCCGTCCGTGGCGGTGCTGACGCCGGGTATCTACAACAGCGCCTACTTCGAGCACAGCTATCTTGCGCGCCAGATGGGTGCAGACCTGGTGGAAGGTCAGGATCTGTTCGTCGGCGATGACCAGTGCGTCTACAAGAAGACCGTATTCGGCCCGCAGCGCGTGCACGTGATCTATCGCCGGATAGACGACGAATTCATGGATCCGGAGGTCTTCCGCGAAGACTCCACGCTCGGTGTGCCGGGCATTCTGCGCGCCTGGCGCGAAGGCAATGTCGCCATCGCCAATGCCCCCGGGGCCGGGGTTGCCGATGACAAGGTGGTTTACGCCTACGTCCCCGCGTTCATTCGCTACTACCTGGACGAGGAACCACTGCTGCCCAACGTGCCGACCTATCTGTGCGTGGATCCGGAGGACCGCGCCTACGTGCTCGACAACCTCGACAAGCTGGTGGTGAAGCCGGCCAACGAATCCGGTGGCTACGGCATCATGGTTGGTCCCAAGGCCAGTGTGACAATGCGCCGCCAGTTCGCCCGCCTGATCAGGGACAACCCGCGCAACTACATCGCGCAACCGACGTTGATGCTGTCGACGGTCCCGACCCTGTGCAAGAACACGCTGCAGCCACGGCACGTGGATCTGCGGCCGTTCGTGCTGCAGGCCGACGAACTGCATGTGACCACTGGCGGCCTGTGCCGCGTGGCGTTGCGCAAGGGGTCACTGGTGGTCAACTCGTCCCAGGGGGGCGGCAGCAAGGACACCTGGATCATCGACGAGGAGGATCTCTGATGCTCTCGCGTGTGGCGGAAAACATTTACTGGATGGCGCGCTATCTCGAGCGGGCCGAGGGTGGTGCCAGGATGATGGCGACCTCCAGCCAGATGCTGTTCGACCTGCCGCGAGAGACACCGCTGTCCTGGGGCACCATGGTCGACATCCTGGGTGCCGGCGAGAAATTCGCCGAACTGGAATTCGAACCGACCGAGCGCGATGTGACCCAGTTCCTGCTCAAGGAAACCCGGTTCCCGAACTCGCTGGCCTCGGTGGTCCGCCAGGCGCGTGAAAACGCACGGGTCTGTCGGGACATCCTGCCGGGAGAACTGTGGGAGGGGATAAATGACCTGCACTATTTCGTCGGCGAAACCCTGCCGCGGGTGCGCAGTCGCAGTGCACGCTACGACTTCCTGCAACAGGTGATATCACGCTGCCAGCAGGTCGAGGGGATCGTGCATGGCACCCTGAGCCGCAACACCCTGTACAGCTTCATGATGCTGGGGCAGGCTCTGGAACGCGCCGACATGACCAGCCGTATCGTCGATGTACGCAGCGCCAACCTGCTGCCAAAGGATGCAGCCGACATTTACTCCAGCCTGGGCTGGATGAGTGTGCTGCAGTCTCTGTCCGCCTATGAAATGTACCGGCACGAGGTGCAGGTCCGGATTCGCGGCCAGGCCGTGGTGCAATTCCTGCTGCGCGGCACCCGTTTCCCGCGTTCCTGCCATTTCTGTCTATCCTGTGTCGAGACCAGCCTGACGCAACTGCCGCGTGCCGAGAAACCGCTGCGGCGCCTGCGCGAAATCATCGACCGTCTGGAGCGTGAACATCTGCAGGCGGACAATCTCGACAGCGTTCATCGCTTCGTCGACCTGTTCCAGCAGGAACTGGGCACCCTGCACGAGGCGATCACTGACAGCTACTTCCGCTTCGATCGCAATGACTGGGTCCATGCCAGTCGTGCCGCAGCCACCCAACAGGCCTGAGAGGCCCGACCATGCGCCGCTTTACCTGCCAGTGCGGCAACACGCTGTATTTCGAGAATACCCAGTGCCTGGAGTGTGGCGCGACGCTCGGCTTCGTGCCGGAGGATCGCCGCGTGCGTGCGCTGGAACCGGCCGGCCAGGATCTCTGGATGGTGGACGGGCGGTATTACCGGAAATGTCTGCATTACGCCCGCGACGGCGTCTGCAACTGGATGATGCCGGCCGAGGACGGGCATTCATTCTGTCAGGCCTGTCGCCTGAACGAGGTGATTCCCGATCTCACCCAACCGGATAATTTCCGACACTGGGGACTGCTGGAAAGCGCCAAACGCACTCTGCTGTTCGGCCTGATGCGACTGGATCTGCCGCTGACCTCGCGACGCGAACACCCGGGCGGGCTCGGCTTCGCCTTCATGGAGGACGACGATAACCAGCAGGTCCTGACCGGCCATGCCGGGGGGCTGATCACGATAAACGTACGCGAGGCCGATGACGCCTACCGCGAAGCCATGCGCAAACGTCTCGGCGAGCCCTATCGCACGCTGCTCGGCCATTTCCGGCACGAGAGCGGCCACTTCTACTGGGAGCACCTGGTGGCGGCCCACGCCGATGAACTGGACGCGTTCCGCGCCCTGTTCGGCGACGAACGCGAGGACTACGCCAGTGCTCTGGCGCGTCATTACTCGGCATCGTTCATTCCCTGGCCCCATGACGTCATTACCGCCTATGCCGCAGCCCATCCGTGGGAGGACTGGGCCGAAACCTGGGCCCATTACCTGCTGATCAACGACACACTGGAGACGGCGGAGGATCTGGGCATTCAGACCGAAGCGCCACAGGACTTCGACGGCATGCTGGCGCAATGGCGGAAACTGTCCACCACCATCAATGCTCTCGGCGGCAGTCTGGGCATGCCGTCCCTGTATCCGTTCGTGTTCTCGGAAGCGGTCGCCGCGAAATTGCGCTTCATTCACGCTCTGCTGGAACGGCAGGTGCCGTCCGCGACTCGTCCAGCGACAACTGCTCCGTCTGACGCTCCCAGTCGAACGGCGGCAAACCCTCGAAAACCCGTCTGAGCCCTGCACCCCACTGCTTGCGTACGGACATGAAAT
Source organism: Ectothiorhodospiraceae bacterium (assembly GCA_003565775.1). Taxonomy (GTDB): domain Bacteria; phylum Pseudomonadota; class Gammaproteobacteria; order Nitrococcales; family Aquisalimonadaceae; genus Methylonatrum. The sequence continues at coordinate 1,723 of PXAT01000170.1, read as the reverse complement.
ACGGCGAGTTTGTCTTCAGCCGCAGGCGGCGATCAATGCGCATCGCATCCCTCGGGTACAACAGCAGGTCAATCGGCGGACCAACCGACAGATTGCTGCGCATGGTCGAATCGATGGACACCAGGGCACAGCGTGCCGCGCTCTCCAGACTGATCCCGGGCTCGATGATGCGATCGAGAATCGGCTTGCCGTACTTCGTCTCGCCGATCTGGAAAAACGGCTGCTCCGGTGACGATGCGATGTAGTTGCCCTGTGGATAGATCAGATACATCTCCGGCGGATGTCCCCTGCGCTGGCCACCGAGGATGAAGGTGGCCTCGAACGAGACGCTCTGCTGCATGCCGCCGGCGAGCAGGCCCTGCTGAACCTTCAGACTCAGTCGCCCGATGTATTCGGCGACCTGGTGCAGATGCGGCAGCGAGCGAACCGTGTCGCCATCCTCCTCGAGATCCAGTTCGATCTGCCGCAGCACCGCCTGCGTGGTCCCCAGATTGCCCGCCGACAACAACACGAGCACCCGCTCGCCGTCCCACGCGAAGGTATGCATCTTGTTGTAGGTGCTGACATGGTCGACACCGGCATGGGTGCGCGAGTCAGAGGCGAGGACCAGTCCGGCATCGACCAGGGCTGCGAGGCAGTACGTCATGGAATCGGGTCCTGCAGAGGGCGCGGTAACTGGCTCCGTTATAGCGTATTCGCGCATCGTCCGATAGACCAGGCGCCCGCCGCAACACGCCAATTACCCGGCTGCAACATCCGTCGCCGCCCCTGACTAAGGGTTTACCCGTAGCCAGCGGAAAGCCCTTGCGGGGATTCCTCCCCGGAGAGGCGGACGTCGGACAGAAAGGCACTGCGACGCAAGGAGTGTTGTGTGGAAACTCCGCATAGAGAGAGCCGGCATCGCGGCACAAGCTGTTGACATGTCGCCACAGAGTTCCCGATCAGGGGGCCGGCGGACATCAAGCCATCAACAGCTGAACGAGGATGACACCATGCGGGCTCAAACTACGTGCAACATGACCGCCAGGGTTCTCTCCGGCGCCTTACTCGCCGCCGCCTTCGCCGCAACCCCGATGCTGGCAACTGCCTGCAACCCGTGCCGGTCGCGTTGTCGTGCCGGGACGATGTGCGGCGCCTGCAAGCCCTGTGCGGCCAATCCATGCGCCGTGAGTCCCTGCGCCGCTAACCCATGTGCTGCCGACCCGTGCGCCGCCAATCCCTGTGCGGCGAATCCGTGCGCAGCAGACCCCTGCGCTGCGGATCCTTGTGCAGCGGATCCCTGTGCCGCTCACCCCTGCGGTCCCTGCGGTGCCTGCGCCGCCGACCCCTGCGCGGCAGCAGCCATGCGCGATGCGGTTCAACGTCCGGATGACTATCAGCCCTTCGAAGGCGATCGCGCGGATCTCGAACTCTATGGCGAGGAGCTCTTCTACGACGACACCCTGTCGACCAACGGCATGTCCTGCGCCACCTGCCACACCGGCCTGAGTGGTTATCAGGCGACCTTCGCCGAGCCATACCCGCATCGCGTCGCCATGGGCGCCAATCAGTTCGGCATGGACGAAGTACATCTGGACGAGATGATCCAGATCTGCATGGTCGCTCCCATGGCCGCCGAGCCACTGGCATGGGACTCCAAAGAACTTGCGGCGTTGGTGGCATTCCTCGAAGTCGAACAGCAACGCTTCGAGGCAGATCCCTGCGCTGCCAATCCCTGTGCTGC
>PXAT01000029.1 GCA_003565775.1 Ectothiorhodospiraceae bacterium | reverse complement strand
GAGCGTTACCAGCTCGTGATCCTGTCCGACACCTTCTACGAGTTCGCTCGGCCGCTGATGCAGCAACTGGCCTGGCCGACGCTGTTCTGTCACCAGCTGAGCGTGGCCGAGGACGGCCGGATCACCGACTATCACCTGCGCATGAAGGACCACAAACGTGCTGCGGTCACCGCGTTTCGCGGGCTGAATTTCCGTACCGTCGCGGCTGGTGATTCCTATAACGATACCGGCATGCTGGACGAGGCCCACAAGGGCATTCTGTTCTGCCCGCCGCAGCGCGTGATCGACGATTTTCCGCAGTTTCCTGTCACCCGGGATTATGACGCCCTGCGTGACGCCATCGACCAGGGTTTTGCGGCTGCTATCTAGGTGGCGAGCAACGAAGTAGCGCCCATGACCGAAAAGACCAGTCACGTTCGCGTCGCCATCCTCGCCGATACCCACGGGTTTCTCGATCCGCGTATCGGCAAACAGGTGGCGAGTTGCGATTACGCGGTACACGCCGGTGATGTCGGTGGCGCCGACGTGCTGTTTGCCCTGAATCCAAGGCTGCAGGTGGTGGCGGTGCGGGGCAACAATGACACGCCACAGCGCTGGTCCGACTCCGAGAGCAACTGCCTTGAAAGCCTGCCGGATCAGGCCTCGCTGGATCTGCCCGGCGGCAAGCTGGTGGTGGTACATGGTGATGATCGTCGCAGCATCGCCGACCGGCACGAACATCTGCGTCAGCAGTTTCCGGAGGCGCGCGTTGTGGTCTGCGGTCATAGCCATCAGTTGGCGATGGACTGCGACCAGGAACCCTGGATTCTCAATCCCGGCGCCGCCGGACGGACGCGAACCAACGGTGGTCCGTCCTGTCTGATTTTGTCCTGTGACGAAGACAACTGGGACATCGAAGCCTTGCAACTCCCGGCCCGCAAGTTCCCGAACCGCGACGGCCAGCGCCGTGTGCAACAGGGCGAAGGCTGAGTCATCGCTGTCGCCCATGGCCAGCGCTGACTCCCGCACCCCCTCCGTCCCCGATCTGAAGCAACTGGAAACCCTGGTGGATGCCTGTCCACCGGTCAGCCGGCCTGCGTTCCAGCGTCGTCTGAAGGGTCTGCTGCGTCGAATCAATCAGAAAAAGCCGGCTGATCGGGGACTGAACGCCCTGGCGCGCGATCTCGAGCGGGTCGCGCACCGCCGACGGCAGCGGGCGGCAGCGCTGCCGACCCCGGATTTCAGTCAGGATCTCCCGGTCAACGAGCGGCGCGAAGACATCGCCGAACTGATCCGCAAACATCAGGTGGTGGTGGTCTGCGGCGAGACCGGTTCCGGCAAAAGCACGCAGTTGCCCAAGATCTGCGTCAGTCTGGGCCGCGGGGTCGATGGCATGATCGCGCACACGCAGCCGCGGCGTCTTGCGGCCCGAACCCTGGCCAGCCGGATTGCCGAAGAAATGCACGGCGAGGTCGGGCAGACGGTGGGCTACAAGGTGCGGTTCACCGACCAGGTCAGCGAGAACACTCATATCAAGCTGCTGACCGACGGCATGTTGCTGGCGGAAATGCAGGGCGATCGTGACCTTGGTGCCTATGACACCATCATCATCGATGAGGCCCACGAACGCAGTCTCAATATCGATTTTCTGCTCGGTTATCTCAAGCAATTGTTGCCGCGGCGGCCGGATTTGAAGGTGATCATCACCTCGGCGACCATCGATCCGCAGCGTTTCTCGAAGCACTTCGCCGATGCGCCGATCATCGAGGTGTCCGGTCGCACGTATCCGGTGGAGATGCGCTATCGCCCGCTGGTCTCCGAGGACGACGATAGCCGTGATCTGAACCAGCGCGAGGGCATCGTGCGGGCGGTGGAGGAACTGACCGGCGAGGGGCCGGGTGACATCCTGGTGTTTCTCAGCGGCGAAAGGGAAATCCGGGAAGCGGCTGAAGCCCTGCGCCGGCGGCAGTTCCGCCATACCGAGATTCTGCCTCTGTATGCGCGGCTCTCCGCCAGTGAGCAGCAGCGGATCTTCGGCAGCCATTCAGGACGGCGGGTCGTGCTCTCGACCAATGTCGCCGAAACCTCGGTCACGGTGCCGGGTATCCGTTATGTGGTCGATACCGGCACTGCGCGTATCAGTCGCTACAGTTTTCGCACCAAGGTCCAGCGCCTGCCCATCGAACCGATCTCCCAGGCCTCCGCCAATCAGCGTGCCGGTCGTTGCGGACGAGTCGCCCCCGGGATCTGCATCCGCCTGTATTCGGAAGAGGATTTTCTGTCCCGCCCGGAATTCACCGATCCGGAAATCGCGCGCACCAATCTGGCCTCGGTGATTCTGCAGATGGAGCACCTGAAACTCGGTGCCGTGGAGCGGTTTCCGTTCGTTGAACCGCCGGACCAGCGTTATATCAATGACGGCTACAAGCTGCTGTTCGAGCTGCAGGCGGTCGACCGGCAACGACGCCTGACGCGACTCGGCGAGCAGCTGGCGCGTCTGCCGGTGGACCCCGCTATCGGCCGCATGCTGCTGGCCGGCGCTGACCATGGCGCACTGCGCGAGATGCTGGTGATCTGCGCTGCGCTCAGTATCCAGGACCCGCGGGAGCGGCCACTGGACGCGCAGCAGGCGGCGGATCAGGCGCACGCCCGCTGGCGCGATCCGCGCTCCGACTTCATGGCCTTTCTGCGTATCTGGGACGATTGGCATGACGCCCGCGAGTCGCTGTCCAACAGCAAGCGACGAGCATGGGCGCGCGAGCATTTCCTCTCCTTCATACGCCTGCGGGACTGGGGTGATGTGCACCGGCAGCTGCGCGAGCTGGCCCGCGATATGGGCCTGAAACAGAACCAGGTGGCGGCCGAGGAGAGTGCGATCCATCGCGCCCTGCTCACCGGGATGCTCGCCAGCATTGCGACGCGCAACGAGGAAGACGGCTACACCGGCGCACGTAATCTGAAACTGCATCTGTTTCCCGGTTCCGGCGTGATCAAGCGCAAGCCGCGCTGGATCATGGCCGCGGAACTGGTGGAGACCAGCCGCGTCTTCGCGCGCACCGTGGCCGAGGTCAATCCGGTGGAAGTGGTGCAGGCGGCGGAGCATCTGGTGGCGCGCAGCTACAGCGATCCGCACTGGGACGAGGAGCGTGGTCAGGTCCGCGCCTACGAGACGGTCAGCCTGTACGGTCTGGTGTTGCGGGCGCGCCGAAAGGTGAACTACGGCGTCATTGATCGTCGCGAGGCGCACGAGATCTTTCTGCGCCAGGGGCTGGCCGAGGACCGGGTCGGCTCGCGCGGCCTGTTCCTGCAGCACAACCGCGAACTGGTGGAACAGATCAGGCAGCTGGAGGACAAGTCCCGGCGGCGTGACGTGCTGGTGGATGTGGACGTGCTTTATGCCTTCTATGCCGAGCGGGTGCCCGAGGACATCGTCGATCTGAAGACCTTCGAGATCTGGCGCAAGCGGGTCGAGAAGGATAGCCCCCGCCTGCTCTACATGGAACAGGCGGAGCTGATGCGGCACGAGGCGGATTCGGTCACCGGCAACCGCTTTCCCGACAATTTCGAACTGGGCGCCCTGCGTCTGCCGCTGGAATATCACTTCGAACCGGGTCATCCGGATGACGGGGTCAGCCTGCGGGTGCCGCTGGCAGCCCTGAATCAGCTCGATCCGGAGCCGTTCGAGTGGCTGGTACCCGGGCTGCTGGAGGAGAAGATCACGGCGCTGATTCGCGGTCTGCCGAAGTCGCTGCGCCGCAATTTCGTGCCGGCGCCCGATTTTGCCCAGGCGGTGATGGAAGCCTTACCGCGCGGTCAGGGCTCGCTGCTCGACGGCATGCGCCGGGAGTTGCGTCGCATGACCGGTGTGGATGTGCCGCCGGAGCAATGGGACGACCTCAATCTCGATGACCATTACCGGATGAATTTCCGCGTGCT
>PXAT01000150.1 GCA_003565775.1 Ectothiorhodospiraceae bacterium | reverse complement strand
TCGTAGTCCATACCCGGCTGGAATGGACCGAATTCGGCTACGGCAATCTGGCTGGCATCCTGCCCGGCGGCCTGCACCAGATCAGGATCTATGGCGCCCAGTTCTGCGAACACATCCTGCTCCACCGAAGCATCAAGATGGAAGGCGGTGTTGTCCTGGTCAGCGGTGAAGCGCAGGATCGAGAAGGCACCGATGGCTTCGATACTGACATCAGGTTTGTTGCTGCCCGATTCATTATCAATGAGATGAACCAGGGCATCGAATACAGAGCCCCATGAGGCGGTCACGGTTTCCCCGTTAACCATGTCTCCAACGGCCACCGTATAGGTGTCCTTGGTCGTATCGGAAGTCCCGAGTTCGACGGTGAAGGTCAATGTCTCGTCAAGATCGACCGAGAAGTCAATCTCACTGATCTGTTTCCGGTTCTGGCCGGCTTCCGTCGTACTGGCCGTCACAGTAGCGGCGACGAGCGCTCCGCCAGCCGCCGCTGCGGTATTGGCTGTCACCCGGGTGGCTTCACGGGAAATCCCCGTGCCCTGGGCCGTGGTGCGGATTTGCAACTCACCGTCGGACCCTTTATCCATTGCGCTCTGCAGCAGAGTAAAGCCTTGCGGCAGACTACCGCGCAGAACCACTTCACGGCCATAAAGGACCGTGGCGGCGTTATTAAAGGCCAGCTCGCCGGTGGGGTTTCCATCCGAATCCAGCACCGGCGTCTTCATCTGTTCGACGCCAACAGGCGAATCGACAATGACCTTGCCGTGCTGCTTTTCGGCACCTGCCGAAACCGCCGCCTCGGCACGGGCCACAAGCAGCTTGCCCGCCGCCTCCAGAATGATGTCGTTACCGGCTTTGTCCTGGAGAATGAGCGCTTCGCTTACCCGCAGCTCTCCTCCCGCGCTGACTTCCAGGCGACCATCCGCGACCACGGCGGACAACACATCCAGGCCCGTTGCCTCATTCACCACCAGACTGCCGCCAGTTTGCGCACGCAGCGTGTCGGCCAGCGTATTGGCGCTAACCGAACCGGAACTTTCAATGCGGAGATCCGTGGCGATGAAGACTGACGCACCATCAAGTTCCACGTTGTCCGCCTGCACGATCAACTCTCCGGTGGCGGCTACAATGCCGCCAGCAAGAGTCAAGGTTCCATCAATGTCGATTTCAATATTCTGAGCTCTGTCGAACCCTTCGATACCACCAACAAACCCCTTCAGGTCCAGGTCTGCATCACCAACGCGAAGGAAGATATCTTCCTTTGCACGCAGATCAAGCCGCTCTGCCGGCAGGCTATCAACATTGATAACCACAAACCCTGAATCGCGACTCTCCGTCGAGACGCTAGCAATACCACCGGCATTGGTGTCCACGACGACGGCAACCGGGGTAAGACCACGCGCTTCGACAATGAATGTCCCAATCTGACTGACGCCATTTGCGACGATATCGCCAGAGAACAGCACATCTCGGTCGGAACGCAGCTCAATACGGTCTTTGGCCGTGAGCGTGCCATCCAGCGACAACAGCGAGCCGGTATCGATGATAATGGTCTCGGAGGTAATGTTGCCCGGCAGGGCGCCGGTTCCGCCGACAATGACATCGCCGGACGGGTCCTCGCGGAACATGAAGGCATCCCCCGCGCGATACTCGCTGAGCTCCGTGCCTTCAAAGAATCGATAGAGGTCAAGCACTTCACCGCTGAACGCGAAGCCCTTGTCGAAGTCGAGCGACCCCGTGCCATCCGCATGGCGCAGGACCTGCAACGAGCCGTCGGTGCTTTCCAGACGAACGGTGTTGCCCTTTAGTACCGCATCCAGTGCCGGAGTCAAGCCATTGGCAGCGCGCCCGATCTTCAGGTCATTCTGACTGGTGATCACCACCTTGTTGTTGGTGGCAGCGGTGCCCTGCTCGGTCACCGCACGGGCAACGAAGAGGCCTTCATGGGTCTGGAAGCCCCCATCACGATCGCTGACACGGATATCCCCCGTCGCGGTCTGCGCGTCCAGATAGCTCGTCGCAACCTGCAGATCGAGGATGCCGGTGGCCGCACGCAACACCAGGTTTTCGGCAACCAGGTTGATCTCACCACTGCCCACCGCACGCTGGATGGCGCCGCCAGTGGAATCCAGATCGATCTTGCCGGCGGATGAGACATCATCAAATGCCGTGATCGTGCGGGTCCCGGCACCGGTCAGGGTTATCACCGTGCCGCTTGACGTTGCAGCGAAGGGCCCGGTGCCGCTTCCGTTACCGTTGAACTCCGAAATCCGGGTCGCCAGCTCGCCGGCAATGTCTGTCAGCGTGTCGCCCGCCTGCGCGGTGTAACGAATGACCGCGGTACCCGCGACAGAGCCCACACCATTACTGACGGTCAGGCGATAGTCGCCGCCTTCAACGAATTCAACGCCGGCCAGGTCGATGGTGCGTTCATCCTGATCAGCGGACTCCTTCGCGCTGATCTGGTCACCCTCGACCAGGGTATGGGTACCGCTCACGGGTTTCAGGAAAATCCCGGCGATTGCACTGCCAACCGTGATGTCGCCCGCGGCAGATACCGTGATGTCCCGGTCTGCCAGATTCGTGTTCAACCGCACATCCGCCAGATTGACGGCACCGGCCGCGTTGATCGTCAGCCCGCCGTTGGCCAGCTGGCTATCCGTGACCCGCAGGGCGCGATCACCCTGGCTCACGGTCACATTACCGGCCTGCTGTATATCCAGGACCAGCACATTGACCTGGGTATTGAGCGCCAGGTCATTCGGCCGCGTCTGGGAGATGCTCAAACGGTCAGCGGTCAGCAGGGCGCCATCAGCGATATTGACCTCGCCCTGAACATTCAGGGTCAGATTGCCCCGCGTACCGGCAGAGATGCTCTCACTGACCGTAAGCTCGACCGTACCGTTGGTGCGCAGCGCATCGATACGGATGGAGTTTCGATCGCTTCCACCCAGGGTGCGAACCTCGCCAACCGTCGTGAAACTACCGACGTTGCTGACCGTAATGGCACCATCAGCAGCCTCAAGTCGATCTGCCTGGAGGCTGCCGCGGTTGTTCAGCGTCATACTGCCTGCGACGGCAACCCGCATGTCGACCCGGGCCACACGCGTATTCAACGTGGTGTCCGACCCGGACAGGGTCTCGAGCAGGTTCGTGGTCAATACACCTTCATCAAGCACGATGCGACCGTCGCGCGCCGTGAGCGTAACCCTGCTGCCGGCAAGCATCTGCCGGGTATCGGCATCCAGTTCACCCACCGCGATCACAGTGCGCGTCGCCGCATCTTCGGTCGCCAGACGGATATTGCCGCCGAATTGACCCGCCTCGATGTCGAGACTGCCGGATGCCGAGCGGACCTCGAGGTCGAAATCGGCTTCCTGGTTGTTCCGGGCCACGATGTCCAGTTCACCGGCACCTTCGGTGATGCTGATCATCCGGTCTGATACCGACGCGGAGAGCCCGTCAATCGCGTCAATGGCTTCCGCCAGGCCGGCCGCGATTGTAGACACCTCGTCGCCTTCCAGCGCCTGATAGGCGATGGCCTGGGTCCCAACCTGCAGACGATACGCTGCGCCGGTAACGACATCCTGCGCCGACCCGATCTCGACCGTGCGTAGCGCGTCTTCGGTCGACGCCTTTTCGTTGATGGTCACCTGATCGAAGACGACATCGGCCGAGGCGGTGTTCAGGACCGAAACACCGCCGAAACCGCCCGACCCCTGACCGGCCTTGATGACAATGCTGTCTTCGGCGGTCCATTGCCCGCCCAGGCGGATATCGCTTCGGGCAGTCACCTGGATCGATCGCGTATCAATACCGTTGCCGTTATCCGCCTCCTGGCCAATCTGCCCGTTGAGGATGACATTGCCGGCAGTGGACTCAAGCTTGATCGTTTCCGCAACGACTTCGGCCGCATCCTCGATACGCAGCGTATTGG
>PXAT01000031.1 GCA_003565775.1 Ectothiorhodospiraceae bacterium | reverse complement strand
GCGGCCTCGATCCGCTGCTGCCAACACGAACGGTACGAGGGAGGCCCCTCCCAAACTTCAAGCCAACAACAACGGCGACTCAGGACAACGACGAAAGTGCCCAAGACAGACCGGCGAACCTGTCCACGCTAGAACCGGCGCTCTCAGCTGAGGCCCGCTGAAGCACGTCAAGACGGCCCAGGGTGGGCCTCAGTTATGCGGCGTGTGCCTTACCGGGTTCGCTTTGGTTAGGGGTGCCGGGGGGGTCTAGCAATAAGCACGCTTCCCCCAATACGAAGGGGGAGGCCGCGAGGAAAACTCTGCAGCCGGGGGACCCCCTCGGGCATCCTAGGCCGAGGGAGGTGCGGGCCACCCCCTTGCAACGGATCTCCCGTGGGCTTTTCGGGGACCCTTCCACGCCTAGGGTGGCGCCGGCCGCTATGGCCCTCGCCCACCATCAGGGGACGCGTTACCGATCTCTCGTACCGGGGAGGCTCGACTGGCCCCTTCACGTCGCGAACTGAGGCGCTGTCCCGGCCAGGGGGTCCGCCCTGCCGCAGCTGGACCGTATGGATCCGGCGCCCTGGTTACTGGATGTCATGTCATCTGACGGCTTGGCCAAGACTCACCTCACCCGAGCCAGGTCCCAGACTCCGGCGGTGCCCAGCGGACACGGGTCCGGGAAGTAGCTTCCGTTGATTCGAGGGTCAGAGATCGTGCCCGCGAAGGTATTGATGCACGTGGTTGACGGCGAGAGCGTCAGCACAATGAGCCCCTAGTTATCGCCATGTTGCCCTCAGCCTTCCGGTCGGGCTGAGATCATCAGGGTACTGGAAATCACCCGTTCTCATGCATCGACGATCTGCGGCAACGCATCGACGGCATTGGATTGGCACGGCGCAAACGATATCGCGCAACATCAGAATGTATCGGCGCACAGTTGCCTCACTGAGCCTCGGCCGACACGGTGTGGCATCTCGACTCATGTTTGTGTCAGACGCGCAAGGGTAGTCGTCGAGCAGCACAAATCGCTCCGCGCCCCGTCGGCACAGCTCACTGTTCCGCGCCAATTGAGGTGTAGTAGACGTGGATGGTGCCGTCTTTGTTCTGGTTTGAAAGCGTACCGCTAAGGACAAAGCCTCCTTCGATCCTGGTTAGGGTTGCCGCATCAATGTTGCGTTGAGCAAAGGGCGGTCGGTAAGCAATGGCATTGGCGCTGTCCGGGACTAAGAAGCTGCTCTCAAATCCTCCGTCTGTCGAATTCAGGTGAGCAATGGTGATCCTCCGCTGACGCCAACTGGGGGAATGCGAAACCGAAACCAGCCTATTGAAGAACGCCAACTCATAGTCCGGGATGCATGCGTGCTCAAAGTCGGCACCCTTTAGATCGAGTGTCTTGCAACCCCAGGCGACCTCGGGGTTTCGCATGTAGTTGATCTGAAGCTGTCCATGCAGCATCTCGTGGTAGAACAGCCGCAAGTTGCTCATACGGCGGAAATCCGCGTCCACATGCTTCCTGGCTTCATCCTTTTCGTCTCTTGCGCTTTCCAAAGCGACGAAGTCGAACATCACTGCATTCCGACAGCGGATCCACCAGGTGTCGCCGTCCTTCACGGGGAGAGAAACAAACCATAGGAAACAAGCATCGGCTTCACCAGGGCACATACCTGGAACCCAACTCACCAGCCGCGTTTCGATCTGAACTCGGACGCTCATTTCCTGCAGTTGTCGAGCGCTTTGGCAGTCGAGGCGCAGTTCGATGCGCTCGTCTAGCGAACGCAAAGCATCATTGACGTGAGGCTCCGGCAGTATGCCGCCATTGTCGAGTCGCCGCCGAAGCGCTTCAAACGCTTCGAGTTCGCATTGGGATGGGTATTGGAGCTTCTCTTTGCGCCACTCTGCGTCCAACGCCTTCTCAAGGTTATCAAGCGTGACGGCCTTCTCCGAACGCTCCGGCAAGCTGACGAACATGTCCGAGGTCGTGAGTTCCTTTGTCGCCGTCGTCGCCCGATCACCGCTGCCGATCACTTCGCTCGTGCTGGCAGCTTCGCCGGCATCGACAATCGCCGACGTCTGTGCAGCCTCGCTCGAGAGAAGGCGCGAGACATCATCAAGGACCTTGGAGACATGATCCAGGACCTTAAGGGCTGGCATCCGGTCGTCCTCACTCTTCCCGAGTAACCGATTCAGGTCCAGCCTCAGAGACGGGCCGGAACAGCGCGGCGGCAGCGCGTGCTCGCTCGACCGGATCCTCGATTGCCTCTACAACACCATGGAGTAAGGCTTCGCGTTGATTGGCCATTGCCAGCTTGTTGGCCGTCTCCGCCTGGATCTGCATCGCGTACTGATCGAGCGCGTCCGCCTGGCCCAACAGGGCCTCGACGACCACGCTGTCCGTACGCATCGTAATCTCCTTACTCTGCAGCAGCACACCGTCGACAGGATGGCTCCCTTGCGGGGTCAGGGCTCCTCTCCGGAAGCGATAGTAGGCGCAGTCGGTCGGCGGTGCGAACTCATTCGAGACCAAGGGGGCCTCGCTCGTAACGCCTGCGCTTGCGCCGTTAGTGCCGATCTCCACCAGGTCGAGGCAGTTGATGGCGTTGTCGTTCTCGTCGAACACGATGCCAGCGACCTTCAGTATCTTCTGTGCAACGTCGTTCACCTTGCGCGTTACCACGTACTCTTGGAGAAGTGGGCGTAGGCCGGAGAGCGGGACCTCTCTCCAACTCTTCTCCAGACCGTTGCAGAACGCGACACGAACCTCTAACAAGTGGAACTTCGTCACGTACTTCTGGTTGAGTTCCCTGAACACGAAGTTGAGGACGCGGCGCCTGTTGAGATTGGTGATGGTCCGCTCGACGAAGGTTTCGGAGCCCGCTTCCGTTGTCCGTTCGGAACTCGAGGTTACCGACAGTTCGCGCTTGCTCGACGCGTCGGACGCGTGTTCGGTAGTAGCCTCCGATAACTGACGGCCGAACTCTTCGCGTCCTGCTTGGTACTCGCCGCTCGCTCCGCCAGAAACCTTCGCCGAACCCCACCCCCAACTCGCTGTCGCCCCCGCTTCGACTTGCCACTCGCTCGTGCTCGAGTCAGTCGCTCTGTCGGTTGTCTCTGCCTGGACCTGCTCTGCGAAGCGTGTACGTGCAGCCTGCTCGTGGCTGTCGATGATGCTCGACGACTCCTTGATCGACTCGCTCGTGGACTGCCACGTTCGCAGGCTTATCGTGGTCGTCTCGCCGGGCAGCAACGTGAACGTCTTCACCGTCCGGCCAACGCCGTATTCCCCCAGGAAGGAACTGATGCCGTAACGTTCAACGATGAAAAGCCGCGGCTTCGGTTTGGGGTTGCTTGGCACCTTAACGAACATCTTGTTGCCAGCCCAGTCCTTGATCAGGTGTAGGGCGAGTCCCTTTCCAGCCAGGTCTCTGATGCCAGTTGCCTTGGCGACCGACATGGGTGTGACGTCGCCCGTTGCTTCAGGTCCAGCACCACGAGGTCCTGTGGCATCATGCGGGCTCTCGAGAGGCTGGCCCCTGAAATGGGAGGCTATACTCAAGTTCTCAAATTCAGACTTCAAGCCGAAGTCGCTTTTGCCACCGAGAGTGCCGAAACCCTTGAGGTCATCGATCAGATCGAGGACTTCCTGATTCTGGATCGTCTCGATTTTTCCCTTATCGAACACGACCTCGGTAATGCCTCCAGAAGCGTCGCTTCCGGGTTGATCGGCGGAATCTTCTCCCGCGCCTGTGGCTGCCTTGGTGAAGTCGTTCGCGGTCAACCCAAGGTCGACTTCCATGACACGCCTTCCTGTATGCGAACCCGGAAGTGGGACGCTGTGTCTTGGCTCACAGTTTGGTTGGAACGGTTTCGGCGGTCTTGTGGGTGGCTCCTCTCTCGCTCATGCTTGCAAGGCGATGGTGGTGGGTTGGGGCGGGTGGGCGTCGGCGATCATGGCGT
>PXAT01000207.1 GCA_003565775.1 Ectothiorhodospiraceae bacterium | reverse complement strand
GAGACGGCTTCCTGCCAACCTGCCGGTGCTGGGTACGACAGCCACCGCCAACAATCGGGTGGTGGATGACGTTCTCGCGCAACTCGGCGAAATCGGTGTGCAGCGCGGGCCTCTCGCCCGTGAGACCCTGGCGTTGCATACGCTTTGCTTGCCTGATCAGTCGGCGCGCCTTGCGTGGTTGGCCGAGCACCTGCCGGAACTGCCGGGCACGGGTATCGTCTATACGCTCACGAAGCGTGACGCCGAGCAGGTGGCGGAGTGGCTGCGGCAGAAGGGCATCGTCGCCCAGGCCTATTACAGTGGGGTCGAGCACCCGGATTTTGCCGATAGCAACGCTTATCGGGAGTTCCTCGAGGATCAGTTGCTCGGCAACCAGATCAAGGTGCTCGTTGCCACGACGGCTCTGGGCATGGGATACGACAAGCCCGATCTCGGGTTCGTGGTGCATTACCAGGCGCCGGGCTCCATTGTGGCCTACTACCAGCAGGTGGGTAGAGCGGGGCGCGCAATCGACCATGCGGTCGGGGTCCTGTTGTCGGGCCGCGAGGACGACGACATTCAGGAGTACTTCCGGACCAGCGCGTTTCCCGATGAATCGCATGTCCATGCCATCCTGAGGGCGCTCGAGGAGAGTGATGGTCTTGCGGTGCGGGACCTCGAAGAAGCCGTGAATCTGCGGCAGGGGCAGATCGAGAAAGTGCTCAAGCTGCTGTCCGTCGAAAATCCTTCACCTGTGTTCAAGCAGGGATCGAAGTGGGTTCGTACCCCGGTATCGTATCGAATCGACCATGCACGCATCGCGCGATTGACCGCACAGCGGGAGCTGGAGTGGGAGGAGGTTCAGGCCTACCTCGATACGAGGCAATGCCTGATGGAGTATCTGGGACGTTCGCTGGACGACCCCAATCCACGCGCTTGCGGAAGGTGCTCGGTGTGCAGAGGGTTTCCGGTCGTCAACGAATCCTTCACCCGCGAACTCGCAACGGATGCGGCGCGGTTTCTGCGGCACGCGGAGCAGCCCCTGGAATGCAAGCGACAGGTGGCGAAGGGTGCGTTCTCCCGCTACGGTTGGCGGGGGAACCTCGCTGCCGGGCTTCGCGCGGAGACCGGGCGGATCCTTTCGCGGTGGGGCGATGCAGGATGGGGCAGAGTGGTCGCTGAGGACAAGCATGCGGGAAGATTTCGGGACGATCTGGGTTCCGCGGCGGCCGAGATGCTCGAGGAACGTTGGCGACCAGAGCCCCGTCCTGAGTGGGTGACGTGCATCCCATCCCTACGGCATCCTTCGTTGGTCCCCGACTTTGCCGAGCGGCTCGCCGGGCGACTCGGTTTGCCGTATGTGCCGGCCATCCAGAAAGCACAGGATAACGAGCCACAGAAGATGCAGCAGAACCGTTTTCATCAGTGCCGGAATCTCGATGGTGCATTCTCGGTAGCGCCTGGCATCCCTTCTGGGCCAGTTCTGTTGGTGGACGATGTCGTCGACTCCGCCTGGACGATGACTGTGGCCGCGGCGTTGCTGAGAGAAGCCGGAGCAGGGCCCGTGTGGCCGATGGCATTGGCGACGACGAGCACGGGAGACTGAAATGAACATCAGTACTCAGGCCCAGGCCGTGCTCCTGCTCAATGCGTGGTTTTCCAAGCCGGAAAAGGGCGAACCCAAGCCGCTCACGCCGGCCGAATGGGGGCGGCTGGCGCTGTGGCTGCGGGACAATCAGCGTTCTCCCGAGGGGTTGCTGGCAGAGCAGGAAGCGTTGGCCGATCTTGACCGCTGGCAGGATCGAAGCATTACGGCTGAGCGTGTCGCCTGGCTGCTGGGGCGTTCTGGCGGACTGGGGTTGGCTTTGGAGCGCTGGGAGCGCGCCGGGCTGTGGGTGATGATTCGCAGCGACGCGGACTATCCGGCCCGGTTGAAGAAGCGGCTCGGTGTTCAGGCGCCGCCCCTTTTCTTCGGTTGCGGCTCCCGGCGGCTTCTCTCCGGGGGAGGGCTGGCGGTGGTTGGTTCCAGGGATGCGAACCCCGACGATCTCGCATTTACCGAGCATCTCGGTGCAAGTGCGGCACAACAGGGGTTTTCCGTGGTGTCCGGGGGCGCGCGCGGTGTGGACGAAGCCGCCATGCTGGGAGCGCTTGAAAAGGGTGGGACCGCGGTCGGGGTGGTGGCAGACCAACTGCTCCGTGCAGCTACCTCCTCGAAGTATCGCAAGGCGCTGATGGCCGGAAAACTGGTGCTGATATCACCGTTCAACCCGGAGGCGCGGTTCGAGGTGGGCAATGCCATGGCCCGAAACAAGTACATCTACTGCCTCAGTGATGCCGCGGTAGTGGTGACTTCGAGTCAGGGCAAGGGCGGGACGTGGAGTGGCGCGATCGAGAATCGGAAACGGGGGTGGGTGCCGCTCTGGGTCAAGGGCCCTGCGGAGTCGAGTTCCGGTTCGGGCAACGCGGCGCTCGTGCAGCAGGGCGCCCGCTGGTTGCCTGACAATGCCCCGGCGATATCCGCTCTTCTCGCTCATGACACGACCCCAGGATCGGTAAGCAACCAGCAGGGGTTGTTCGACAGCCTCGCCCAGCCTGTCCAACCCACCGTTGTGAATGATCCGCCGGTATTGGCATCCGGGGCGGGTGGCTCCGAAAAAGACAACGTCCGCTCCGTGAAGGACGTTTCCAAGCCGTCCGCTGCCCCCGCAGCCCCGGTAGCTTCGCTAGCGGATGTCCTGAGCCTCTACGACGTCTTCCTGCTAAAGCTGGAAGACGAGACCCGTGCCGGAGCCGTCAAGCCAGACCTGTTGCAAGATCAATTGGGGCTATGCAGGACGCAACTCCAAGATTGGCTCAAGCGTGCTGTAGAGGAGGGACGCGCCGAGAAGCTGAAGAGCCCGGTTCGGTATCGACACATCGGGCGCTAGAGATTGGGGTCCTGGAGGAACGCACCCTGACCCTGCCCGGCCTCCGCGAGCACCTCCCAGTCATAGCGCTCCCATCGCGTACCTCGAACCGTGCCCCACTTTCCTCTCTCGTTGGGGCGACGCCAGTAAGGGATGGGCATCTTCTGCAACTGGCTCAGAGCCTGTCGGTAATCGCCAACCTGTTGTTCCGAGCCTTTCGGGCCGACGGTGAACCCAGAAGCGCGCCGCAGGCCGGGATGGAACACGGACCCGTCGCGAGCCACGGGGACGAATAGCGGCTCGTTGACCGGTTCGCTAGATGTCGGGGTGAGAGGGATTCTCTGTTTGCGCCAGATGGACTCCAGAAAACTCTCCCGCTCCGCCAGCCATGCGAGCGCCTGTTGTGCCGGAATCTTCCCATCTTTGCTGGAAAAGCGGCTGCCGCTGCCCGACATCAGGTTCCGGATGTGAGCCTCGGAGACTCCGCCGAACGTGGCAAGGGCCACCGGTTCGATGGGATCACCGCTGTCCAGAGCCCAGCGGTTGTATGCGAGAGTGACTACCTGACGCAATTGGGGGGCGTCGTCGTTGGACAGCCAAAGGCCAAGCGGCGATTCCTCGAGGAACCGGCTGGCGTGTTCGACCCGTTCCTTCAATCGCCGGGCAATCTCCTCCTCGGATTCATCGGCTTCAACATCGAGGACGACCCCGTAATGAGCATACGCGGCTAGGTCGTGCAGAAGAGTGCCCAAGGGCCATTCCGAGAAGCCGGAGGACGCCTTATCCTCGAGTTCCTCACGCCAGCCCTTTGGTTCACCGCCGACGAGCGACGCCAACATGGCAGTCATGCCGATGTCGGCGCGCTCCGTTCCAATGATTCGGCCGAGATAGTCGCCGGCGCTGCGCACTAGGGCCGCAAGCGTGAGTGAAGCGTCCATCCTGTCGTCGAACTGATCGTGAAAGATCTCGATCCGCTCTTCGGCCGTGAGCTGTCTCTCGAGTCTGCTGTTCATGCTGTCCCTCCCGCGATGTTGTTGATCTGTTGAAT
>PXAT01000055.1 GCA_003565775.1 Ectothiorhodospiraceae bacterium | reverse complement strand
GCCACTGCGCTGCCGAAATCTTTGGCGGCGCGGCCCGCGGCTTCCTGCGTTGCACAGGCGACAGCGTCGAGAGTCGGGATGCCGTAAGCCGTCAGCAGATTGCGCGCCGCCCCGCTGTCCAGCCACTCCTCGCCCGCATCCACTGCGGCGGCCAGCAGCTCCCGCGCGGAGTTTCCATCCACGCTCAGCGGCTCTGGTGCCGCCGGCGGAGTCTGCAGCAGCGCCCGCTGAACATTGCGGTAAGCCACCAGCTGGGAGAATGCGCGGACGGCATCCTCCGGTGTACCGTAGCCGGGAATGCCGGCGGCGTCGAAGCGATTGCGGGCATCCGTAACCGCGTTGCCGCCTACCCAACTCGTCAACAGCAGGTGTTCCGGGTGCCGCTGATGGGCCGCGATCACGGCATCCGCCACCTCGGCAGGGGAGGCCACCGAGACGGGAACGTGCAGGGCCAGAGTGGCATCGACCTCGGGCGCTGACAGGGTGATGTCCAGGGTGTTTCCATAGCGTTCCGGTGTGGCGTCGCCGATCACATCCAGCGGATTGCCGTGAGACCAGGTGGGCGGAAGCACCGCGTCGAGCGCTGCCAGGGTTGCCGTGGAGAGCTCGGCCAAGTGGCCATCTAGGTCCATCAGCTGATCTGTTGCCAGGACGCCGATGCCGCCACCATTGGTGACGATGGCGAGGCGATCACCCTCCGGCGGGCTCACCAGGGACAGGGTGCTGACGGCGTTGAATAACTCCTCGAGGGTACGCACACGAAGCATTCCGGCGCGGCGGAACGCGCAGTCATAGACCGCATCAGAACCGGCCAAGGCGCCGGTATGGGAGGCCACTGCCCTGGCGCCCGCCGGGTGGCGACCGGATTTGCAGACGATGACCGGCTTGTTGCGCGCAGCCGCTCGTGCCGCGGAGAGGAATTTGCGTGGCTGATTCACCGCTTCGATGTAAAGCAGGATCGCCCGCGTGGCCTCATCTTCTGCCAGTTCGTCGAGCAGGTCGCCGAAGTCCACATCGCTCATGCTGCCCAGAGCGATCAGGCGCGAGAAACCGATGTTGCGGCTATGGGCCCAGTCCATCACCGAGGTGAGCAAGGCGCCGGACTGGGTGACGAAGGCGATGCTCCCTGGAACTGGCGAGAGGTGGGCAAAGCTGGCGTTGAGGCCGGCGCCGGGGTGGAGGATTCCCACCGTGTTCGGACCGATGATGCGCAGCAGATGGGGTCGGGCTGCATCGAGCATGGCCTGTCGCAGTGCGGCTCCTGCTGCGGTCTTGAGTTCGCTGAAGCCCGCAGACAGCACCACTGCGGCGCGCGTTCCCCGACGGCCGAGCCCGTCGATGAGACCGGGAACCGTCGCCGCGGGCGTGGCGACGACAGCCAGATCCGGTGCTTCGGGAAGGTGGTCGATGTCCGGATAACACTTAAGACCAGCCAGCGTCTCGTACTTGGGGTTGACCGGCCAGACCGGTCCGGGAAAGCCGGCCGAAGTCAGGTTTTTGAGCACGGTTGCGCCGACCGACGACGGCTTCGCGCTGGCCCCGATCAGCGCCACCGAGCGGGGCGAGAAGAACCAGGACAGGTTGCGTGTGGACATCTTGGGCCTCGACTGTGCTTCAGGGCGCTTAGCTCGGCGTGACACTCATTCGGGTGCCTGGCCATGGGCCGCCGGTAAGCGAGCTGACCCTTGCGGGATTCTGCACCCGCAGCCGGCGCTCCCTTCGAGAGCCAGGAAGAGCGCCGCTTTCAGCCGCGCGGGGTCCGCGGGCTTGACGAGCACGAGCTGGGCACCGGCTGCCAGGGCGCGGGCCGCCAGCGGTCCGTCCGGAGCGGCGGTCAGGGCGACGGTCGGCAGGTCCATTCCGCGGTCCCGGAGATGTTCCTTCAATTCGGCGCCATTCATCTTTGGCATCTGCAGGTCGAGCAGCAGGCAGGCGCGGTCTGGGTGCGGCTCATGGAGCCGCTCAAGGAAGGCAGGCGCGGAGGCGAACGTTCGAGCCTGCCAGCCCGATGCCTCGATCAACAGGGCAAGTGCCGCTCGGACACCCGAATCGTCATCGACGACGTAGACAAGCGGTGTGGTCGGGTCCATGGGTGTCACATTCTGCGTTGGTTCAACATGTTGCCAGGATGCATCGTTCTCGGGCACCGGGCATTGCGTTTGGTCACTCTTTGGCCAAAAGAAAGCTCGTGTCAGCAGGGGGCCAAGCGCAGCTCAGGACTGGCCGAGGATGTCCTCCATGCGCACCAGATCTGCCAACTGGCGCAGCTCGAGCTTCTTCATGGCCCGGCCGCGGTGCACTTCGACGGTGCGCTCGCTGATACCGAGCTCGACCGCGATGACCTTGTTGGCCAGACCCCCGGCGACCAGCCTGGCGATCTCGAGCTCCCGGCGGGTGAGTCGGGCGATCCGCTCACATATCTGTTGGCGTTCCTTCCTGCGCTGGAGGGACCCGCGATGCCTGAAGATGGCCTGTTCGATGCGTTCGAGCAGCTGCTGGCGAGTGAAGGTCGGTTTCTCCAGGAAGTCCAGCGCACCGTTTCGAATGGACTTGACCGCTTCAGGGAGATGCCCCTTGCCCGTGAGGAAGATAATGGGGATGTCCCAATTGCGGGCCTGCAGCGTCTGCTGTACTTCCAGTCCGTTCATGCCTGGCATGTGCAGATCGAGCAGGAGGCACGCCGGCTTATCGGGCGGTGTCCAGTCCAGCAACTCCTGCCCGGAGGCAAAGGTCTTTGTGGCGAAGCCGGCGGAGTCGATAAGCATGCGAAGCCCGTCTCGGACGGCTCTGTCGTCATCGACGATGAGGACGGTGCCCTGTTCAGCTTTCCCCGCTGCCATGATCGTTTCCTTCCTGGGAAGACGGCAGCACCAGGGTGAAGCAGGCACCACGCCCGGCAACGTTCGCTGCCGTCAATGTTCCGCCATGATGCTCTATAATGGACCGGCAGATGGAAAGGCCCTGACCCAGGCCTTGGGGTCGGGTGCTGAAGAACGGCTCGAACAGCCGTTCCAAATGCGCATCGGCGATGCCGGGCCCGCTGTCGGTGATCATGATGCTGCAGCTCGCGGCGTCCTGGTCGAAACGGCTCTCGATCTCGAGGACCCGCTCACCGTCCGTTTCGGCCATGGCCTCCACCGCATTGCGGATGAGATTGAACAGGACCTGCTCGATCTGCACCCGATTGGCCATGCAGTGACAGATGGGATCGTTCAGCTTGCGGACAACTTCGACCCCTGTCGATTCGATCTCGTGGGACAGGAGTTTGAGTACCTTGTCGATCATGGTGCTGGTGTCGTGAGTGCCGGTGCTTGACTGATCCTCCTTGCGCAGAAAGCTGCGGACCTCCTGGATGATCTCGCTGGCGCGTGACGCCTGCAGATCAATCTCTTGCAGCGCCCTGTTGATCGACTCCGGCGTAAGCTGACCTTTTTTGGAGAGCGTGAGGCAGGCCTCAGTGGTGGCGCGGATGGCAGTCAGGGGCTGACTCAGTTCATGGGCGAGGCCCGAGGTCAGCTCGTGGAGTCCGGCCCGGCGGTCGAGGTGGGCCAGCTCCCGCAGGTACTGCGCTGACTGGCGCTCGGTCGCCTTGCGCTCGCTAATGTCGCTGGTGAACCCGACGAAGAACGTTTGGTCGTTCTCCGTGAAACTTGCAATGGAAAGGTGGAGGTCGATTGGCGAGCCGTTGCGGTGGCGTCCCGTCACATCGCGGCCGCTGCCGATGATCCGGCCCTCGCCGGTGTCGAGGTAGCGTCGGATGTAGTCGTCATGATGGCCTTGGTCCGTTTGCGGCATCAGCAGTTTGACGTTGTGGCCGAGGACCGCTGCTGCCTCGTAGCCGAAGATGCGCTGGGCGGCCGGGTTGATGTGCTGGATGATTCCGTGCTCATCGATGATGATGGTGCCGTCTATGGCGTGATCGAGGATAGTCCGGCTGCGGCGTGTTTCGTCCGACAGCTGGCGGCGGAGTTGCTGCTGATCGGTGATTTCTACGGCCGAGATGTAGATGCCGTCGATCTT
>PXAT01000028.1 GCA_003565775.1 Ectothiorhodospiraceae bacterium | reverse complement strand
TTAGAAATAAAACGAATTCATATTGATAAGTTAGGTGTTTAAAACTTAAAACCCTGATGAACCTGAGTAATCAATTTGAAGGTAATTGACTTATTTCTAAACATTTTTCATAAAAAACTATAAAATCTAAACGGTTTTTATGAATTGTAACTGTTTTTCATCATATTTATAGATCCATTAATAATCGTAATTCATATAAATGGTGAATAATAAACGATTTTCAGATATAATAACCGTTTTTCGTAATTATACCCTTCCTGAAACCAACATGAAGCTGGCAGGATATAGTGCATTGATAAATCAATATGATTTAGAAGTGCATCTGCCTGAAAACATTTCAGCAATTAGTGAAAGCCATAAACAATACAAAGAGGGGCGCTGGCAAATATTTACTACCCGGCATGAACCAGAGCATACATTGCTTGGGCATTTAACTTTTGCATTAAGGTATGAAGGTGTTAACCTATTAATCTTAAAAAAGCTCTACGAAGAGTTAGACAAAGCTATAATTGAAACTTCTGTAAAGACCCAGCCAACCGGCCGTTATAGCAGGCGAATTTGGTTTTTTTATGAATGGCTAATGGAGGACGAACTCGACATTGAGGATGCTCAATCGGGAAATTATGTGGAGGCTCTTGACCCCAGGTTACAATATCCCGGCCCAAAAGAAAGGTCCCAACGTCATCGTGTTTGGAACAATCTGCCGGGTAGCAGAGATTTCTGTCCGATGATACGTCGCACAGACATACTCGAAAGCTTTAGTTCAGATGAGTTGAAAAAGAAAGTGAAGGATACAATAGGAAAAGTACATCCGGATCTACTATCACGAGCGGCAGCTTTTCTATTACTAAAAGATTCTAAAGCCTCATATGCCATTGAAGGAGAGACACCACCGGAAAACCGGGCAGAACGCTGGGGGAAAGCCATCGGCCAGGCCGGACAAAAAGACCTCACCAAAGATGAATTATTGCGCCTCCAGGAGATTGTTATAGAAGACCGGCGATTTGTTAATATGGGTTGGCGAAAGGAAGGAGGTTTTGTTGGTGTACATAATCGGACGACAGGTAAGCCTGTTCCGGATCACATTTCTGCCAAATGGCAGGATGTCCCAAAGCTAATAGAGGGCTTGCTAAAAGCGAATAAATCACTCATCGAAAGCAAGTACGATCCGGTTTTGGCAGCCACATTAATTGCCTTTGGTTTTGTGTTTATCCATCCCTTTGCTGATGGTAACGGCAGGGTACATCGATATCTGATCCATCATGTATTGGCAAAAAAAGAGTTCTCACCTAAAGGCCTTATTTTTCCCGTATCGGCTGTAATTCTTGAACGGATCGATGATTATAAAGAAGTGTTGGAGTCCTACTCTAAACCTCGTCTTGATCATATTGAATGGGAGGCTACTCCTGATGGAAATGTAAACGTGCTAAACAAAACGATTGATCTGTATCGCTATTTTGATGCGACAAAGCAGGCAGAGTTTCTCTACAGATGTGTTGAAGAAACGGTTTTCAAAACGCTACCGGAAGAAGTGCAATACCTTGAAAGCCATGATAAGATGAGAAAATTCATACAGGAACATTTTGATATGCCGGATAAAGACATGGAAAACCTCATTGGGTTTTTGCGTCAAGGTGATGGCAAATTATCGAAACGTGCCCGTAACAAAGAGTTTAAGGCTTTAAATGAGGATGAAGTAGTAATGCTGGAAACTAAATACCAGAAAATTTTTTCTAATATAGGTTTAAACAACATTTAATCTTATATCGGTATTTTTTTCTCATTGATCTTCCCTCGATAATTCCGGAACGACGATATTGTATGTATTATCCAGCTTTCCTCCTTTTATGATTTCACGTTTTCCCTTTCCTAAAGATATGGAAGATAGATCAAGTCTTTTGAACCAGCTATGGTTATGATGATCAGCTATATACAAAAAAAGACGTTTTGTTTTTATAGATTGACAGGACTCCAATAACTTCTGTAAAACCGAGGGCCTCAGTGACGCTAATCCTTCCATGATATAATTGGCCTCATCGATCCCTTCATATTTCGGCACATCATGTAGGTATTCAAGGACTGCTCGTTCAGCAGCTGATATTTCTATTTTTATATCATCTACTTTAGTTTGTGACAGTGCATGTATACTACTGTCAAAAAGTGTTATTGATCGGACTTCTATCACCGTATTCCAATCATAGGAAAGAAACCAATTTGGAAGCCTGACGTCAGGCGTTTTCCAAAGTACTACGGGTTGAGTATCATCCATTCGTATGTAGTGGCCGTATCCCTGTAATTCAAGGGCTGTTTTTCCACCTGCATACACAGAAAGATGTTGAAGCTCTTGTAGTGCATAGAGCCCTCAAGGCCATGAGACTTGATCTCCTTTTCTTTTGTATGCTCCCCGGCTTATTCGCTACAGCCAGCCACTTTTTTCGTAGCTATCCGCCAATTGTTTGTAAACGCCATGTTCTTTTAGCCAACCAGAGGTTATTACGGTTCGCGGAGGCCATTCTTGCAGTATGTGGTTTATTTTTTTCACTTTTGGACAATTAAACTTTGACTATATCGTCAAGATTTAAACCTTTTAGTGTAAATAACACAGAATTAGTCAATAATATTTAGACTTAAAATGATAATTTTAAACTACAGTGAGAGTAGGCTGAAATACGATCTCTTATTTTTCGGTCTGATTAGTGGTGAGAATACCTGCCATGTAATCAATTTGAATAAAAAAGCATGATTTCTAACCAATTTTGATAAAATACCCCCAATTCTAATCGATTATTATGAAAAGTAATCGTTTTTGATGAATCTGGACGATTCAAATCATTTTATGGCTATCATCGCTTTTACATTTGGCTTCATCACCGTCTACACCCGGCGTATTCTCAAAAAATCCCTAGATATAAAATTTTTATAAAAAGAGTAATGTCACCGATCTGATTAATAAAGAAAAGGGCGCATTTCTTTACATAGTTTGAACCAGAAAGTGATACCAATCATCATCTGTGACACTGATGTAAAATTACATTACCCTAATTTTTACATATAGACTTTTCCCTTTTGAGTTAGCCGATATTTTTAATTTGGAAGGTTTGGACTTTCCGGGTGGGTCATTTCAATGAATCCTGCTTTTATGGCAGGTTCGATATAATGCAGCCTGAAATAATCATCGTGTTTCAAACTCAGTTTTTTTTGAATTTCGGATGGCTTCATCTCACTTTATAAAGCGCTGACTACTTTTTTACTTCCCCAGTAGCTTCCCCACTTCCTTGGGAGGTACCTTCATAATATTCCATCTCAGGAGCCGGAAAAATAAAAAATGGACACATTACTGGCTTATTAGATGATTTTGAAGTTTATAAAGCGGGAGGCAAAGTGCTTGTGTGGGATATATCTATAGGCAATTCAAAATGCACATGGATTGTACTTTTTTTAAATGGGGTAAGTAGTTATAATGCGTGAAGTGAGCGGTTGGAAAGAGGGTAAATGAACCGTCGGCTATGAAAACCATATTTAATCATCCTTCAGGCGTAGTTATCCAAAAGGAAAGCCGATATAAATTAATTATCTTCAGTAACTTCCGTAATAACAACCGTATTAGCCCCAGAATCTCCGGTCAGATACATACGTAAAGCATATAATAGATCAGGTGTATTGCTAAACGCTTCTGGCTTTTTGATTTTTTGTAGATTGTATGAAGATCGCCAAATCATTCAAGAAACCATTTCACTATCGCGTGGGGTGTACCACATAATGTACCACGCAATTACGCGAAATATGC
The DNA here is from genome assembly GCA_003565775.1 of Ectothiorhodospiraceae bacterium. Taxonomy (GTDB): domain Bacteria; phylum Pseudomonadota; class Gammaproteobacteria; order Nitrococcales; family Aquisalimonadaceae; genus Methylonatrum. The sequence goes on along the minus strand of PXAT01000028.1, from coordinate 239 downwards.
TGTAAAATGAAAACGATTCATTCGGCCGAAATTGCTAAAAAAAGAGTGGAAGCTTCTAAAATAGCCGTTAAATGGCCTAAGGGGTGGTTTTGGAGGGTGCTTTCGAGGTGAGAAAAATGTGGGCCCGGCAGGACTTGAACCTGCGACCAATCGATTATGAGTCGACTGCTCTGACCAACTGAGCTACGGGCCCTTTATGATTTGTTAATTTGATAATTATCAAAGATTCCAAAATTACA
>PXAT01000183.1 GCA_003565775.1 Ectothiorhodospiraceae bacterium | reverse complement strand
CTACCCAGACACTAAAGATGTCTGGGCTTCAATAGGGTAGTCCCTACCCTTTTTAAACTCCATATTAGTAAATGCAAAGTCAATAATATTTTGAGCAGCATTAATGTCTCTATCATGATGAGAATTACATTTCTTACATATCCATTCTCTTTCGTCTATACTTAATTCATGATAAACATTTCCACAAACAGAACAAGTCTTACTGGATGGATCAAATCTTCCTATTTTTATAAAGTTTTTTCCATACCAATCTGATTTATATTGAAGTAATTTGGTAAAATTAAACCATCCCAAATCTCCAATTATTCTGTTTGTTGTTTTATAATTATCTTCTTGCATTTTTTTAATAGATAAATCCTCAATACAAATTGTCTCTACTTGGCTATCGTGAGTCAATTTGTGAGATAACTTATCCAGAAAATCTTTTCTCTGCCTTGCTATTTTTGCATGTAATTTACTTATTTGTTCCTTTTTTGATTTATATTTAGTTGTATCTTTTGCCATTGTTTCTAATTCTTGTTGATGTTTAGCAAGTTTATTCTGAGATTGTTTGAAATATTTTGGTGAATCAATCTTTGTTCCATTATCAAATGTACAAAATGTTTTTACTCCAAAATCTATACCAATTGATTTATTTCTATTTAATTCCGGCTTCTTAGGCAATTCTACATTTTCTTCTACCAGTATTGAAACATAATATTTGTCTGCATTTCTCGATATAGTACATTGTTTTATCTCACCGTCAAATATTCTATGAAATTTACATTTTAGCCTATTATCATTTTTACACGTATTGACAAATTTAGGAAGGTATAATTTATTTGATTCAAAATCAACTCTTATTGATTTCGGTTCTGGAATTGTATATGAATGTCTATTACTTTTCTTTGATTTAAATTTAGGAAAAGCAGAATTAGATCGAAAGAAGGCAGTATAGGCATTATCTAAATGTCTAATTGTTTGTTGTAAAGATTGACTTGCTACTTCTTTCATCCATTCATTCTCTTTTTTAAGAGGTTTTAATTCATTGGCTAACTGACACCATCCAATAGTTTTCTTAGTTTCTTTGTAATGAGTAATTTTTCTTTGTAGGAAATGATTGTATACAAATCTATTGCAACCAAAGTGTTTTTCAAGCAAAACGCTTTGTTCTTTATTTGGGTATAATCTATATTTATATGCTATTAGTTTCATTCTACTATTTTATTCACACAAAATTGACAAAATTCCTTCTTTTATTTTAAGTTTTTTAAGTAAACTGCTTACATCCCCGACGCTAAAGACATCGGGGTTTTACGCTTTTTCAATAAAATAATTTCAACAAACTTTTCCTCTTGACTTCTCACTGAATGCGTGATACATTACATCCACGATGATTGCTTCAGGAATCTTCGCAATCTCATACTAAATGAAAGGATATAGCAAATGATCAAGAAATGCCTGATTCAGAAATACGACGTATCAGTGAAAGAACCACCTTACGAATTCATTGATCTTGGAAACTTCACCATTGATGAACCAGATAATAGGGATGGGTTTGAATTCATAAAAATCCTGAAACAAAAATGCCGTGAAAAAGGCTTTGAATTTAGATTTTATAGCTTGACAGAAATGAAAAAATATGATTATATCGTAACGGTATTTGGAGAAATGGAACAAGATCCAAACTTTTATTGATTTAACCATCAAATTCACAATAAAAAGCTTGACTATCCACTAAATACGTGATAATATGTACGCATAATCATTAAGAAAGGATGTATCAAAACTATGAAAGTTAAAGTAAATTGGGACTTGGAAAGCGATGGAAAAGTATATAGCCCTAAAGAAGTAGGACTGGAAACCATAGTAGATGTTCCTGACCAAATTGACGATGAAGAAGTTTCCGATTGGTTGTCTGATAAATACGGATGGTGCGTTAATTCTTGGATTGATATGAATGCGTTTAAAAGCTACAATAACACTTGACTTCCCACTGAATGCGTGATACATTATAAACATTATGAAAATATATAACTATCCATGCATTAAAGTTATACAATTCTGCAAAATGTAGATTATGATAGAAAAACAATCCATTAAAGAAAATGCATAGCAATAAAGGTAACAAATGAAAACAAAAGATATTGAATTAAAAATTGACGTTTCGGGAACAATTCACCAATACATTAAACTAAAACCTCAGTTTGAAATGGAACAAAGCGAATTTAAAAAAATGGTTAAAGAAGGTAAAATTTTAACCTCTATTGGTCATGGAGAAAACAACGGCAAGGTATATTTACTAGATTTACTAGATAACTTTGTAGAAATAGGAACGGTTATAGTTCAAGATGCATGCGATGACTTAGAAATTTCAGTTGTTTGATTTTTCCTCTTGACTTCCCACTGAATACGTGATACATTATATCCATGTTAAATGAAAGGATTAAACATGAAAACATTTACCACTAAAAATCTTGGGCGAGAACGAGATAAAAAAATAATGGATTTAATCCGTCAAGATAATCGCCACACCTATGTTTCAGCAGCATGTGAAATCCTATCAAAAGAATTTAATTTGCAATATCACTGTTATGGCGGAACTCCAACCGAACCATTTACTTATTTTAAACCAAAATAAACTCTTGACTTCCCACTGAATACGTGATACATTATACACATAATAAGGGAAGGAATTAACAATGAAAACAAAAACAAATATCATCGTTATCGGTAAAACCTCACATTCTAACGGAGCAACCATTTGGAGAATCCCCACGAAAATCCCCACGAGAATCCCCACGAAAATCAAAAAATAAATGATTGACAAGCACCATAAAATAAGATACTATGCTATCAATCATTAAATAAGGGAGCATCATGAACAACAAACAAGAGTTTCGCAATTTTTTAAAGAATTATGGATTTACCAATTCAGAAGTATTGTCCACTTTCAATCTATATCCAAGATGTTTGAAAGACGACCAAGGAAATCGGCATATCGTTGGCAATATTCATGTATGTATATTTGGAGGGAAAGGAACATCGGAAACAGATTTAGGATGCGTTACGTTTTCTTATCAATCTAAAACAAGACTAAAAGGACGTAAAACATCTATTGACCAATCAGAATTATTCAAAAAAGCATTTGTTGCTAAAGATGCAAACCATGCAATTAAAGAATTTAAAGAATGGCATGAAGCAACCAAAAAAGAATTGAATCAATGGAAACAAATAATTTGAAATAAAAACTTGCAATCAATCTCAATATCAATTATCATAGTGTTGTTTTGATGAAGTAACAACAAAGGATATTGAATATGCCATTTCAAATCGGAAACATTACAATCGCAAGCAAACCAAAACACGATGAAATTGGAGAAAAGGCAATCTGTTCTAATTGTATGCAGGAATGCGAAACAACTTCCATAAATGATTCTTTTGATGATTCTTTTGGAAACGTAGAATGTTGGATTATAGGATCAGATTGTTGCGGGGCTGAAGTATTCCAAGGAAAAATATATTGCAGTAGAACCGCTATACATAATGCTAGGAAAAATCATTATCGCAATAATCGTTTGATTGTAGAAAAAGGACAAAAGTACCGTCTATTTTTTGCAAAAGGATATTACATTGATGATAATGGAAAGCATCATGGAATTATGAATATTACAAAACGAGTAATTTGTTGATCCCATCCCATCCCTAAAATATGCTATTGTCGTTATGATGATAGCATATTTTTTTTGCAAAAAGATGATGACGCTATAAAGAAAATACTTGACTTTTGATTTTGAATTTTTATTCATTTTTTTGATTTTTGTTCTTGCTATTGATTGAGATATAGCTTAAGATAGTGTCGTTTCAATGGGATAGGGTAAACAACAAATGAGGAGAGCATCATGACAACAGCAACCGCAACGCAAACGACAATCGCAGCATCCGTCAACACCTTGGTCGATGAAGCAATGACAACGCGAAAAGGCGTTAATGTCCGCTTGTCTTGGAAGCGTAATTGCAAGGTAAAAAAGACTTGCCAAGATTTGATTGAAAAGGCAACGGTTGCGGTGGGACGTTT
>PXAT01000193.1 GCA_003565775.1 Ectothiorhodospiraceae bacterium | reverse complement strand
AGCGACCGGTCGGCGGCATGGCACCACCGCAGCGTGCCGCCGTTCATGCGCTACGGCCGCAGTCACGGCCGGAACGCACCAGACTGCCGCAGATGCAGTTGCCTCTGGACGGCGAACGACAACTGGACCGCCGGACCTGACCACGAACCGGACCCTTCCGATAGCGGCATGGCATTGCTGTGGCAGGCCCTGAGTTTCCCCGAACTGCCGCTGGACGTGTTCCGGCGCGGCGGTAGCGACAATCTGCTGCTGGCCGTCGTGGACGTCCGGAAGCTACTGGCCGTCAGTCAGGGCGCCATGGCCTGCGGTGTTCAGCCCGGCATGCGCCCGGCCCAGGCCCGCAGCCTCTGCCCGGATTTGCAACTGCATGATCGGCGCAGCGACCTGGAACACGACAGCCTGCGGCGGCTGGCTGACGGCCTCCTGCAATTCAGCGGCTGGGTCAGCCGACAGCCCCCGAACGAGTTGCTGGTCGAGATCGGCGGCAGCCTGCGACTGTTCGGCGGACTTGGTGATTTCCGGCGGCAACTGGAGCGCCACATGGCCGCGCTGGGGCTACAGTGGCGGGATGCCGTCGCTACCACCCCCGGTGCCGCCTGCCTGCTCGGCCGTATCGGCGACTCGCGCCCGGTCATCGATGAACAGCGCCTGGCGGAGCGGCTGTCGCCGCTGCCGATCGATGTCCTCGAACTGACAACAGCACAGCGACAGGCCCTGGAAGGTCTCGGTCTGCGCACGCTCGGCGACTGCCTGCGACTGCCGCGAGGGGATCTGGGCCGGCGCCTGGGCAACGATCTTGTGACGCAACTGGAGCGGGCGCTTGGCGAACGGCCGGACCCTCGTCCTGCACATCGGCCACGCCCGGTCTTCCGCGGCGAGCAGCCTCTGCCGGCACCGGCTCATGACAGCAGCGCCGTGCTGTTCGGCCTGCAGCGCCTGTTGCGGGAACTCGAGGGCCTGCTGTGCAGCCTGCAGTCCGGGGTACAGCGTGTGCGCTTGCAGTTGCAACACACGTCACGGCCGGCAACGGTACTGGTTCTCGGGCTGCAGGGTCCGGGGCGGGATGCTCAGCGCCTGCTGGCAGTGGCCCGCGAACGCCTGGAAAGGACACCGTTGCAGGCACCGGTCATCGGCCTGGTACTGGAGGCGCGGCAACTGGTGCCGCTGGCAGCGCAGCCCGAGGATCTGCTCGATCAGGGGCGTGTCGGGCAACTGCCCTGGCAACAACTGGCGGAGCGTCTGCGGGCACGGCTGGGCCCGGATGCGGTGAGCGGCCTGAAAACGGCGCCGGACCACCGCCCGGAGCGCGCCTGGCAGCCCGGAGCGCCGGAAACCCGCGCAACCCGGCTCGCGAGCCCCCGACGTCCTCTCTGGCTCCTGCCGGAGCCGGTTCCGCTACGTTGCCGGGGCGGCAACCCCGAACACCGGGGCGTTCTGACCCTATGCCATGGTCCCGAACGCATCGAATCCGGCTGGTGGGACGGGCAGGATGTCCGGCGCGACTACTACGAGGCGCTCGACGGCCACGGCGCCAGGCTCTGGATCTTCCGCGACCATCGCCAACCGGACCGCTGGTTCCTGCACGGTTATTTTGCCTGACAGGCCACCCGCGGCCGCCCCACCGGACCAGACACCTCAGTCGCTGCGTTCGGTGACTTCCAGCAGGTGATACCCGAACTGTGTCTTGACCGGACCCTGCACCTCGTTGACCGGCGCCGAGAACACCACTTCGTCGAATTCCCGCACCATCTGACCCGGACCGAAGCTACCGAGCTCGCCGCCGCTACGGCCGGACGGGCAACTGGAATATTCCTGTGCCAACGCGGAAAACCCTTCGCCATCCACGATGCGCTGTTTCAGTTCCTGACACAGGGCCTCATCGGCCACCAGAATATGACGTGCACTCGCCTTTGCCATGATCGATCCTCGCTTTTTACAACTCAGTGGAACGCGACCTGATACGGACCCCGACGCGGGCGCCCGACCGGCTCAACCTTTATTTCCGGCGCCGAGTATAGGGAAACCCGCCCCGATTATCAGGTTTCCCCGCCGTGACGACCGACGGCCCGGCTCAGGCCTCAGCGCCCAGCTCCCTGGCCCGCTGACCGGTGGCCTTTTCGTCCCGGATACCGCGCGTCCGCGTACCGGTCTCCGGCCAGCCCTGGGCATGATCCATGATCAGGTCGGTGAGCATGTCCAGATGATCATCGCGGTCATTCAGGGCCGGAATGTAGGACAGCTTCTCGCCGCCAGCCTCTTCGAAATATTCGGTGTTCTCGCCGCCAATTTCCTCGATCGTCTCCAGACAGTCGGCGGAAAAGCCGGGGCAGATCACATCCAGCGTCTTGACCCCGTCGGCCCCGAGCGCCTTGATCGTCTCGTCGGTGTAGGGCTGCAACCAGACTTCACGCCCGAAACGGGACTGATAGGTGACCTGCCAGCGATCCGGCTCCAGCTCCAGCTTCTCGGCCACCAGCCGCGCGGTCTTGCGACACTGACAATGGTACGGGTCGCCATTCAGCAGATAGCGCTGCGGTGTGCCGTGGAAGGAGAACAGCAGCTTTTCGCCGCGACCGTGTTTGTCCCAGTGTTCGCGGATCGAGGCGGCCAGCGCGGCGATATAGGCGTCATCATCGCAATACTGGTTGATTACCCGCAGCTCCGGGATCCAGCGCCAGCGCTTCAGCGTATCGGCCAGCGCGTCGAAGGTGGAGGCCGTGGTGGAGCCCGAATACTGCGGGTAAAGCGGCAGCATGATCAGGCGCTCCGCGCCCTTGGCACGCAACGATTCCAGCGCCGAGGGGATCGACGGATTGCCATAGCGCATACCCAGCTCGACGGCGATCGGACCGCCGACCCGCTTCTCCAGACGCTCCGCAATACCCCGCGTCTGCGCCTTCGCGATCTGCAGCAACGGGGAACCGTCCTCGGTCCAGACCTCGCGATAGGCCTCGGCGGATTTCGCCGGCCGGGTCCGCAGGATGATGCCGTGCAGGATGATCCGCCAGAGAATTCGCGGCACCTCGATGACACGGGGATCCGCAAGGAACTGCCCCAGGTAGCGTCGCAAGGCCTTCGTTGTCGGCGCATCCGGCGTGCCCAGGTTCGCAATCAGGATTCCGAGACGGGGCGTGTCCTCATGCGTGAAACCTTCCTTCGAGGAATACCGCATATAATCTGGGCTCCTTGTCCTAGTGATCGGGAGAGTGGGTGGAGGTACATCGGTGCAACGGGAATAGCTGACAACGTTGTCAGGACCGGGTTCCGACGACTGGAAAGCGCTGGCCTGTCAGCACCGGCACGGCATGGAATATGCCGTTGACGCATAACGATACAATTACATATTCCTTTTTTTCCATATGGCAGGCCGTATCCTAGCGGGCTGAAACCCGTCACAGCGACATGGACTACGCATGACTCAAAGCGCCTTGCAGACCGTCAGTGAGCCAGAGGAACCGGTGACCAACTCCGCCGGCCTCAGTCCTGATGCGATCGCGGAACTGAACGCCGAGTATGCGCCGCTGGATTTCGAAACCCGTATCCGGCGCGTATATCAGGATTTCGAGCCATCGAAGGTCCTGGTGACCTCGTCGTTTGCGGCGACGTCCGCCTACTTCCTGCACATCATCTCGCGGATCCGGCCGGAACAGGTGATCCACTTCATCAACACCGGTTTCCATTTCCGCGAGACGCTGGAATACCGCGACTATCTGGCGCGACTGTTCGGCTTGCAGGTGGAGGATATCCGTCCTGATTCCCACCACTTCCGGGTAGCGAAGGAAGAGAAGCTCTACGAGAGCAATCCTGACCTGTGCTGCTCCGTCAACAAGGTCCAGCCACTGGAAGAGGTGAAAGGCGACTTTCACCTCTGGGTGTCCAGCCTGATGCGCTGGCAGACCGATCACCGGGCCGAACTCGATGTGTTCGAGGAACGTCGCGGCATCATCAAGTTCAACCCGATGATCGACGTGACCCGGGAAGAGCGTGACGCCTACATCCGCGAACACGATCTGCCATTCCATCCCCTGGTTGCCGAAGGCTACCACTCGATCGGCTGCTCGCACTGCACGGTCAAGGGCGAAGGCCGCAGCGGCCGCTGGCAGGGAAAGCCGAAAACCGAGTGCGGCCTGCACTTATAGGTTTCGATCCTCAGACGGGTCGCACTCGGGGCTTCGATGCCGGTCAGCGGGAAACTTTGACTTCGGTATCAAGCTCACAGCGTGGTGCCCAGCCGGGGGTAAGGCATTCCCTCTCCGGGACCGCCGTCAACCCATCCCCAGGGAAACACCGATCTATTTCCACGTCTGCGCTCGAGACCGGTTTCGGTCAGCTGGCAAGGCGCGGAAATAGGTCGGTGGTTCCCTCGGGCTTGACGGCCGCGTCCCTGCGGTCGACATCCCTCCGAGGAAATGCCTTACCCCGGCCCGAGGCACAGTGTCGGATTCGGGCCGGTGCCGAAGCCACGTCACCCGGACGCGCCCCACGCATCAAGCCCACCGTTGGAGCCCTTTCCCCGAATGCTCCGTCGCGGTGCCTGGCCGCAGAATGACTGCGGCGCTCGCGCAGCGCCCGGGCTTTTACGGCCGGTCGGCGTCCGGCGCGGGCTTCGAGGACTCACCATCCGATTCGTCCAGGCGATGGATCGCCTCGCGCCCCTGCTGCGACAGGTCGGCCAATCGGTTGATCTGCTGATCGAGCACCGGCAGCGCCTCCTGGCGATACCGGGAGACATCGTCGATTGCTGCCAGCACATCAGCGAACGCTGCTTCCAGCTGTTCCATGTCGAGACTGGCGCTGCTCGCCCGGTTATGGATCTCCGCCCCCTGCTGGCGTAAAGCGCCGGCGGTGCCGGCAATCAGATCCGACGTGGTGCGATTGACCCGCGCGACGCGATCCAGCACCAGGCGCTGGTTGGCCAGCGCCAGCGCCACCGTCACCGCCACGTTCAGAGCCGAGGTGGTAACGTGAATCGCGCGGTCGACGCCCCGGATCAATTCCCGGTTATTGCGGATCAGGACTTCAAGGGCCAGCACGCCCTGCTGGGTCACCGCGAGTTGCTGCTGCAGGTCGGTAATCCGCTGACGCAGGGGAAACAGCAGCTCTTCCTCGGCAAACCGGCGGCGCGCCTCGTCCAGTGACCCGTCCTCGATCGTCTCCACCAATCGCCGGTCCATCAGCCGACCGAGTTGCACCTGCTCTTCCAGTTCGCCGCACAGGCCACGAAACGCCTGCTGATCATCCGCGAGAGTGAGATTGTCACGCTGCAGGCGCTCGGCACCCTCCTCCAGATCCCGGATGATCGCCTCGAGCACCTGCTGCGCCGTCTCGAAGCGGCGGAAATAGCGCTTCATCGGACTGGCAATACCCGGCAATCGGGCCAGCAGCCGATCCAGCCAGCTGCCCTGCGGGGCATTGCGGGACGGGTCCAGCCGCCCCATCTGCTGGCGCAGCCGGTCCAGGCTGGCGGCCACCGGGCCACCGTCCTCGCCCTGGGCGGCGAGATCGCGTATCGGCGCCTGCAGCATCTCGCTGCGGTAGGCGGCCTGGCGCTGGACCTCGATACCCATGGCATCAACGCGCCGCCGGACGCTGGCATCGGACCCTGCCCCGGCGACAATCTCGTCGACAAATCCGCGCGCCCGGGCCTCCAGGTCGGCATCGGACTCGACCTGACGGACCTCCGGCTCCGGAACCTCCAGCGTCAGGTGGTCGTCCCGTTGCCGCTCCTTCTGATCCCCGCTCATCCCTTCTCCCCCTCTGCACGACGCGCCGAATGTCCGTAGTCCGCGGTTCGCTGACTGAAGCGTTGCAGATCCTCCAGCGCCTGCTCGGCGGATACCTTATGCCGGGGCTTGCCGGTATCGAGGCGGGCCAGCGCCACCACCAGCTCATCCAGCGCGGTCAGTGCCGTCTCGTTGCTGGCGGCCAGTTGTTCCAGTCTTGAGCGGGTATCGGCAATCAGCCGCAGACGTCTTTCCAGAGCTTCCCGTTCCGCCGGGTCCAGCATGTCGCCGCGCGCCAGCCGCTGGTTCGCGAAACGGGCATCGAGACCGGCAATCGCTGCGCCTTCCTCGGCCATGCCCGCCAGACGCTCGACGGCCGCACCACAGACGTGCCGCACCACCGCGACGCCGCGCTGAGCTGCCAGCTCACCATCGCTGAAACGCTGTCGCAACAGGCCATCGATGCGATCGTAGCGCGCGTAAAGGCGATCAGCCTGGCCGGCATACTCGATCAGCCCGACCTGCTGCAGGCGACCCTTTACCCGACACAGATCCAGTACCAGCGCGTCGGCGTCGGCAGGGGGATTGTTCGGGTTCAGCTCCGTGACACCGTGCTCGCGCGCATCACGGGCCTGTTCCTGCCGCAGCAGCCGATCGGCCCGCTTCGCCCGCCAGCGATGCCACCAGCGCTCTGCAGGCAGGCTGACCGCGACCGCCGCCAGACCGGCGACCCAACCTGCCAGGCTCGGCCCGAAACCGCCCCAGAGCGATGTCAGCCAGAGCAGGAAGGCAGCACCGGGCAGCACCAGCCAGTAGCGCAGCACCACCTGCCAGCGCGACGGATTCAGCGTCGGCACGGCCAGCTCCGGTCGCAGCAGCCCGATACAGAACCACGGGATGCAGGACAGGAACAGGCCGTAGGAAAACCCCTGCAGGAAATTCAGCATGCCGATGTCACCCGCCCGTGTTGCTGTACGACCTTACACGATACGATATCTGCACCGTCCGAATCGGTTTGCCTCGGCAAAAATGCGGACAGCAACGCAGTCGTGCGAATAGATCAGTGTTTTCCTAAGGTTGGGGCGCATGTTCTCGATTGCGGCGTTGCGCTGCTTGACCGCAGAATGACTGCGGCACTGCGCAGCGCGTCTTGCCTCCGATGAAATGCGGACGCCAACGCAGGCCTGCGAACAGATCAGAGCTTACTTGAACGCCATGATCCGTCTGATACCCGCCTATCTCTTGCTCGGCCTGCTGCTGTCTCCGGCAGTGCCGGCCACGACTGTCTACACCTGGACGGACAATCAGGGCAATCAGCATTACAGCGACGAGCGACCGCCCGGGGGTGTATCGTTCCGCACCCTGGAGATGCCGGCATCGGCTCCGCGCAGCGGCGCGGCGCCGTCGCAGCGCGTCCGCGATATCCGTTGTCGCGATTTCGAGGGCGCCCTGGATCAGCTGCTGGCGCTGGACGATGTCGGCGACAATGCGGATGACTGGCTGGCGGCCAAGACCATCGCCCGGGACGGAATCAACCAATGGTGCAGAAGCCCATGAGAGGCCCAGTGAAAAAACAGATCTATTGCGGTATCCATCAGGACCAGAATGGCGGCATGACCATGATCGGCCAGATCATCAAGGATGGCTGGATCTTCGAACTGATCCCGGAAAGCGAGACCTGCGAGGGCTGGGACATCGACCGGCTGGCTGCCCTGCAGGAACAGATCCATGAAAAGTGGCAGGAATACGGCTTCCGCGTGAACAACCTGCCGCCGGAACTGCGCCAGCGGCATGAACGCATTCATGGGGAAGCCATCGAACGGGCACACGCCGCGGGCTGGGATCCCAGCCTCGGTGACGACGACTGACGCGTCGGAAACTAGGAGCAAGGCATGGAACTGTTGATCATTCTGGTGGTTGTCATCGGCCTCGCCGCGTTTGTTGCGGGCATCTACAACCGTCTGGTGCGGCTGCGGAACGCGTTCAAGAACGCCTACGCGCAAATCGACGTGCAGCTGAAGCGCCGCCACGACCTGATCCCCAGCCTGGTGGAATCGGTCCGCGGCTACATGAAACACGAGCGCGAGACCCTGACCGCGGTGATCGAGGCCCGCAACCAGGCCGAGTCGGCCCGGCAACAGGCCAGCGGCAGTGCCGGCGAGGCCGGCGCGATGGCGGAGCTGTCCCGCGCCGAAGGCAGTCTCGGTGGCGTGCTCGGTCGGCTGTTCGCCCTGTCCGAGGCCTACCCGGATCTGAAGGCGAGCGAAAACTTCAAGAGTCTTCAGGAAGAACTGACATCCACCGAAAACCGGGTCGCCTACGCCCGGCAGGCCTACAACGACGGCGCGATGAACTACAACAATGCGGTGCAGACCGTACCGTCCAACCTGGTTGCCGGCATGTTCGGCTTCCGGACCGCGACCATGCTCGAGTTCGAGGACCGCGAGGCCATCCAGCAGGTGCCCGAGGTGAGCTTCTAGCGTGAGTCGTCCGGCCAGCTTCAACTTTGCCGAGCATCAGCGACAGGCGCGGCGCCAGACGGCGTTGCTGGTAGCCCTGTTTCTGCTGATCACCCTGCTGATCGCGGCCGCTGTCGGCGGCCTGGCCGGAGTCATGCTGGCGGTCGGGCCGGAAGCGGCCGAGGCCGGAGCGCAGCAGCCACGTCCCTCCGGCCCCTTGCTGGAGCGCATGGACTGGCAGGTTGCAGCCACCGCCGGCGCGCTGGTTCTGGGTGTCATTCTGCTTGCGGCCGGCATCCGCGGTCTGATGCTGGGCTCCGATGGCGCCAACGTGGCCCGCTCTCTCGGCGGCAAGGAAGTCACCCGCGACAGCACCAACCCCAGTCATCGGCGCTACTTCAACGTGGTCGAGGAAATGGCCATTGCCGCCAACCTGCCAATGCCGAAGGTTTTCGTGATCAAGCATGAACAGGGGATCAATGCCTTCGCCGCCGGACTGCGTCCGGAGACCGCGGCCATCGGCATGACGCACGGGGCACTGGCCACGCTGGACCGGGATGAACTGACCGGTGTGGTGGCACACGAATTTGCCCATATCGCCAATGGTGACATGCGCCTCAACCTCCGCCTGATGGCGATGATCTTCGGCCTGGTGGCACTGTACGTCGCCGGCCGCATGGCCATGCGCGCCACGATGCTGCGGGGCAACCGTGACCAGCGCGAGGCAATGGCCGGCATGGCGATCGGTCTGGCGCTGATCGTACTGGGCGGTCTCGGCATCCTCGCCGGCCGCCTGCTGCAGGCGGGTATCTCGCGCCGGCGCGAATACCTGGCCGACGCCACCGGCGCACAGTTCACGCGCAACCCGGAAGCGCTGGCCCGGGCGCTGAAAAAGATCGGCGCCCTGCAACGTCGGGAGGAACTCGGCAACCCGCACGGCGAAGAGGTTCGGCACATGCTGTTTGCCGATGGCGTGTCATTGAATGCCTCCGGTCTGACCGCGACCCATCCGCCGCTGGTGCGCCGCATTCAGGCACTCGACCCGGCCTTCGATCCCGAAACGGATCCGGTCTGGCGCATGTCCCAGCGCGACATGATGCAGCAGGTCCGGGCCGGCCTCGCGGGATAACGCGTCCGGAACTCGAACGCCCCTGTCGAAGTCGAGACTGCAGTCAAGTGTAGAGGAGACGAATGATGTATCGCACCTTGTTGGCAGCACTGATTCTCGCCACCGCCCCGCTGACGCTGCATGCGGATGATGTCGACAGCAAGATGGCCGAGGTGGAAGCGGCGCTCGACGACCGCGAGGCGCTGGCGCGCCTGACGCCGCTGGAAGCCCAGGAAGTCCGGACCCTGCGAATGCAGGCCGAACAGCATCTGGATAACGGCAATGAATCCGACGCCGAACGTGATCTGGATCGAGCGCTGGAGCGACTGGATCTCGACTGACCACGGCAACCGCCGGCTGCGCTATGCTTGCGCCACCTTACGAGGCGCTGATCTGTTCAAACGGCAGCGTTTCCCTGACAACACGGAGTTCCTGACCATGGCCAGTCGTTTTCCCGCCGCCCTGCTCGTTGCCGGCAGCCTGCTTGCCCTGACAGCCTGCAGTAATGACCAGAGCACCACCGACGTCGCGCTGGATAACGATGATGATCGCGCGCTTTACAGCCTCGGCCAGATACTCGGCCGGCAGCTGGATGATCTGCAACTGGACGGCCATGAACTCGAGCGGGTGCTGGCGGGAACCCGCGATCACGTCAGTGGCGCCGACCCCCGGGTCGATACCGACGAGCAGCGCTCGCTGATCAACGCCTTCGTGCAGGAACGGCAGACCGCGGCCAACGATGCGGCAAGCGGCGATCAGTCGGAGCAGCGTGCCTACATAGAGGCCTTTATCGAGGAAGGCGGCGAAGTCACCGATTCGGGGCTGGCCTACAGAATTATCGAACCCGGCGAAGGCGACCGTCCGGATGCGCGTGACACCGTGGAAGTGCATTACGAAGGTCGACTGATCAACGGCGAGGTCTTCGACTCGTCCCGCGAGCGGGGCGAGACCGCCACATTCCCGCTCAATCGCGTGATCCCCGGGTGGACCGAGGGCCTGCAGCTGATTGCCCCCGGTGGCAGCATCGAACTGGTGATCCCGGCGGAACTCGGCTACGGCGATCGCGGCGCCCCGCCGAGCATTCCCGGTGGCGCCACCCTGGTATTCGAGGTCGAGCTGATCGACGTACGCTGAGGAAGCGCTTCCCTGGCGCGGAGGGCGCGGTGCCTGTCGAACACCGCGCCTTGCTACTCGTCCTTGCCCGACGATCCTGCGCTGGCCATGAACCCGATGACAATGGCACCGGCGCCGAGCACCAGTATGTAGGGCAACCAGCCCGGTAGCGAAATACCGAAAACCACGATTTCGTTCATGAGGTCGTTGCTCCGTTTACCATGGCAGTCGGTCGCCGTTGCTGTGCCAGAACACGCCGGATGTCTCCATGCTCAGCTCGTCCATCCGCGCCAGCAGGCCGGTTGCCGACTCTTCGGCATCGATCAGCCCCCGCCCCTGGGTCATTTCGGTACGTACATAACCCGGATGCAGAATCGCCACCGCGATCCCTCGGTCATACAGATCGTGTGCCAGCGACACGCCGGCCATGTTCACCGCAGCCTTCGACATACGATACCCGTAACTGCCGCCGGAGGTGTTATCGGCGATCGATCCCATGCGACTGGTGACGATGCCGACCTTCGCACCGGCCCGCATCTGGTCCATCAGCGCCTGGGTCATCAGCAATGGCCCCAGGGCGTTAACATCGAACTGCAGGCGCATGGCCTCGATGGCATCGGCGTCAATGGCGCCCAGTGTCTGTGGCCGCATGACCCCGGCGACATTCCAAAGCCGGTCGATCTGCAAGCCGTCCAGACGCTGCGCCAGTTCCGCGACCGCGGCCCGATCGGCGACGTCGACCCCGGTCTCCACCCTGGCACCGGATGCATCCAGCTCATCGCTGGAGCGACGACAGCAGGCGATCACCTCCTCGCCCCGCTGCCGCAACTGACGAACGATCTCGAGTCCGATACCCCGGCTTGCGCCGGTGACGACGTTCCGCTTCATAAGCAGCCTCTCCATTACTGGTCGGATCCGTTAAGGAAACACTTCAGCGTTTCCTTAAGGAAACGCTGAAGTATTCCCGCGTCTGCGCCCGAGACCGGTTTTGGTCATCTGGCAAGGCGCGGTGCCGGTTCGGTAGTCATTCTACCGGGCCGGTGACGCAACGCCGCCAGGGGCCAAAACCGGCCGGGCCTCCAGGGAAGCATGCACCGTTTCACGTCGTCGCGTGACCGTCGGATTGGTTGTTCTGCCAGGCGCGGTGCGCAGTGCGAGGGTGATTCCCTCGCCAAGCGCCGCAACACCGCAGGGCGGCGAATCCGACGGGTCACCCGCAGGGCTCGGCCCGTTCTCACGCCTGGCGGTGTCACAGGCCACCCCGGGTTGCCCCGCTACCCGAGGCTACCTGCTCCTTGCCAGTTCGCAAGAACGGCACTCGAGCGCGGCGGCGTGAAACGGTACATGCTTTCCTCCGGTTGGGCCGCATTTTCCCCGACTGCGGCGTTGCGCTGCTTGACCGCAGAATGACTGCGGCGCTGCGCAGCGCGCCTTGCCTCGGAAAAAATGCGGACTCCAACGCAGGCGTGCGAATACTTCAGCGTTTCCTTAAAACGGAACCCTGCACTTGAACCTGCCCGTGGAGTGTGGAGTAATCCGAGGGGCGTCGGCAATCGGACGCCCGCACCATGACCGGAAGCGACGCCGACCCGCTTCAACAGGGAACCCAGAGCCATGCCGCGACTCCGCCGGATCTTGATCGTCATAAGTCTCGCCCTGCTTGTTGCAGCGACGAGCCATGCCGCCGGGGAATCGTTGACCGGCCCCAACCTGGCTTCGGTCAACGCCGCCGTCGGCCCGCTGCATGGTGATTCCATGCGTATCGGCAAACATGCCGACCGCGTCGTGCCGATCGCCTCGATCACCAAGCTGATGATGGCCATGGTGGTCCTGGATGCTGGTCAGCCGCTGGACGAATGGCTGACCATCCGTGAGCGGGACTATGCGGTCAATCGCAACGCCTACTCGCGGATGCGCATCGGGTCCGAACTGACGCGGGGCGATCTGCTGCGAATCGCACTGATGTCCTCCGAAAACCTGGCCTCGGACGTGCTGGCGATGCACTACCCCGGCGGCCGTCACGCCTTCGTCGCGGCGATGAACGAAAAGGCCGCCACGCTGGGCATGCACAGCAGCCGCTTTGTCGATCCGCATGGCCTCTCGGAGGAGAACATCGCGTCCGCCGCCGATCTGCTGGCCCTGGTCCGGGCGGCGCACCGCTATCCGGTGATTCGCGATTACTCGACCACCAGGGGCTTCCAGGCGCGTTTCCGCTCGCCGCGCTACGACCTGCAGTACGGCAATACCAATGCCCTGGTGCACGCCGACAGCTGGGGTGTCAGCCTGAGCAAGACCGGTTACATCAACGAGGCCGGCCGCTGTCTGGTGATGGTGGCAAACGTCGACGGCGAACCGACAGCCATGGTGTTTCTCGATTCCTTCGGTTCGCGCACGCCGCTGGGCGACGCAAGCCGGGCGCGTCAGTGGCTGCGCTCCGGCGACCGCGGCAGCGTTGCCGGCGCGGCCCTCGACTACGAACGCTCGCGCAGCGCCGAAATCCGTCAGCGCAGCGTGCTCAGCAGCGCCGAGTTCAAGGAAGCGTTGTAAGGAAACACCGATCGATTCACACGCCTGGGCCTCGGATCAGTCCGGTCCATGGTAGCGATCCTTGAAGTGCAAGACACAAGCACGCGGGATTGATCCTGACGGCCAACGCGACAACCTAAAAATCGACTAACCACGAAGGACACGAAGAGCACGAAGTTAAAAGCAGCCTGCTTTGCCCGTTCTTCGTGTCCTTCGTGATCTTCGTGGTGAATGTTTCTTTTTACCGCGCCCCGGCTTGGTTCTGACCGCCGACACTGCGCGCGTTCGCCGCCAGCGAAAACACCCTACGCGAGTTGCAGTGCCGGATTCGGGCCGGGGCGCAGCTCAGCCGGCGGACAGGGCGCGGATCGGGATGAAGGTTCGCTCCACCTCGCGTTGCATGCCCTGGTAGTGCTGTTCCACGACATCGAGCCAGTGGCGCAACAGCTGCTCCTCAAGATCCTGCCGCTGTGTCGCGATCGCTTCATGCAAGGCGTCTTCCATCGCCTCGCGGTTGCGCAGCGCATCCAGCTGCAGCAAACCCCAGTCCGTCGCCAGCCAGACCGCCCCGCCGGCCACCAGTCCGCATGCAAACGCCGCCGGACCACCCGGCGCGCAAAGCACTGCGCCGGCACCGGCGCTGGTGCCGGCCCTGGCCGCACCCCGCGTGGTACCACGCACCGCCAGCCGCGAACTGGCAGCAGTCGCTGTGCGGCGACCGAACAGGCGCCACGCCGTGGTGGCTGCACCGGCTCCCGACGCTGCTGCACCGGACACCGCGAGCCGGGTCTCGAAATCCGATCCGGGACCGCCGCCCACCGCCGGCAACATTCCGTCCAGCGACAGGCGGAGCTCGGGCTCGCGACCGGTTACCGGCTGTCGCTCACGGCCGTCCAACCGCTCCAGCAGATGGTCAAGCCATTCGTTGCGAGCCTGCTTTTGCCGCGTCTCGATACTGAGCGCGCCAGCGCGATGCAGCCGTGCAAGACGCTCGGCGTAATCGGCCTGGTCGAAAATCAGCGCCTGCATACGGTCGATGACGTAGCCACCGTCGGTGATACCGGCCTGATCCAGCGCCCAGAAGGACAGCCGCGCATATTCGCCACCGAGGGAGTAATACCAGTCGGCAAAATGCGGCACCCGCTCATGCAGATCCGAAAACAGGGCATCCAGCTCCGTCGCCACCAGCCCTTCCAGTTCCTGCCGCAGGCGTTCCTCGGACCCATGCAGATGATCGCGGGACAATTGTTCCAGATCCGGTGCTTCGGAGGCGCCAAGCTCGTACTCACGATCCCCCAGCGCCACGGCAACGCGTGGTTCGGCGAGCCACAGGCCCTGCAGCGTCTCGCGCTGGTCCATGGCGAGCCACAGGACGAGGCCGACGACAAGCAGCCCCAGAAGAGCAGGAATCTGCCGGCGAGTCGGGCCAGCGCTGTCCGACGGAGCAATCATCGTCTCATTCTTCCCCGAGCAAGCGTGTCGCGATGCTCACCAGTCCGGCGAGGTACAGCAGATAGGACCACAGAAACAGCCCGTTGACGCCGAACAGCAGCAGCCAGCCGGCCAGTTGCAGTAGCGGCAGGCCGGCCACCGGCAGCCACTGCTGCGCCAGCCACCAGGCCACCGCATCGACAGCCGCCACCAGCTGGAGGCCCGGCAGCAGAAGCGCGCTCTCGGCGGCCTGACGCTGGATCTCCACTGAGATCGCCGCAACCAGCGGCAGATCCGCGAAATCGGGGTAAGTGCCATGCAGGGCTGCCAGGGCGAACGCCGGCAAGAGCAGCACCATGTTGCCGATCAGGCCCAGGCGCCAGACGGCGATCGGAAGGAAGAGGTCGGCCAGATGGCCATACAGCAGCCGGCGCAGGGCAATCGTCAGCAGCACGGCAACCGGCAGATGCAGCAACAGCAGTTGCCAGCCAAGGGTCTGCTCCTGACGGACCACGAACAGGATCAGCAACGCCGCAAACGCCAGACCCTTCAGGGCGTTCATCAGCACCATCAGGGCACCACCGCGGAGGATCCGCTGCAGGCTGCTGCCCGGAACCACATGCGCTGCGAGAAACATCCGTCTCCGCGCACAAGCCTGACCCAGCAGTCCGAAGCCGATCACGCCTGCCAGCAGCAACCAGACCGGGATCAGGGCACCGTCAGCGAGGCCGAGCGCCAGCAGATGCAGCGCAAAAAGCGCCGCGAGGCCGGCCAGCAGAAACGCCAGCCGGACAAGGAAGACGGGGCCCGGCACACGCCTGCGCGGGCCTCTTGCCGGGCTTGCGGCAGGCAACACTAGTCGCGCGAGCGCTGCCAGCCACGGTCACGCATGCACTCGTGCAGCGCCGCGCGGCGCAGGGCCTGACGTTCGCCTTCCTCGTAGAGCGCGGTTTCGGCGTCCGTCTCGCCGGCCTCTTCGGCCTCCTTCATCCGCTGTTCGTCGATCTCCATGATGCGACGATCGGCGATCGGTTCACAGCGCGAGAGGTCGAGATTGTACTGCCGACGCTGATTCTCGGCGGACACGTCCGGATTGACCCAGCGCGCCTCCTCGGCGAAGCGTCCGCCCTGATCACCGGCACATGCGGCGAGCATCAGCGAGGCGGCCAGAACGAACGGCAGGGCGATCCTTGCAGTCTGTAGCATAAGAGCTTTCCTTGGAGAGTGACCTTGAAGCGGGGCATCAAAGCCCCATGTTATACAAACCTAGTCGCGAAAGGAGACGTCAACTCATGTTCAAGGAACGCATCGCTTCCCACACCCGACGCACCAACGGCCTGCTACTCGGCCTCGGACTCGCGACCGCCGCCATGGCTGCCCCGGCTCAGGCCCTGGAGCAAGCATGGAAGACCGATGCGGTTTTCGAACAACCGGAATCGATCGCCTACGATGCCTCCTCCGGCTATCTGTATGTCAGCAATGTGGCCGGTGATCCCGACGATGCCAACGGCCAGGGCTTCATCAGCCGCATGACTCTGGACGGTGACGTGGAAACGCTGAACTGGGCAGCCGGTCTGAACGCGCCCAAGGGGATCGATATCGTCGGTGATCGGCTGTACGCCGCGGACATCGACCACCTGGTGGAGATCGACCTGCAGAGCGGCGACATCATCGCCCGCCACGAAGGTACCGACTCGGTGTTTCTCAATGACGTGGCCGCCGCGCCCGATGGCGCCGTCTATGTCTCGGACATGATGACTGACGCCATTTATCGCCTGCACGATGGCGAGTTCACGCGCTGGCTGGACGATTCCGACCTGCAGGGCCCGAACGGCGTGCTCGTGGAAAACGGCCACCTGATCGTCGGCTCCTGGGGCGATATCGTCGATGGGTTCGAGACCGACACGGTCGGTCATCTGAAACGGGTCACGATTGAAACGGGTGACGTGGAGAGCCTCGGCGACGGCCGTGAAGTCGGTCACCTGGACGGCGTGCAACCGGATGGCCACGGCAATTATCTGGTCACCGACTGGATGAACGGCAACCTGCTTCGTGTCCAGCCCGATGGCGAGTACGAAACGATCTTGAATCTGGGCCAGGGTCTGGCTGACCACCTGGTTCTGCAGGATCAGGGGCTCGTCATTCTGCCGCAGATGATGGACGGTGTGGTGCACGCCTACCGCCTCGATTAAGCAAGGCCTGAACCACTGAGCCTTAAGGAGACGCTGATTTATTCCCGCGTTCGCGCGCGAGTCGATTTTGGCAGCCTGGTAAGGCGCGGTGCCGGTTCGGTAGCCGAAGCTACCGGGCCGGCGACGCAACACCGCCAGGGGCCAGAATCGGCCGAGCCTCCAGGGAGGCATGCATCGTTTCACGCCGCCGCGCTCGAGTGCGGTGCTTGCGAACCGGCTAGCAGCAGGTCGCCTCGGGTAGCAGGGCTACCCGGGGTGGCCTGCGACACCGCCAGGCGTGAGAACGGCCCGAGCCCTGCGGATGGCCGTCGGATTCGCCGTCCTGCGGTGTTGCGCTGCTTGACCGCAGAGTGACTGCGGCGCTGCGCTGCGCGCCTTGCCTCGGAAAAAATGCGATGCCAACGCGAACGTGCGAATAAATCAGCGTCT
>PXAT01000212.1 GCA_003565775.1 Ectothiorhodospiraceae bacterium | reverse complement strand
CATGATGAGGGCGGTGGTGCGCCGACGCTGGAGGCGCTGATTCGCGGGTTGTTCGAGCCGCAGGCGCTGGTGGACTATCTGCGCACTTGTGTCACCTTCGAGGAGGACGAGCGCGGCGACATCGCCAAGAAGATCGCGGGCTATCACCAATTCCGCGCGGTGCGCAAGGCACGAGCCAGCGTGCTGGCGAGTTTGCGACCTCCCTCGGGCGACGGCGACGGTCGCGGCGGTGTGATCTGGCACACTCAGGGCTCGGGCAAGTCGCTAACCATGCTGATGCTGGCCGGTGCACTGATCCGCGAGCCGCGCCTGACTAACCCGACGGTGGTCATGATGACCGACCGCAACGATCTCGACGATCAGCTCTTCGACACCTTCGCCGCCGGGCGCGCGCTGTTGCGGCAGCCTCCCGTCCAGGCCGAAAGCCGGGAGCAACTGAAGACGCTACTCGACCGCGCGGCGGGGGGCGTGGTGTTCACCACTATCCAGAAATTCGCCGAAGCGTACGGCGTGGTGTCTGAGCGTTCGAATGTAGTGGTGATGGCCGACGAGGCGCACCGCAGCCAGTACGGCTTCATCGAAGGCGGTGCGCGCTGGATGCGCGAGGCGCTGCCCAACGCGACTTTCGTCGGCTTCACCGGAACGCCGCTGGAGGGCGACGATAAAAATACGATTCATGTCTTCGGCGAGTACGCGGACGTCTACGACATCCGCCAGGCCGTTGAGGACGGCGCGACCAAGCCGCTCTACTACGAATCGCGCATCATCAAACTGAAGATCGATGACGAAGGCGCACGCGTAGCCGAGGAAGAAATCGAATACATCACCGGTGCCGATCGCAGCGGAGAGGAAGCAGAGGATCGCATCCGCGTGCCCTTGGAAACCTTGGTCGGCGCCCAGGAGCGTATCGAGCGACTGGCGTCGTTTATCGTCACGCACTGGGAGAAACGCCGGGCTGCGATGGAAGGCAAGGCGATGATCGTCACCATGAGCCGCGATATCGCCGCGCGGCTGTATGCAGCGATTCGCGTGCTGCGCCCCGACTGGCACGACGCCGATGACGAACGGGGCGCGATGAAGGTGGTCGTGACTGGATCGGCCGACGACCCGGAGCCGCTGCGCAGCCACCTGCGCACCAAGGCAGCCCGCAAGCGCCTGGCCGAGCGCTTCAAAGCGCCGGACGACGAGCTGCGGCTGGTGATCGTCTGCGATATGTGGCTGACCGGCTTCGACTGTCCGCCAGCGCATACCCTGTATCTGGACAAGCCGCTGGCCGGACACAACCTGATGCAGGCGATTGCGCGGGTGAACCGAGTCTATGGCGACAAGCCCGGCGGCTTGATCGTGGATCTGCTGGGACTGGCCGACCAGTTGGCCGATGCCCTGGCCACCTACACCCAGGCGGGTGGCACCGGCGAAGCGATCCGGAAGGTGCAGGACGAGGCGGTTCCCGCGATGCAGGCCGCGTTCGAGAAACTGCGCGACTTCTTTCACGGCTGCGACTACGGGCAGGCGCTCGACGCGGTACCTGAAGATGTCCTGCCAGTGTACCTGCGCGCCATTGACCACGTGTTCGGGCAGAACGACGGCTGGACGCGCTTGCGTATGCTGGTCAAGGAACTGTCGGCGGCCTTCGCGCTGGCGGTGCCGCGCCCGGAAACCGAAGCCATCACCCCGCATCTGGCCTTTTTCCAGCGCGTGGTCGCGATGATCCGCAAGCGCCTAGCCGATGATAATGACGGTGGCCAAGGTCACGCGCGTCGGCATGACATCGACGCGGCCGTGCGTCAGGTGATTGGCGGTGCAGTCGATGCCGACGACGTGGTCGATCTGTTCGCCGTGGCCGGCCTGGAAGAAGCGCGTCTCGATATCCTCAGCGACGAATTTCTCGGCCGGGTAGCCGCACTGGAGCAGAAGAACCTAGCCCTGGAGACGCTGCGCAAACTGCTGAACGACCAGATCCGCATCACCGAGCGCACCAACCTCGTCCAGAGCAAGAAGTTCCGGGAGGCGCTCGAAGACGCCATGCTGCGCTACACGAACAAGGCCATCAGCACCGCAGAAATGATCGCCCGGCTGATCGATTTGGCGAAGCACCTGCGCGATGCTCAGAAGCACGGCGAGGAACTCGGCCTGAGCAGTGAGGAGACGGCGTTCTACGACGCCTTGGCAGAGAATGAGTCGGCCCGCGAAGCGATGCAGAGTGATTCGCTGCGACTCCTGGCCCGCGAGCTGACCGAAATGGTCAAGAAGATGCCGAAGCTGGACTGGACACAACGCGAGTCGGTGCGGGCGAATCTGCGGCGGAATGTTCGGCGGTTGCTGGCCAGGTACGGATACCCACCGGACCTGGCGGAAGGTGCGACGCAGCTCGTTTTGCGACAGGCGGAGCTGTCGACGGAGAATTCAGATTAGCTTGAAAAGGCGGTTTGCTGGCGCGAAACCGCCCTACTATTCTGCCACAATCGTCATGAAACCCGGATCAGCCAAGGGGGCTGAACGGTTACGGTTTTAAACACTGAGCGGCTTGATCCAGCCATTGGCGCATCAGTTCCGCTACCGGCTTAGCTTGGCACAGAGCGCAGCCTGTACCCGCCCACAACGACATCAATTCGGGCATATCATGCTCGGCAGCCGCACGGCGGATGTCACGGGTCAGGGCATTCTGGATGGGGTAGCCGGGCAATTGCTCCTCGGCTGCACTTAACTCAGCAACAAAGCGGTTCTGCAACCCTCGCGCCAGTTTGCCGGAAAAAACTTTAGTCAGCACCGTGGACATTTCGGTCGTGTCCAGCAGGGCTTGCTTATACAGGGGATGGGCACCGCTCTCGGGAGTCGTCAAAAATGCTGTCCCCATTTGAACCCCAGCAGCCCCGAGATGATGGGCAGCCGCGATACCGCGTCCGTCCATAATGCCACCTGCAGCAACTATTGGAATCTGTAGTTGGTCGGCCAATACCGGGATTAAGGTCATCAGGCTCCATAGTCCCTGCTCTGCAGAGCCGATAAACGTACCGCGATGCCCTCCGGCCTCCATGCCCTGAACGACCACAATATCAATGCCAATCTCTTCAAGCAAAATCCCTTCCAACACATGGGTGGCTGTGCCCATGGTGGTAATGCCACGTTTTTTGAAAGTTTCGACCTCGGTATCACAGGGAACACCAAAAGTAAAACTAATGATATCAACCGCCTCTTCCAGTAACACAGCCACCTGTTCATTATAATTCGCCCCGGTGCTGACCCACATCTCCGAGGAATCTTCCAGTGATACGGTCAGCTCTTCGGTGTAATCGGCAACCGCGCTGAGCAGGGGTTCGGGTTCAGGCAAGTTCAACGCTTCCCGATAAGGGGCTAGTAGGCGGTTAGCGCTGATTACCCGCTGCGCTTCTTCTTTCATCGGTTCAGAGACAAATAAATTCACGGCAAAAGGCCGGTCCGTGCGTTGCCGAATCGCGGCAATAGCTTGCCGGATCGCCTCGGGTTTCATATAACCCGCCCCTAGGGAACCCAGACCACCCGCATTAGAGACGGCGGCCACCAGTTCTGGAGTGGTCATGCCACCGGCCATGGGTGCCTGAATCAGCGGATAGTCAATGCCAAGCAGTTGGGTCAATCGGTTATTCGGCCAGCTCATGAATTTGCCTCAGTCAATCGGTTTTTAGATAGAATGATTATAACTCGACTCGATCCTATCACTTGCCCCCCATGTTGCTAACCCTGATTCTGTTCATACTCGGTTTTGTGCTGCTCGTCGCCGGTGCCGAATGGCTGGTGCGCGGAGCCTCGCGGCTGGCCCAAGCCTCCGGCATTTCACCGTTGGTCATCGGCTTAACTGTGGTGTCGTTCGGCACCAGCGCCCCCGAATTGGCCGTGGGGGTGCAATCGGCCTATCTCGGTCAACCGGATGTCGCCATCGGTAATATTGTCGGTAGCAATATCTGCAATATTTTACTGATCCTGGGCCTGGCAGCCCTGGTGTCGCCCTTAGTGGTCTCACAAAAACTGCTGCGCCTCGATGTGCCGTTGATGATCGGCGTCTCGGTATTGCTGCTGGTGCTGGCCTGGGACGGTCAGTTAAGCCGGATCGAAGGCGCCCTGCTGTTTGCCGGTATTGTGCTGTATGTTGGGTTCTCGTTATG
>PXAT01000056.1 GCA_003565775.1 Ectothiorhodospiraceae bacterium | reverse complement strand
TCCCGGCCCTACAAACCCTGATCGATGAAAATCGCGTCGTCTCGCAGGCGAATGGCTTTCTCCGCGCCATCAACATGGCGAGAGCGGAAGCCGTGCGACGGGGTGAGCGGGTAACCCTATGCCCCAGCGAAAACGGTGAAACCTGCGCACTAGACCAGGGCTACGATCAGGGCTGGATCCTGTTCACCGGGCCCGAAGCCGGACGCAGTCTGGCTGACGGTGGCCGGGTTCTGCGGGTATTCAGCGGCAGCGGTAGCGGTGTCCGCATTCAGGGGAACGGATCGATGGCGCGGTATATCTCCTATCGTCCGAATGGACGTACCCGGCAACTCAGCGGGGCTTTTCAGGCTGGAACCATTCAGATTTGCAGTCGAAGCCAGCGAGGCCGGGCAATCATCATCAGCCGGGCCGGAAGGGCCAGGGTGACTGCCGGGGACTGCGCCGACTGACCGGGGGTCTGCTGTGCTAGGCTCGGCGGCTTTCCCGACACCAAAAATTCGGTTTTACGCTCAGGTATTCAAGGTTATTACGCATGAGCTTTCTCGAAATCTTCGTCCTCGCCATCGTCCAGGGCCTGACCGAGTTTCTGCCCATCTCCAGCGCCGGGCACCTGATTCTGGTGCCGCTGCTCACCGGCTGGGAAGACCAGGGGTTGGCCTTCGATCTGGCGGTGCATGTAGGCAGCCTGCTTGCGGTGTTGATGTACTTCCGGCGGGAGCTGCATGCGGTGACCTACGACTGGTGTCAGTCGGTGGTTACCCGCCGCCAGACGGAGAACTCGCGGCTCGGCTGGGCGGTGCTCTGGGGGACGGTGCCGGTCGGCATCTTCGGACTGCTGCTGAAAGAGCTGGTGGAGGTGACGCTGCGTACACCCGAAGTGGGCGCGATCGTGATTGCATGCTCGCTGATCGGCTTCGGCCTGCTGCTGGGGCTGGCCGACTGGAAATTTCGCGGCGAGCGTACGGAATACGAGATGACCTGGAAGGATGTGCTGTTCATCGGCTGTGCCCAGGCCGTCGCCCTGATTCCCGGCACGTCGCGCTCGGGCATTACCATGACTGCGGCGCTTTTCGTCGGCATGAATCGCGAGAGTGCGGCGCGGTTCTCCTTTCTGCTGTCGATCCCGGTGATCGTGCTCGCCAGCGGCCTACAGATCATCGATCTGATCCGGGACAGCAGTGGCGTCGCCTGGGGGCCGATGGGTATCGGTATTATCCTGTCCGGGATAAGCGCCTATCTCTGCATTCATTACTTCCTGGCCTTCATCAAGCGCATCGGTATGCAGCCGTTCGTCGCCTATCGCGTTGTGCTGGGCATTATTCTGCTGATGATTTTCCTGTAGGGATCCGTCGGGCGACGCGTCAGGCGTACACCTTTCGGTCCGGAAAATGCGATGCTTGCCATCCCGGACGACACGACGAAAGGCGGTGATGAATCCCTCTGCATGGCAGGCCAGCGAAGCGATCGCGTCACGACTCGCACTGATCGGCTTGTGCCTGGCGGCCTTGCTGGCCGGCATCCACTGGTACGGCTTTCTCGCGGCCATGGCGCTGGTCGTGGTCGCTTCGCTGGTGGACCTCCGCGCGAGCTGGCACCGGCTGCACCGCGCACCGCTGTTCTGGCTCAGCCTCGCACTGACGGTCTATATCCTGGTCCAGACGCCCTTCGCGGTCAGGGAGTTTCCCGAGCTTGCCCGCAACAGCTACCCGGACTGGACCCATCTGCTGGCCATCAGCGGCCTGCTGTCGGTGATCGCCGGTGACTGGCTGCGGCGTTTCCCGTCACTCTATCCGCGCCTGCTGGCGCTGACCGGCATTGGCATCGCCATCGGCCTCGCCGCCGGCATCCAGTGGGGCAATCTGCTGGACAGTGGCATGGGCGTGCGTCGCGACTGGGGTTATCTGCCCGAGGAAGTGGGCCTGCTGTCGTCCATGGGCTTTCTCGCCTGCGTCGTGCTGTTCCTGCGCTGTCTGGGCAATGGTTCGCACCCCCATCCGCGCCGGGTGCTGCATGCCTTGCCCTGGTTCCTTGCCGCGCTGGCTTTTGCCGTGGTGCTGTATGGCAGCCAGACACGAGCGACCTGGATTGCCGCCAGCGTGCTGGCCCTGCTGTATGTCACCTGGCATCTCGGCAATGCCTTGCGTCAGCGACAGAGCCTGCGCTCCGGCATTGCCGCCGTGTGCGTGCTGGTAATCGGCATCACGGCACTGGTGCAACTGGACGGCGGCGAGCGACTCGAGCGGCGCCTCGGCGGAGTCCAGGACACCGTCACCGCCCTGCTGATCCTGGACCGCGAGGGTGTCCATCGCAGCAACCCGTCTCTCGGTGAACGGCTGAACATGTGGACCGAGGCCGTGCGTGCGTTCACCCAGCGACCGATCCGGGGCTGGGGTATCGGCGCGAAAGTGGTCACCGACTCCCAGGCGCAACTGTTTGTCGGCTGGCGTCAGCCGCAGTATCACAATCTCTATCTGGAGTTCCTGCTCGGACTCGGTCTGATCGGGCTGGGCCTGTTTCTCGCCATTTGGGCACTGCTGGTCCGGCCCTTGATTCCGTTGCCCGCTGCCGTCAGAAAAGCCGCGACCGACGCCGGGCCACCGCCACCCAGCCGCACGATTCTCGCGCTCTGCACGGCACTGACCGCCTTCGCGGTAATGTTCGAACTGCAGGTGGGAAATCCGTCAAGCCGGGCGATGGTGATGTGGTTGATGGCGCTGCTGGCGGGGCTGGCCCTGTCGTCACGAACGGAGCCTCCGGACCACGCACCGGAATCCGAACCGGCCAAGGAGGGTTAGCCGGCTGACTGCAGACGCCCGGACGCGCGCAATTCGTCGAGACAGGCCCGCGCCTGACGGCGCAGATCCGGACGACGCAGGGCGTAGGCCACGGTTGCCTGCAGATAGCCCAGACGCGTGCCGCAGTCGAACCGCTCGCCGGCGTACTCGTAGGCATACACCGTTTCGGTTTCCAGCAGGCGCGCGATGCCGTCGGTCAGCTGGATCTGGCCGTCAGCGCCCGGCACGGTGCGTTCCAGCGCGTCGAAGATCGCCGGGGTAAAGACATAGCGTCCGATCACCCCGAGATTGGATGGGGAGTCCACCGACGCCGGCTTTTCGACGATGGCGTCGATGTTGTGCAGGCGGCCGTCACGGGCGCGGACACTGACCATGCCGTGCTCCGTGGTCCGCGCATCGGCCACCCATTGCACACCCACCACCGACTGTCGATTCCAGCTGAATGCATCCATCAACTGAGCCAGCGCCGGCCGTCCGCCGGTCGCGGCAATCAGGTCGTCAGCGAGCACCACGGCAAAGGGTTCACCGGCCACCGCGGCGCGGGCGCACAACACCGCATGCCCGAGACCCAGCGGGCGCGGCTGGCGCACGAACAGGCAGCGCACGTGCGGAGGCGTCGTGCCGCGGGTGACATTCAGCAGATCCTGACGGTCGGCGCGCTGCAGGCGGTGCTCCAGCTCGACCGCGCGATCGAAGTGATCGGCCACCGCGTGACCGGTGCGCCCGGTGACAAAGATCAGGGTTTCCGCGCCGGAGGCGACCGCCTCCTCCACCGCATACTGGATAAGCGGCTTGTCGAGCACCGGCAGCATGGCCTTGGGGCTGGCCTTGGTGGCGGGCAGGAAGTGCGTGCCATGACCGGCAACCGGGAAAACGACCGTGCGGACATGATCGCCAGCACTTTCAGACAAGGCGCGCCACCCAGTCGTCCACGGCCTGTTCGATCTGCTGCATCACGGCCTGGTACGTTTCGGGCGGCTTGCCGGCGGGATTGGTCAACACCAGATCCGACCAGTGGCCGAGGACATAGATGCGCCCACGCAACTGCGGGATGCGGCGCTCGATCCAGAGCTTCTGGCCCTTTTCCATGACAAAGATCAGATCGTATTCCTGACCCAGATCGACGGTCAGCACCGACTGTTTTTCGCCGTCCAGCGTCAGGCCGCGTTCCCGCATCAGCGCAACCGCCCGGGGGTCCGGGGGCAGGTCCTCCTGCAGGCCGATGCCGGCCGCGGCGATCTCGAAATCGCCGTTATCCGGCAGTTTTTCGTGCAGCAGTGCCGCGGTGATGGGCGCGCGGCAGCGGTCGGTACCGCCTACAACGAGAATTTTTCGGAACATGGTTCCGGCTTGCAGCGTCGACATC
>PXAT01000206.1 GCA_003565775.1 Ectothiorhodospiraceae bacterium | reverse complement strand
GACAGCACCAGGTGACCGGTCAGGCTGGCCTGGACGGCAATGCGGGCGGTTTCCAGGTCGCGGATTTCACCGACCATGACCACATCCGGGTCCTGGCGCAGGATGGCGCGCAGGCCGCGGGCAAAGGTCAGGTCGACCTTGGGGTTGACCTGGGTCTGGCCGATGCCGTCGAGGTCGTACTCGATCGGGTCTTCCACCGTCATGATGTTGCGGCTGCGGTCGTTCAGCCTAAGCAGCGAGGCATACAAGGTGGTGGATTTACCCGAACCGGTCGGGCCGGTGACCAGCAAAATGCCGTGCGGACGGGCAATCAGCTCGGCCATGCGGCTCTCGGTTTTTCTATCCATGCCCAGCTCGACCAGGTCCAGGCGACCGGCCTGCTTGTCGAGCAGGCGCAGCACCACCCGCTCGCCGTGGTTGGAGGGCAGGGTGGAGACGCGCACATCAACCGGGCGACCGGCAATTCTCAAGCCAATGCGCCCGTCCTGGGGAACCCGCTTTTCGGCAATGTCCAGGCGCGACATGACCTTGATGCGCGAGGTGATCAGCGCCGCCAGCGCCCGCGCCGGTGCCATCACTTCGCGCAGCACGCCGTCAACGCGAAAGCGGATCGACAGGCGGTCTTCGAACGGCTCGAAATGGATATCGGAGGCGTTTTCGCGAATCGCCTGGGTCAGCACGCCGTTGATCAGGCGGATGATGGGCGCGTCGTCCTCGCTTTCGAGCAGATCGGCCGGTTCCGGCAGATCGTCGGCCAGGCGAGACAGGTCCAGATCCTCGCCGATGTCCTCGGCCACCTGGCGGGCGGTGTCGTCGCCGGATTCATACAAGGTGGTAACGAGCTGGTCGAATTCGCCGGCGGCGAGCTTTTCCAGCGCTACCGGG
This sequence comes from Ectothiorhodospiraceae bacterium, assembly GCA_003565775.1. Taxonomy (GTDB): domain Bacteria; phylum Pseudomonadota; class Gammaproteobacteria; order Nitrococcales; family Aquisalimonadaceae; genus Methylonatrum. The sequence continues at coordinate 3,284 of PXAT01000206.1, read as the reverse complement.
CCGCTCAGGCGGCGCTTGACCTCTTGCACCGCCTGCACGTCGACTGGCTCACGCACCGCCAGGCGGATCTGGCCATCGCCGTTGCGCCCGGCCACGGCCACGCCGCGGCGCCGGGCAAAGCCGTAGGCCGGCCGAAAATCAGCGTCCATCCGGCGATGCTCGTCCATCGCGTGGGGTTTGCAGGAACTCATCCAGTTCCGGCAGCAGCGGCATGTCGCGCGGTCGCACCAGGCCGGCCGGGCGTTCGCGCTGCTCGAGCTGACGATTGCGAATGGCGCTGTACTTGCTGCGGGTGATGTTGTCCATCAAGGCCTCGTCGTGCAGGATCTGCGGCCGGATGAACACCATCAGATTGCGCTTGACGCTGCTGGTCGAGCGGTACTTGAACAGCTCGCCGAGCAGCGGAATGCGGCTCAGGCCCGGCACCCCTTCCATCTGCTCCTGCAGATCCTCGCTGATCAGGCCGCCGAGCACCAGGATGGCACCATCGGCCACCATCACGCGGGTGGTAATGGTGCGCTTGTTGGTAATCAGGTCCACCGCGCCGCCGGAGGGTGCCAGGGTGGAGACCTCCTGGCTGATCGCCAGAATCACCGTGTCGCCCTCGTTGATGTGCGGGGTAACGTTAAGCTTGATCCCGATTTCCTCGCGGTTGATGGTCTGGAACGGGTTGACCTGGCCTTCGCCAGTGGCAATGCCCTGGGTGGCGAAGCTGCCGGACAGAAACGGCACTTCCTGGCCGACGTTGATGCTGGCCTCGTGATTGTCCAAGGTGACGATGGACGGCGTCGATAGCACGTTGGTGTTGGCATCCGAGGCCAGTGCACGGGCCAGGGCGCCGATTTCCAGGATTTCGACGCCGAGCAGACTGGAGCGGCCCCGCACGTAGCCCAGGTTCAGGCCGCGGCCGGGCAGCACCAGGCTGCCGTCTTCAGCGGCTTGGCCGGCGGCAGCCGACAAGTTGAGCAGATTGCGCCCGCCGGTCTGAAAGTTTGTACCGCCAAACAACCCGCGCTCGCCGGAGGAAAAGCCCTGCCACTGGATGCCCAGCTCGCGCGCTGTGTCGACCGCGACTTCGGCAATGATGGCCTCGACCAGCACCTGGGCGCGGCGAATGTCGAGCTGGTTGATCACCGACTGGATGCTGCGGAAAGTGGCCGGCGCGGCCGTGATCACCAGCGCGTTGGTCTCCTGGTGAGCCTGGATGCGCACTCGCTGGCCGTTGTCGCCGTCCATGTCGAGAATGCCTTCGAGTACCGGCAGCAAGGTGTCGGCGGTGGCGTAGCGCAGGTACACCACCTGGGTCGATCCCTCGCGCTCCAGCGGCGTGTCCAGGTGCGAAATCAGGGTGCGCAGGCGCAGGCGGCGGTTCGGATCACCGCTCAAGATGATGGTGTTGGTGCGTTCGTCGGCAATGGCGCCGTCACGGCTGCCCTCGGCATAGATGCGATTGATCAGGGTGACCACGTCGGCGGCATCGGCATGATTCAGGCCGATGACCTCGATTTCCTCATCCGAGCTGGCGTCGAGGCGACGGATGATGGACTCGATCCGACGCACGTTGCCGGCCCGGTCGCTGATGATCAGGCTGTTGGAGCCGTCATGGTGGACCATGTAGGCCGACTGCGGCAGTAGATTGCGCAGAAGCTGCCCGACTTCCTGGGCGCGCACGTGCTCGAGCTGGATGATGCGGGTAACCGGCTCATCGCCGCCGGCCCGCATGTCGTCCACCGGCACGCGGCCGTCCTGGCGGGCGCTGGTATCCGGCAGCACGCGCACGGCCCGCTCGTCGGTGACCACGCTGTAGCCGTGCACGCGCAGCACTGATAAAAACACATCCCAGACCCCGTCGGCGTCCAGCGGCTGGTTGGAGATCACGGTGACCCGCCCGGACACCTGCGGGTCGATGATCACATTCTTGCCAGTCATGTCGGCCACGGCCGTGATCAGCGAGCGGATGTCGGCATCCTTGAAGTTGAGCACATGGCTGTCCTCGGCACTGGCCGACAGGGCCAGGGCGAGTAACGTGAGGCCAATAAGGCGCTTGATCATGGGTTTTGCAGACTCCCGATGATTTGTTCCAGGTCAGGGCGCAGCGTCATTTCGCGGCCCTGACGGTTGACGGTAATGGCGACTTCGCCACGCATGAGCACGTCGGCAAACAGGGCGCGAGCCGCCTCTTCGGATTCCAGCGGCTGGCCGTTGACGGCGGTAACAATATCGTTGACCTGCAGGCCAAGCTGGGCAAACAGGCGTGCATCACGTCCAGGCCGGACCCGGAAACCGCCGCCGGAGACCGGCATCACCGAAATGCTCTGGGCCAGGCTACCGACATCAACGCCAGCCACCCCCATTTCGCGGGCGGCTGCGACGCTGACACCGCGTTCGGTATCAAAGCCGCGCAGGCCGTGAATCGGTGCAACGGCGGTTCGAGTTGGTGCGGCAGCCGTGGAAGAACCACGTTGTACAGCGGCCTGGCGATCACGATCCAGCTCCAGCGCTTCGCTACGGCCGTTGCGGGCCAGGATAACGCGCTGGGCCTCGATGGCTTCGAGAACGGTGCCGTCGGGCAACTCATCGCCGCGACGGTACACTGACTCGCGGCCCTGGGCATCAGCAATAAAGGCGTAGGCCGTTCTGTCTCCGGTCATGACCCCAAGCAGGCGCAGGTTCGACCGACTGGTGGTTTCGACCGGTCGCACCGGAGCAACCGGGCTGCGCTGCTGCGGGCCGAACAAATCCCAGCGGAATTCGCGGGTGTCCGCCGCGACCTGGCTGACCCTGGGTACAGGTGGCACCGGCGCCGATTCGACCTGCGGCCCGGCCAGCACCAGCCACACGATCCGGACCAGCATCCAGACAAGCAGCAGCGCCATCACGGCACTGGCAAGCAGGGCCAGCCGGCCAGACCAGAGGGGGGAGAAAAACTGTGCCAAGGGGCTCCGGTAGCAGTCGAGTCAATCCATCTGGAAGATTAGCACACGACACCCCAACCCGGACACCCCGGACAGGGCCGGACCGACGGCCGACCCTATCCGGTCAATTTGAACGCGCCCGGCGCCGCCTGCGCCCGCCGCCGCCTTTGCCGCCCTTGCGATCATCCGGGCGCTTCTTCACCGGGGCCGGCCGCTCAAGGGCGGGCAAATCATCCGGGTCATGCTGTTCCACCGGCAAGGACATCTCGATGTATTCCTCGATCTCCGGCAAATGAAACGCGTAATCCTCACAGGCAAAACTGATCGCATCTCCGGTCGCGCCCAAGCGCGCCGTCCGCCCGATCCGAT
>PXAT01000016.1 GCA_003565775.1 Ectothiorhodospiraceae bacterium | reverse complement strand
TGCCGCCCTGCTCCTCGGTGCGGTTGTGCTGCTTGAGCCGCTTGCCGACATCATCCGACTCGCCGATGTACACCTGCGGGCGCGCGCTGTTCTCCGCATCCGGCCCCACCAGAAAGTACACGCCGGTACGCCCGCACTCCGGGCGCTGCACCAGCTCGCTCAGCTTGCCGCGCGGCCCCGTGAGCACATGCCCGGTCCAGTTCATGATCTCCGCCGTCAGCAGCCCGTGCGGCGTACCATCCACCAGGAACAGGCGGATGCTGCGGCCCTGGCTCATGCCGCACCGCCCTGCGCCGAATACCCGACCGACTCCTCGGCGACCATCGCCAGCTCCGGCGCTTCCGCCTCGGCACCGGCCGACCAGCCGCGTACGTCGATCTTGCCAGTGACGGCGGCGGAGATAAGGGATGAGCGACGTTCTCCGAGCAAGCTAACCGCATTTGTGGCGGTCTCAATAAGCGAACGGGTAGCTGACAGTCTTTCCTCGATGGCCTTCACGATTTTTCTTTGTTCATGGAGCGGAGGAACTGCGCACATGAGTTCCGCGATGTCCGGCATGTAGATCGTCTTGTGAGTCGACCCTCTCATCAATCGGGAGAACTCTTCCTTCATCGCCCGAAAGCAGAACAGAAGGTACCTGGAATCCAGTTTTCCCTCGCAAACCCAGTTCGCGAAGTCCTGGGTGGTCGCCATATCCCGACCCATAATGGCCGAAAACCCGACCGACGCAGTCCGGGACAACATGACCGTACCTTTGGGCAAAACCCTTGCAGACGAATGCGCCAATCCAAGTTCGCTTACTTTCTCCGAAGTATCGCAAACCTCAGTGACCTCGCCGCTTCTAATTTGCCAAACGTCCGCAAGCGTGAACCAAGGGACCGTACAGTTTTCCCAGTACTCTGGGTGATTTCGGCTCGGAGTATGGCCCGACTCGAGTCTTGCGAAATAACGAATCTTCCCGACTTCCCAATGCGCCGGGACCTCGCCCAACCACTCGACGCCGGAGTCCTTCATGGGCACGTTGGGGTCGAGACCCTTGGTGACGGCGTGGGAAATCACCGCCTGCCGCTTCTCCTTCAGCAGCTCGATCAGCCGCCGCTGCTCCTCGATCAGCCCATCGATCTTCCCGGTCTCGTGGTCGAGGAAAGCAGCGATCCTGCCCTGCTCCTCCCTGGGGGGCCATGCAATCGAGAAATCGCGCAGGAAATCGTCCGGAACACGTTTCTGCCCGCCGGCCCCGTACATGTGTGATTCACCCAACCAGCGGAATGGCTCCGAAGTAACAACACGGAACAGATAGGTGCTCGTGGTAACTGGGCCTCGTGGCCGAAGCACGGTCAGTTCCGTCGTGCCAAGCCCGACCTCATTGGTGAGACCGCGCATGATGGCGGCTTTGCCATTCTCGAAACATGGAGTGATCTTCGCCACCACCACGTCGCCTTCTCGGACGTAGGTGTAACCGTCAATCACATCCTGCAGCGCACGGGTCTGGTCGAGGACCAGAGAGCCATCGTCTCCCAAGGCCTCCATCGGGATGAAACTCACCGGCGTCTCTGCCGGCAAGGGGCGAATCTCGGATTTCGACGGGTTCAGTAGCGCCACGTAACGCAGCCGCTTCACTTCCCAATGCGCCGGCACCTCACCCAGCCATCCGACGCCGGAGTCCTTGTATCGCGGGTAACGGGGAAAGGTCATGGGTTTACCCCGCCCAGCTCACCCAGATGGCGTTCCACCTCAGTCATGGCGCCTCCGCTGCCTCCGGGGCTAACCTCCAGAAAGGGTCGCTGTCCCAGTCCATGGGTATCCCCATGTGGGTGCGGCTGACGCCGGGGTAACGGTCCATGAGCTCCTTGAACCGCAGGTGCCAGGTTGACGATGGATTGACGGTCTTCAGAAGGTACTCGATGACCACCAGCGCCGGGTACAGGCGCTTCTGCGCCTCAATGCCCGGGTCGTCCAGCCGCATGGGCCAGCGGATCCAGTCACTGCCGGGGTGTTTCGGCGTTTTTGGCGCATTTGCCAGGACGCGGTTCCAAAGGCGCATATGGTGCGCGCACAGGTTTCGCAGGTAGGAAATGGCATGGGCCCAGGAACGCAACAGTTCGGCCGTTGTACCCAGGGAGCGTGCAATGGCCTTCTGATCCTTGAACGAGGCGAGGTTGTCGTAGACACGGGAAAGCTGCCCGTAGGTGAGCATTTCCGTCACCATCCAGCTCGGTGGAAGGCGCGGTTCGGTGTATTTATTTCGGTAGTGGCGGACAAATGCCTCGCTGCTCCGGCCACAGCTCCGCTCGACTTCCGAGAGCAATTTCTTGTGGTCGTATTTCCGGTCGAAGTGCCGCTCGTCGAGATACCAGTGCGCCCCATAGGCGCAGGACATGTGGTTGTTCAACTGGCTCCGGATGGCCACTTCGATCCGCTCAATCGCATCCAGCACCAGCAGCCGTAACTCGCGATCGAAACGATAGAGGTCGAGGATGTGTTCGAATTGCGTGCCCGGGCGGAACCGGTGGTCGGGATTTCCGAGCTGGAACGGAAGGGTGTAGGCGCTGAGGCGATAGTAGCCAATCACCGCCAGATAGTGTTCCGCGCGCTCCCGTTCCGATTCGGCAAGCTCCAGCCCCCGCCGACGCCATTGTTCGACGTGCTGGGATGGCCGCAACGGTTGCTTGGAATAGACCGTCATGGTCGATTCCTCCGGACACAAAAAAACCCGCCGATTTGTGCGTACCCGAAAACGGGCATAGGCATGGCAGGTGTGTTGTAAAGAACTTTACACGTGCTACATACAGACGTCAAATGGTCGGCACGCGCGCTACCCGCTAATTGGCTCCGGATTCCCGCCGTCACGCCGACAGCTCCTCGATCATCTGCTTGATGCGGGTGGTGACCGCCTTCAGGTCGGCGTCGATCTCCTCCAGCGGGCGCGGGGGATGGAACACGTAGAAATGGCGATTGAAGGGGATCTCGAAGCCGACGATGCCGATTTCGCCGTCCTGTTCGTCGCGTTTGTCCTCGTCGATCCAGGCATCCGGTACGTGCGGCTTCACTTCGCGTTCGAAGTAGTCGAACACGTCCTCGCCCAGCGGGACGTTCTCGGTGTCGCGCAGGTCGCTGTCCGGTTCCGGATTGCCCTTCTTGTCGGTGCAAATGTCCACTTCTGGGTCGCGTTCGCTCAGGCCGTTCCACACAGCCTTCAGCGCGGCGGCGGGCAGCTTCACGTCCAGCGCCTTCAACTGGGCCTTCAGGTCCTTCAGGAAGGCCTCGCGGTGGGTGTAGACGCGCCCGGGGTCCAGCCGCTCGCAGGCGGCCTGCACGCCCAGGCGGGCGGTCTCGTCCAGCTTCTGGATCGGCTTCTCGGCCAGCATGCGCTGGATGCGCTCGGGGCTGGCCTGGAAGTTCAGACGCAGCGGTCGCTCGACGGTGATGCGGCGGTAGCCGAAGGCCTCGTTGGGGAAGAACTTGCTCTGGTCGCTCTCCTCCAGGCTGCCGTAGGTGCGCACGATGGCGTCGATGCTGGCGTCGTCGATGTACTGGCGCTTGGAGCCCAGCGACTTGCGCATCTTGGCGTAGCGATCGGTGGCGTCGATGAGCTGCACCCGGCCACGCCGCTCGGCCGGCTTGTTGTTGTTCAGCACCCAGATGTAGGTGGCGATGCCGGTGTTGTAGAACATGTCGGTGGGCAGACCGATGATGGCCTCCACCATGTCGTGCTGCAGCAGGTAGCGGCGGATCTCGGACTCGCCACTGCCGGCCCCGCCGGTGAACAGCGGCGAGCCGTTGAGGATGATGCCGATGCGCGAGCCGCCCTTGCGCGGGTCACGCATCTTGCTGACCAGGTGCAGCAGGAACAGCAGCGAGCCGTCGGACACGCGCGGCAGGCCGGGGCCGAAGCGGCCGTTGAAGCCCTTGTGGTTGTGCTCGTCGGTGACCTGCTTCTGGACCTTCTTCCACTCCACGCCGAACGGCGGATTGGCGAGCATGAAGTCGGCCTCTAGCTCGTCGAGCTGGTCGTCGGAGAGCGTGTTGCCGAGCTTGATGTTCTCGACGTTCTGGCCCTTCACCAGCATGTCCGCCTTGCAGATGGCGTAGGACTCGGGGTTCAACTCCTGCCCGTGCAGGGACACGGTCACGTCCTGACTAATCTGCTGGACGTATTCGTCGCTCTCGGACAGGAAGCCGCCGGTGCCACAGGTCGGGTCGTACACGG
>PXAT01000071.1 GCA_003565775.1 Ectothiorhodospiraceae bacterium | reverse complement strand
GGCAGTGCTGCAGTTCCTGTTCGAGTTCCGGCTTCATGCCTGAGCCCTGATGTGTCGTCATGAAATCCGTTTTCCCTTTGCCGGCACGGACTATCGCATCATCGCAAGGTCATTTACAGTCACCGATGACCTCGGATCGCTTTCCTTTACAGTGCCCTGTCCACCAACCAGACTCGGGTTACCCCGGGGGCCGGCCCCGCACCGAACCGCGAGTCAGGGAGGCGATGCATGCAGGTCAGCGCCGAAGTCCGCGAGATCAGGCAGCATCTCTGTGCGTTTCCGCCGTTCGACGGTCTGCCGGATGAACTGCTGGACACACTCGCCGCGTCCGTGGATGTCGCCTACTTCAAGAGCGGCACCGGCATCCTCGACCGTAACGACGAAATCGATGCGCTGTACTACATCCGCAGCGGCGCAGTCGATATCTTTCGGCGGAACGGCGCACTCTACAATCGGCTCGGCGAGGGAGACATCTTCGGTCACTTCAGTCTGTTGCGCCATCGCAAGGTGCACTTTCCGGCGACTGCCATCGAAGATACCTTGATTTACTTGATCCCGATCAAGATTTTCATGCAGTTGTGCGAGCAGGACGAACAGTTTGCCGATTTCGTGGAGCTGGAACGCCCACGGATGAAATCGACGGTGGAGAAGCAGTTCAACGAAAGCAGCATGCTCACCACCCGCGTCCGGCGGCTGATCAGCCGGCCGCCACTGATCCTGGATGCAGCGACCAGCGCACGCGATGCCGCCGTCGAGATCGGCAACGAGAATATCTCCGGCGTGCTGGTGACCGGGCCGGCAGGCGAGCATCCCGAACGGACCTACCAGGACGGTGACGGCGAGGCTCGCGAGTTGCTCGGTATCCTTACCGACAGCGATTTCCGCGAGCGTGTGGTCGCGCAGGGGCGCTCGGTGGACACGCCGCTGGCGGACCTGGTGGATTCCCGGATCATCAGCGTGCAGTCGGATGCGACGGCCTACGATGCGATGCTCGTGATGCTGCGCAGCAATGTGCAGCACCTGCCGGTCCTGCACCGGCGGGAGCCGGTGGCGCTGCTGCATCTCACCGACCTGATTCGATATCAGACCAACAGCAGCCTGTATCTGGTAAGCACGATCTTCAGTCAGACCACGGCGGCCGGGCTGGAGCGTCTCAAGCCGGACGTCGAGGCGGCCTTTCTGCAGATGGTCGACGAGGGCAGCAGCTCGCAGATGATCGGCAGTGCCATGGCAACCATTGGCCGGGCCTTCAGTCGTCGCCTGCTGGAACTTGCGGAAAAGGAACTGGGCCCGCCGCCGGTTCCTTACTGCTTCATCGCCCTGGGGTCGATGGCCCGCAACGAACAGACCGTGGTCACCGATCAGGACAATGCTCTGGTGCTCGATGACCGTTTCCGGCCGGAGCAGCACGATGACTATTTTGCGTTGCTGGCGAAGCGGGTCAGCGACGGGCTCGCCGGCTGCGGCTACACCTATTGCACCGGCGGCATCATGGCAACCAATCAACAATGGCGCCAGCCATTGCGGGTCTGGAAGGATTACTTCCGCGACTGGATCAACAATCCTGATCCGCAACGGTTGCTGCACAGTTCTATCTTCTTCGATCTGGACAGCGTGTACGGCGAGCACGAGTTCGCACTGGCGTTGCAGGACCTGATTGCCGAGCAGGCGCCGAAAAACACCCTGTTCCTCGCCGCGATGGCCCGCAATGCCCTGAACCGGACGCCACCGATCGGGTTCTTCCGTAATTTCGTCATGGAAAAGGACGGGCGCCAGAACAACACCATCGACGCCAAGCGTCGCGGCACGGCGCCGATGACTGATCTGATCCGGGTGCACGCACTGGCCTGCGGCACGCGGGCTCAGAACTCCTTCGATCGACTCACCGCCATTGATAACACCCAGCTGCTGCCGTCGGGTGTCGGTGACCGCCTGCGCTATGCCTTCGAGTTCATCGCCATGATGCGCATCCGGCAGCAGGCCCTGAACCTGCGTCAGGAACAGCCGCCGGACAACAAGGTCAACCCGGAGGCGATTTCATCCAGCGAGCGGCATCATCTGAAGGACGCGTTTCAGGTGCTCAGCGACGCCCAGAAATTCATGCGCTTCCGTTACCCGTTGCCATGAGGTTGCCTGCTCTGGGAGGGCGGCGTGGCTTGGCGGCGTCGGCCAGCACCTGGCCGGCCTTCCTGGCGGACCGTGCGTCCAGGGCGAAGGATCCGGATTTACAGCGTCTTTACGCCAGTTGGTTGGCGCTGGCCGAGGATCAGCCTCTGCGCGATGTGCCGATGCTCGCGCTGGACATGGAAACCACCGGGATGGACGAGCAGCGGCACGCCATCATCAGTATCGGTGTGGTGCCGTTCGACCTGAAGAGGATCCGGTTTTCGGCGCACCAGCACTGGCTGGTGCGGCCGCCGCGCCCGCTGGAGGCCAAGTCGGTGACCCTGCATGGCCTGACTGATGCCGCGCTGGCTGACGCGCCGGACCTTAGGGAGATCCTGCCGGCCCTGTTCGAGGCCATGCACGGCCGCATTCCCGTGGTGCATTACCGCCAGATCGAGCGCCCGTTCCTGAATGCGGCCGTGCAGGCGCGGCTGAATGAGCCCTTGTTGTTCCCGGTGATCGACACCCTGGCCATCGAGGCACGCTTCCATCGGCAGTCGCTGTGGGCCCGTCTGCGCGCGGCCATCGGCCGGCCGTCGGTCTCTATCCGCCTCGACGACAGTCGGCTGCGTTACGGCCTGCCGGGCTACCAGCCCCATCATGCCGCGGTGGATGCGCTGGCCACTGCCGAGTTGCTGCAGGCACAGGTCGCCTGGCGCTACAGTCCGGAGACGCCGCTGGGCAAGCTCTGGTGCTGAAAGAAAGGCCCTCATGAATAAAAAAGGGCGCTCCGTGGAGCGCCCTTTTTATCGTTAACCGAGTGACGGTCAGCCGCGTGGTTCGCTCATCAGTCCCTTGATGATGGCGTAACAGGCCACCAGCAGCACCAGGGTGAATGGCAGACCGGTGGAGGTCACCGCTGCCTGCAGCGCGGCCAGACCGCCGCCGATCAGCAGCGCGATGGCCGCAGCCCCCTCGATGATCGCCCAGAACAGGCGCTGAGGCTTGGGCGCATCGACCTTGCCGCCCGCGGTGATGGTGTCGATCACCAGCGAGCCGGAATCCGACGAGGTGATGAAGAACACGATGACCAGCGTGATGGCAATGAAGGACGTGATCTCCGTCAGCGGCAGTCCGGCCAGCATCACGAAGAGCGCATCCGCCTCGCCCTCGAAGGTACCGGCCAGCAGCTGGTCGAGACCGGCGCTGCCGAAGGAGGTCATCCACAGCACGGACACCGTGGAAGGAACCAGCAGCACCGCGATCAGGAATTCACGCACCGTGCGACCACGACTGACCCGGGCGATGAACATGCCGACAAACGGTGACCAGGAGATCCACCATGCCCAGTAGAAGGCGGTCCAGCCCTGGCTGAAGTTGGCATCTTCGCGGCCGAAGGGGTTGGAGAGCGCCGGCAGGTTGATAATGTAGCCCACCAGATTCTGGAAGAAACCGGTGGCGATCATCAGCGTCGGACCGACAATGATCACGAAACCCAGCAGCAGGAACGCCAGACCCATATTGAACTGGGAAAGCCGTCGTACGCCCTTGTCCACACCCAGGAAGATCGACCCCATGGCCACGATGGTGATGCTGACCACCAGCAGCACCATCGTGGTGTTGGTGTCGGGAATGCCGAACAGGTCATTGAGGCCATTGGTGGCCTGCTGGGCGCCGAAGCCGAGCGAGGTTGCAAGACCGAAGAGGGTGGCGAATACCGCCAGAATATCGATTACGTGGCCCGGCCAGCCCCAGACGCGCTCCCCCAGGATGGGATAGAAGATCGAGCGCATGGTCAGCGGCAGGCCCTTGTTGAACGAGAAAATCGCGAGCGCCAACGCCACGATGGCGTAGATGGCCCAGGGGTGCAGACCCCAGTGGAAGATAGTCGCGGCCATGCCCAGGGCGATTGCCGCCTGTTCGTTACCCTCGGCACCGCCTAGTGGTGCCCAGTCCGTCCGCACGCCGTTCTCGGTCGTGATACCCGCCAGGGCCGCCTCGTAGTGGTCCATGGGCTCGGACACGCCGAAGTACATCAGACCGATGCCCATGCCTGCTGCAAACAGCATGGAGAACCAGCCGAGGTAGCTGAAATCAGGGGTCGCGTCCTGGCCGCCGATGCGCACCTTGCCCAGCGGCGTGAAAAT
>PXAT01000030.1 GCA_003565775.1 Ectothiorhodospiraceae bacterium | reverse complement strand
TGACCTGCGGCGAGGATGCCGTGCTGCGCGACATCCTTCGCAGCCGTCTCCACTCAACCCTGCCGGTCATCGTGACCGACGGGGACGGCCGTGTCCGCGGCCTGATCGACGACCCTGAACTCATCAACGGCATTCTCGAAAAGCGCGGTCAGATTCTCTGAAGGCTGAAAGAAGGGACGGGATCGGCTGATTCGGTGAAAACCGCCGTCGGTGGCCGATACCGATCATTCAACAAAATCGGGCAGCAATCCTATGGGTGAACTGGTTGAATTCCTGCGCGCATTGATTACCGATCCGTTCGGATTCGTCGACATACCGGTGCGTCAGATCATCACGGACGCCGTGAACTGGATCGTCGCCACATTCCGGGACTTCTCCCGGACATACATCAGCCCGCCGGTAAGGGCCGTGATGAATGGCGTCCAGTGGGCGTTGAGTTCGGTGCCGCCGGGTATCTTCATATTGTTGACCTTCGGCCTTGGATGGTGGGCGGCATCCTGGCGTGTGGGCGCCTTCAGTTTGATCGCCTTTGCCCTGATCGGCTTCATGGGCGTGTGGGATCAGATGATCATTACCCTGTCGCTCGTGGTTACAGCGGTCTTCTTCTGCGTGCTTATAGGCCTTCCCCTGGGAATCCTCAGCTCCCGCAGCGACCGGTTCTATGCGTTCGTACGTCCGGTTCTCGACATCATGCAGACCACGCCGCCCTTCGTGTATCTGGTGCCGGCGGTAATGCTTTTCAGTATCGGTAACGTGCCCGGACTGATCGCGACCATCGTCTTCGCGATGCCGCCGGTGATCCGGCTGACCAACCTCGGCATTCGCCACGTCAACCCCGAATTCATCGAGGCGGCGGTGGCCTTCGGTTCCACGAAACGTCAGATCCTCTGGAAGGTGCAGTTCCCGCTGGCGATGCCGACGATCATGGCCGGGTTGAACCAGACCCTCATGCTGTCGCTGTCGATGGTGGTGATCGCGGCGATCATCGGTGCCGGCGGCCTCGGGCTGGAGGTCTACGCAGGACTGGAGCGGCTCAACATCGGCCAGGCCTTCGTCGGCGGTATCGGGATCGTGCTTCTGGCCATGGTGCTGGACCGGATCACCCAGGGACTCGGCGAGAAGGTGCCGGGCCTGCGCGACCGCAACTGACGACCGGATCCCATCCTGCGCACCCCATTTAAAAACGATGGAAAGGAGGTGATGAGTACATCCGAGGAACGCGCCAGTCCATGAGCGCGCGTCGTGCCTCCCGGGAGGTACAACGGAAGCCAACAGATTCAGACAGAGAAAGGAGAATCCAAATGATTCATCGAATACAACGCAACGTTCGCGGTCTGGGCTCACTTGCGGCGGCCGGCGCCCTGACGCTCGGCAGCGTCATGTCCATCAGCGCGGTGGCCGCAGACGAGCAGCCCGGCGCGGGTGTCAACGTCCAGCCAGCGGTTGCCTCATGGACGTCGGCGGTTCCGGTCAGCTGGGTATTTGTGGAGCTGCTGGAGGAACTGGGATACGACGTCGGCAACCCCATGTCGTTATCCAACCCCGTGGCCTATCTCGCCATTTCCGAAGGCGACGTTCATTACTGGCCGAACGGGTGGTTTCCCCTGCACGATCCGCAATTGCCCGATAACTTCGGCGACGTGGCTACCGTGTTTGATCCGCTCTGCCCCGCCTGCGGGATCCAGGGGTATCTGGTCGACAAGCCATCGGTCGAGGAATTCGACATCACCGGAATCGACGACTTCAAGCGCGAAGAGGTCCGTGCCGCCTTCGATGCAACCGGTGACGGCAAGGCCGATCTCTTCGGCTGCCCGCCCGGCTGGGGATGTCATGAGGGAATCAACGCCATGCTCGACAAGTTCGAGCTGCATGATTACCTGAACCATGTGGATGCTGGCTACGCGGCGAACTTCGCCGAAGCACTATCGCGCATCGAGGCGGGAGACCCGGCGCTGTACTACACGTGGGGGCCAAGCGCCTGGTTGCTGTCACTGGTGCCCGGCGAAGACGTGATGTGGATCAATGCACCCGGAATCGTCGAGGATGATGCGGAGCGTGCGGAGGATATCGCCGGTGCGGTGACGGATCCGATCTACATGGGCTACGTGGCGGCGGATATCCAGGTTGCCGCGAACAATGAGTTCCTCGAGGACAACCCGGCCGCCGCAGAGCTGTTCCGCCAGGTGTCGCTTCCGCTGACCTGGATCAGCGAGGTAGACCGGCAGATGAGCGAGGAGGATCTCTCCGACACGGAAATCAGGCCTCTTGCCCGGGAGTGGATAGAGGAAAATCGTGAAACCGTCGATGGCTGGCTCGAGGCCGCTCGCCAGGCGGCGAACTGAGTACCTGCAAGCCTCCCACAGAGGAGCCCTGGGACGCCTTTCCCGGGGCTCTTTTCTCCCCTCAAAGAAAGTTCGAGAAAGGTCGGGACACCCAAAAACCTCGTCACGCTAGGTAGAGGAGTTGGACGAACCTGAGTATTTCCCGGATCTCCGAACGCCCCGCTCCGGGCCCTCCGTGCTTTGCGCGGCGCGTGTCTGACGTAATCGGCCAGCGATGGGTCGGCCTGTCAAACGCCGCATCAGCCTGCGACACCGGCAACCAAGCGCACGGAACAGCAAGGCAAACGTGTCAGCCCTATGCCGCGCGTTCAGCTTTTCAATCTCACGGAGTTTCGGATCTGGGTTATGGAATGCCATTCTCCATCCCCCCTTTGCGAATACCTGCGAGACAATCTGAAAATCTATGAACTCCGGCAACCCAAGTTTAGGCGAACCAGGCCGGGTGGCTCCAAGGTGAAGTTTGGCAATGATGGTCCAACGGGCCCTGCGAACAGGATCGAGTACACTTGTGGCCCATGTATGCAGGTGCGCCGCCCGGCCAAGCGGCATGCCGATAGAGAGCACGCCAGCCGCACGGCTGCCCCGCCGCATAGCCGCGGGCCTGGGCCCGGCCGGAAAGAACGCCACGAGGTCAACATGTGTGAACTGCTGGCCATGAGCGCCAACACACCGACCGACCTGTGCTTCAGCTTCACCGGGCTTGCGCGGCGGGGCGGCGCGGCGGGGCCGCACCAGGACGGCTGGGGCGTCGCCTTCTATGAAGGCCGCGGCGTGCGCGTCTTCCATGACCCGGCTCCCAGCGCCGACTCCCGTATCGCCGAAGTGGTGCAGACGCATCCCATCAAGAGCCTGGCCGCCATCTGCCATATCCGCCAGGCCAATGTGGGCCGCGTCGGTCTGGAAAACACCCACCCCTTCATCCGGGAACTCTGGGGCCGCTACTGGAGCTTCGCCCACAACGGCCAACTGAGCGGATTCAGGGCACGACCCGGTGTTTACCAGCCGGTGGGTGACACCGACAGTGAGCACATCTTCTGCGACCTGCTGAATCGCATCCGCGCAGAACACGGCCCGGAGGATAGCGATGAGGCGTTGCTGCAAACGCTCGTGCAGGCCTCGGCAGAGTACGCGCGCCAGGGCGTGTTCAACCTGCTGCTGAGTAACGGCAGTTGGATATTCACCTTCTGCAGCACGAGGCTGGTGGCCATCACCCGGCGCGCGCCCTTCGGCCCCGCCCGGCTGAAGGATGCCGACGTCACCGTGGATTTCCAGGCCGTGACCACGCCCCGCGATGTGGTCAGCGTGATCGCCACCGAGCCACTCACCAGCGACGAACAGTGGGATGCCTACCAGCCCGGCGAATGGCGTCTGTGGCAGGACGGACTCGTGGCTGCCTACGGCCTGGAATCCATCCCCGCCCGGTCCCACCCGGACCGTGGGGCACGTTAAAAGAAAGTTCGGGACACCCATGAACTCCAGTTCGCCCGGTGACAGAATCTGAAAGTGTCGGGGCGCTTCCGGACTGGCTCCTGAATCATGCTCTCCAGCCCTGACGGGAAACCTGACCGCGTGAGAATGTCCAATGTATTCAGGTGAAGACGACACGCAGCGGGCTGACGTCCGATGTCACAAGGAATTGCCATGGCAGCAAAAGCATCCAGACTACAGCCTTCCTGCATTGCCTCGCTTGAAGACCTGGCAAACCTCGCGGATTACTCGTTTGTGCAGGCGTTGGACTGTGACCCCGATGCCAGACCTGATGGCGAGGATCACTCCCCCCGACAGGTCCGTTCCGGCCACTATGTGCCGGTGACGCCCACGCCAATCGCAGATCCTGAATACGTCGCACACGGTAAAACGCTTTTCCGTGAGCTGGGATTCCGCGACAGCCTGGCACACGACGCAGATTTCATCCGAGTGTTTTCAGGTGAC
>PXAT01000168.1 GCA_003565775.1 Ectothiorhodospiraceae bacterium | reverse complement strand
TCTCGATATCGACATCCGGGACCGAAGTTCCGAAAACTTTGACCGTATCACCCGGTTCGATCACTGTCTTTTCCATATCAATTGTCGGAGGAATAAAGACCCCCGAAACTATCGTACTGGCGCCTTCGGAAACTTCAAATGTGACCGTGTAAGAGATAGAACGCAGTCCAAGCCTATCCTCCGCCCAAAAACCGAAAGTAGATACTCCCGGCTCAACGCCGTCGGTTGAAAAAGAGAACCGAGCTTGAGAGTCGGAAGAAACGACCCCGATGACATTTCCATCTTTTAAAATATTAACATTCGAGTTCGGGTAAGCCCTACCTTGGACGGTAACGAAGGTGCCGGGTATCGGATCGTCGGCTCCGGGTACGAACGCACCGCCACCTCCGCCGGCACCTCCCGGTGGCGGAGAGACCGGGGGTAGTGCCTTGCAGTCTGCGGTACAAAAACCCACATCGGTGTTGGTGCCATCATCACATTCCTCGCCATACTCGGGCTGAACTATTCCGTCCCCACAATAAGGCGCCCAAGTACAGTTGGGGTTACAAGTTCTCCCCTCTATCGTTATGGAGTACTCACCGATATTAAGATCTTCTCCGTCGTCACACTCTTGGCCCGGGTAAACTATACCGTCTCCACAAATACCGACAAAAACTTCCGTTGTCGCCATCTGAGGCGAACCGGCCGAAGCGCCTGAAAATAAACCGAAAAAAACAAAAAAGGTAGAGAATAAAAACAACAAAAAAAACGACCTGAAAAAACTTGAATACTTCATGATATCTCTCAAAACCCTCCTAGTCCTTGCTCAGTTTTCTCCGACTGAACCCTCTCAACACAAAAACAAAACATTTCTTCGTTCTATTGATCGGAAATCGATAGACACTCTTCCATGAATAGATCAGCTTTATGAATAAAAGACGCGATCTTTTTGAGAAATAAAAGATCAAAGAGAAGATAAGCAGTAAAGTAAGAACTATTGGACCGACAATGGTCGTTTTGTGCCACAGAGAAAGACCCATAAAACCATATCCGGTATCTCCGGCAACGGTCCCGGCCGGCCTGATGTTAAAAGACAAGTTTCCGCTTCTGACCTCTTTTTCTCCGTTATATATCACAAACTCGCCTCTATAGTTTCCGGGAGGTAAATGCGAGGGAAGCTCCGCGAACACTTCCTCGGTCTTGAAAGGGTCCACCTTTTTTATCCTGTTGGTGTGTTCGGTTCTCTCAAGAAGTTTTTTGCCGGTACTGTCGTAAATATCAACCGTCACCTTGCTAGGCGCTACGGGAACATTTCCGGTGTTGCGTAAAACCATTCTGAACTTCATTTTTCCGGGGTACTCAAGCCACCAAACCTTTCTTCCTTCGTTAAAATCAAGGATCTTTACACTGCTTATCTCAAATTCACGAATGACCCGATCAATGACCGAAAGGTTAACGTTTATTCTGGCTCCCAAAACAATGCTTACGGCCCCTCCGCCCGTTGCTTCACCATCCGCAGGCTGGGTGCGAACTCTAATGGTGCCTTTGTAGTCTCCAAAATCAGCCTTGTTCGGAACAAGTATCTTAACTACTATGGGAACCTGTCGTTCTCCTTTCGGCAAAAAAACCTCCTCTCCCGGCTCTATCGTTATCCACTCATCGGCCCCCGGAACATTTACTTCAATGCTGGCTGTAAGATCGGAGTCAGGGTTCCCTCTGACAAGCATTATTGTCTGCTCGTACACGGAATTTCTTGTCAGTTCGCTGTTCTGGACATAAGGAGGAGTAATACCGAAACCGCCATCGGCCGAGTTGGGAAACACCACAAAGATAAAAACAGAAGCAGTGAAGATAAGCAACCGAAAAAAAAAGTCTCGTTTCAAAAAGTAAAATATTTTCATAAAGCTCAAAAAATATGACAGTACCGAAGACCCGATACTGTCATATTAACTCATAAAAAAATTGTTTACAAACCGCCTCTGTCACTAAACTATTCCCAATTCGACGCATCACTGGCTACGACAATAAAAGTATTCTGTCCCGTATATATACCGGCACGAGTTATGTCATCGTGTATTCGTATGCCCCAGCCGATATCTTCATTTTGAATATTCGTAATGGATGTGGTCTTCAAAACATTCAAGTCAAGAAATGCGGGATCTCCTCCGGCCCTTACGTCGGCGAGTTGAACTCCCGATCCATAAGATGTTGACAAGCCTTTGGCAAACTGCTGAAAACGAGCCGGGATGGTGTCCTCAGGAGTTCCTGTGTCTACATCGTAATCGGCACACCCATAATCCGGGGAGTCTAGCGGATCAAACATCGGACACATGGGCGTTCCTTCAAGCTCTTGGTCAATACCCGTATTTCCGGTTGCAAATATAGCGGTTGGTTTATCAAGAAGTGGGTCCGCCTCTCCAACCTCCAAATCGCCGAAAGCAATCGAGTCCTGACCGAGCCTGAATGCCAAGAAACTGCCCACATCGACACCGTTCTCACCTTCCGTCAGATCACTTGAAAGTAAACCGCTGTCGGTGACCACCACCGAAGCGACCCACTCCTCATCCCAATAAACGGAAGTTGTTGCATTATTTCCATCGGTGGGATCAGCCAAGAACCAGAGAGGGAAACTGCACTCCCATTTAACGTTGGTATCGGTGTTCCCGGCACACCCCGAGTTATCAACCGTACAAGTAATTTGCCAGCCTTCTTCGGTCCCGTAAGTTGAAGTGGCCACCTCAAAAGGATAACAGTTATTGGGATTGTGGTGTCCGTCCTCTTGACAGTTGTTAACCCCAACTCCGCTCCTATAAATGTTAACCGCCACGTCCGTCATCTCCATATGATTGGTGGTGGTTCCAATACCTTCATCCCAATCTATGTTTACACAACTATTAGCATCACTTGTCTCAAATGTGACCCTAAAACCGTGAGTTTCCGCCTCCTCAACAGTCGGAGTGATGATCGAGTCCGGTAGATCGCCTTCGTTACCTTGATCAAAAAACTCAAAGGTGCCAACCTCTACCGTTGGGGCTACATTGTTTATCTCAAGTTGAGCGTTAGTGCCCTGCATCCTTTCCTCTTGACCGTGATAGTTCGGATTAGTCGGAAGTGGGGCGGTCAAGTTATAAGCGTCAACGATAAAGCCGTACGCGTCATAAAAACCATGCGGTTTGGGATGATTTGTTGTGTAGTTTACAGTAGGATTAATGGCATAAGTAGAGCTTGCGTAAGTGTTCTCGTCTCCTCCTTGGCACTCAACGTTCTCTTCGTCAAACTGGTCGGTTCGACATACGAAAAGCTTTACCGTCTGATCGGAAAGTACGGTATTCGTATTGGAAGCGACACTTGTCCACTGAGCCAACTCACCCGGATCGGTCGGATCCGGTGCATTGAACTCGGTAAAGACCGGTCGGTGGTTTACATAGAAAGGAGATCCGGAATCACCGTACCCCTGGCTGATGTCCTCAACGTTACAACGTGGATGATATTCGTCATTATCACAAATAAATGCATACCAAACATTTTCCACATTTTCGTCTCTTCCCTCGAGGGTTTGGTAAGTGGCCGTTGCCATTTCTCCGTCATCCGTCAACGCCGACCTCGCCCATCTGTTTGCTTCTCCGCCGGGACAGTCCGGCTGAGACCCCGGTACATCGGGGTCATATATGATCATATCCGTTTCAGTGGCGGTGGTGTTCTTACATATCAAAAGCCAATAGCCGTTGAACCCGTTCGGGTCTTCCGCGGTCGCCGTCCATGTGACAACATCCCCTTCGTTTGTGGGATTTGAAGCACTGGAAGCGGGAACTTCGGCCGGCTCTATCACCCACTCAGGAGGAGAGTTGACCACGAAGACCGACGTTGTCGCTACATTGCTGGCGTGGATCCCGCTCTTGTACTGCACATCCAACAAAAAGAACGCGGAGATCGCCAGAACACAGAGAAGGACCGTCGCGATGGTTATCTTTCCCTCAACATTGCGAGAGTAACGAACAATTGGTTCAAGTGACATATTTTTTAATTTAATAAAATAATTAAAGACTCCAAGCAATTCTCAATATATTATTATAACACTCAAGTAAATATGTGTTATCCACAGGGGATCGTTAATCTCGAATGGCTTCCAACGGATCGAGTTTTGAAGCCCTCCTTGCGGGGAATACACCGGTCATAAAGCCGACAACGGCCGAAAAAGCCATTATAAAGAGAAGGAACAGGATCGGGAAAGCAAATATAGAAACTGCGGTCCCTCCGAATCTGGACGCTATAAAGTTAAGCAAGGTATTCAAACCGAACCCTATACCGGTTCCCATCAGGATCCCGCTGATACCTCCCAAAAAACCGACTATGACCGCCTCCGACAGGAACAAGACCTTGATATCGGAAGGAGAGGCGCCGATCGTCCTCATTATACCTATCTCGCTTGTTCGCTCCAAGAGAGTAACGGTCATGGTGTTGAACATCCCGATGGCGGACACGGTGAGTGCCACTCCACCGAAGGCGGCCAGAACGATCTGAACCACCTGAAATATCATACGGGCCTGTTCGACGGTCTCCGAAAGAGTATAAACATCGTAGCCCATCTCAATGATGGCATTTGATACCGACTCAAGTGCTTCATCGTTTACGACTCTGACCTGAACTCTCTCATAGCTATCCACCCGGACATGCCTCTCAAGCTCAGAGAGGAGCATGAGCGCGGACATGGAGACACTGTCATCATTCACTCCCATTATCATATAAGTTTGATCGATCCTGACCTCATGAACCTCGTCCGGTCTCTCCCTGCTGGGCACGGTGATCCTAAAGGTGACTTCTTTCCCCAGAACATCTTCGGGATCCTCAACACCAAAAAGCTGTGACATCGACTCCGACCATATTACCTTATTCCTATCCTCCTGTTCGGTCTCTATTGAAAAACCTTGACCTCTGGGGATCCTGAAACCGGCATATGAGAGATATCTTGGCCCTATTCCCTCCAGAAAAATGTTGCCGGTCAATCCTTCGTAAGTAATAAGAGCGGGAAAGCTTGCAAGTGGTGCAACATCCAAAACCTCTTCCATGGCAAGGAATTCCTCCACTGTATTCCTATCAAGCTTCAAAGCCCCATCCCCGGAAGAGGTCACTCTTATACTCAACATACTCTCTCCGAAGACGATCTCTTCCAGAATTATCTTTTGAAGACCGAACCCCAAACCCACCATCAAAACAACAGCGCCCGTTCCCACACCCATTCCCAAGATCGTCAGCCAGGTTCTTGACGGATTGGTCTTGAACATTCTGGTTGAAAGTTTAACTATGTCCGATGTTCTCATAGTGAATTCATTCCAAATTAATGACTAACCTTTTCAAAAGCCGCTCCCTGAGTGATCATTTTTTCAAAGTATTCCGTCATGGCAAAGGCGGTCTTCTTGTTGATTCCGATACCCTTTTTCGACGGACTCCTGGAGAGCGCTTCCTCGAAGGCGTCTCTTCGTATCACCCCGTTCAACCGGCTTATTATAAGACCATCCAATTCTTTCAGCAGTCCTTCGGGGAGTTCTCCATTATAAAGCTCCAAAAGATGACCTCGAATACGTTGTACGAACTTATGCTGATAATGTAAGGGAGTCTTAAGAACACCGCGCCTAAAACGAGTAACGTCGTTCGAATTCTCAATGATACTTGATATCTTTTTTATCATTTCCGTTGCTTGTCTCTTATCCATTCCGACTCCGCCCTCGCTAATTCTCGCCGAGATTATCTCCTTAAGATCCTCGTTACTTAAAGATCCGTGTATATATCTGTATAAGGCGTTCTCCAGTACGGTAACTTGATCGAAATTGGCGTTTTGAGTGACATAGTTGACCAAACTTTTGACTCTCAGATCCTCAACCGAGACATAAGGGAAAAGGCGCGCCAGCCTCTCTATCTCGGTCACGATACTTGCGTCCTTTGTTTTCTTTATTTGTTTTTTCTCCGGGTTAGGCACCTCCCTTACAATGCGTCCGTCCTCCAAGTAATAGACCCTGTGAGCGTAAGGCAGATGCTTGGCATCATGGGTCACTAAAATAACGGTAACCCCGTCCCTTATGTTTATCTCTCCGACGGTGTTCATGACCTGAGACGCCGAACGGCTGTCCAAGTTTCCGACCGGTTCATCGGCCAGGAGTATCTCCGGATCGTTTACCAGAGAACGGGCGACCGAAACCCTCTGTTGCTGTCCTCCGGAGAGATTGGTCGGAAGTTTATGAGAAACATGGCCGACTCCGAACCTATCCAGAAGCTCTTGAGCCTTGGCCTCTCTCTTGGCCGGCGAAACACCCGAGAAAAGCTGAGGTAAAGAGACATTATCCAAAACACTGACCGAAGGGATCAGATTAAAGGTCTGAAACATGATGCCTACGGTACTTCTTTGGTACCTCACCGTCTCTTCGGGAGAAACATTATAAATATCCCTATCCTTTACCAATATCCTACCGGCGGAGTTCGGAAGCGAACCCAAGATGCAGTTCATCAAGGTCGACTTTCCCGAGCCGGAAGTCCCGAAAAGAACGATGTACTCTCCTTTGTATATCTCAATATTGACATCACGCAAGGCCAAAAACTCATTGGATTTTCCAAGATTGTAAGTGACTTCCAGGTCTTCCGTTTTTATTAAAGGCCTCATATTAATTAAATATGTTCTCGATCCAACCGAAGGTGTCTTCGAAGTTCTCAATTATGATATCAATGATGTTCTTCTCCTGCTGAGGAGTGAATACAACAAATTTCTCCGAGACCCCTTCATTACCGAACCTGTCCACACAAACGAACCAGAACTGATAAACCGTTGCCGGCCTGAAATCCACCACGACCTGAACATGGTTGGTCATGAAACTGCTGTCTCGGGGATCAAGATCGAACTGATCGGTACCCGGCGCCAGTCCTTCTTGATAATTGAACCTGCAAATCGCCAGCTTGTTGGTTCTCCAAGAAACAATGGTCTGCACTCTGGCTTCGGCTCCCGGGAAAAGGGTCGACTCGGTCGAAACATTGGAAACCACCGGGGGGTCGGTGTCTATCACGGTCTCAAACTCGATGTAATTACTCTCCGAAGTGCCTCCATCCTCACCTATCGCAATAGCTTTAGCTCTGTATGATTCGCCGAACTCAAGATCTGTCAAGTGTACGGAGTGACCGGATGAAAGAGTCGGGCTTCCTTTTGTCCCCCTCTCTCCGGTACCCAAATGTTCAAACTCTATCAGAGACTCCGCCGGAAAGGTCGTATTCCATTCAAAGGTCGCCGAGTCTTCACCTATGTAAACCAGCTCGAAGTTCCTTACCTGCGGTGTCGGTGCATCGGTCGTGAAAGTGTGATCCTCACTGCGAACCTCAACGCCTGCGTTATCCCTCGCAATCGCCCTGAAATGATAGGTCGTGGCCGGAGTAAGACCTTCAAGAAAAACCTCGTGTTCCAGAGACTCGGTGCCGTCACCACTCTGAGAACGGGAATAGACCGGATCATTCTCATTAAACTCGTTCTCTCGGGCAAACTCAACCGAAGAGATCGAGGATCTGTTAGTGGCCCACCTCACGATCGCATGGTCCTCGCCGACCTCCACAACGGGAGTTCCTATAATAACCAAATCGTCGGATATTTCCCTTATGCGCTCCCGAATCGCCTCCTCGATCTCCAAGAGTTCGTCTATTTCCTCAATATGCTCTATTATCTGCTCAACCCTATCGACCGGCGGAGTGTCAATATCGACTATCTCGGATTCTCCCTCGGTGGTAAATCGGTAGTTGCTGGATATACTTTGATTCCCGTCCTTATCTCTTGAAACCACACGAAAATGGTAAGTCGTACCCGAAAGCAGATCATCGAGCAGAAGGCTGTGTTCCACCTTCTCCGAACCGGGATCTCTGACTATTCCGTAATGTCTGTCCAACCCGTAGTTTATCAACGAATCGGCCTCCTTGTCTGTCTCCCATTGGACCAAAGCACTGTTTTCGTCAACTTCGACCACCCTTACGTTCTGTATCTGGGGCGGACTGGAAGCAAGCAGAACCTCTTCCTTGAAGGAAAACAATAAAGCCGAAAAAATTATAAAAAAAACGCTTAAAGCAAGTATCGTCTTTCCACTGATTCTTCTTAATAAAACAAGCTTCATGTACAAAATTATATCACGCTAAAGACCGAGTTATGACGAAGATATCATTCAACCGGAGCAGCAATAAAGATGTTCGACCCTCTGTAACGACCGCTTCTAAGGTTCGCTTCGGGAACACCCAATCCCCAAAAGATCGAATCCTCTACAGGTTCAGTGGAATCAGGCTTGGAGAGCTCTATTCCGGTAACTTCCCCCGTATCCGTCAACGCCGTACCTGCGCCATAAGAGAAAAGTGCGGTGGCCCACTGCTGATTACTCACATCTATTTCGGAACCGGGTTCAAGTTCCATGTTTTCACCGGAGACCTCGATGGCAACGGCGGAGTTGCCTGTGTTTCGAATAATGGTCTCCACATTATCTGAACCGGAATGCTCTCCCATTTCAAACTCACCGTAATCTATCTCGTCTATAAGAACGGAAATGGCCAGAAGGGTCAATAAATTGACCGGTCCGTTCTCGGGTTTCTCTTGCGACACCCCATCGTCGTTGTATCCATAAGAGTCCTCGACGTATATCCAAAACTCCCAGTGCTCTGAAGAATAAGTACCTTCATCGGTCGGTTCGGCAAAGAACCACATCGGAACCGAACCTACGATATCACAAGTGTCCCCTTCACAATTCTCAAGAGACAGGTTCTCCACCAAATAACAATTGTTTGGATCGGGTTCACAATCGACACCGACACCGCTTCGATAAACCACACCTTCAAGTAAGCCTTCCTCTATGTCCTCCCACCCGTTTTGATCGGTTACTGTCGCCGAAACGGATATGGTGGTGGTGGAACCCTCGACCAAAAAGATGTCTCCGGTGTTATTCAGCTCTATGTTTGAAAGCTCCGGAGGAAAGGGTTCCTGAGGGGTCTTGAACTCTATCTCGTTTCCATAACCAAATCCCTCGGGATTCTCCGCAAAAGCTCTGTAATAATAAGTGGTATCATCATTCAAGTTAGATAAGGATATTAGAAAATCTCCCACCTCAAAATTTCCACTTTGACTGACATTCGTATCATACTCGGTTCCCGTCGGAGGGGTATTTCCCGGATTTCCATGACTAGTCGTGCCATAGACAAAACCTCTCGATATAACATTATCTATACCTATGTTTACTATCTCACCTTGTCCGGTAACAGACTCGTAAGCAAGATCGGTGGGATCTTTGGTCAAAAGTGTCGGTCTTGTACTTAAGGTGTAAAAAGCTATCTCATTTCCATAACTGTATCCGGCCGAGTTCTTGGCATATGCGCGATAAAAATAAACCCTTCCCTCTTCCAGATCACCCAAATCAAGCGAATAACTTCCCGCATAAAATGTCCCGGTCTCATTTACCATCGAACCGTAAGCACTCTCTCCCGGCTCAATGTCCCCTGGGTTGGACAGACTTACGGTGGCCCAAACGAATCCCCGTTCGGTCACATCGCCGACACCTATGTGATCGATAACACCTTGACCTTGAGCCTCTGTCTCAGTTATGCCTGTCGGGTCTCCGGTGGTCATTGCAACAAAGTTTCCGGTTGTCTGAAACTCCATTTCTTGTCCATATCCGTAACCATCATCGTTTTTGGCGTACGCTCTATAATAATAAATGGTGTCGGATTCCAAAGAGGTCAAAGTCATCGAAAACCCCCCCTCTTCAAAAGTCCCCGATGAGCTATCAAAAGATTCATAATCACTTTCCCCCGGAGAAACATTTCCGGGGTTAATGGGACGACTTTCCGTTGACCAAACGAAGCCGCGCTCGGTGGGCGTACTCGATCCGACAAAAGTTATCTCTCCGTGTCCGTCGGCTTGGTTGGCGCTAATGTTTGTCGCGGGACCTGTTGACACCGTCGGTTGTTCCGCATACGTTTGAAATGCCATCTCGCCTCCATAGCTGTATCCTTCGGAATTATATGCGTATGCTCTATAAAAATAGGTTGTTTCCGGATCCAGGTCTTCCATATCCAAAGTGAAGGTTCCGCTACCGAAACTTCCCGCCTCATTCGTGAAACCGGAATATTCACTGTTGCCCGGCGAAGTGTCGCCGGGATCAGCTCGACTCTGAGATGACCAAACAAAGCCCCTTTCCGTCACCGTCAAACCACCGGTATTGGTAACATTTCCTTGACCAACCGCACTTGCCACTCCCACATTGGTAGCCTGTCCCGTTGTAACAGTGGGCGGATCGATCTCGGGAGCTTCCGGCAACTCAAACTCTACCCATGAGACTTGTGCCGATCTACGATTCGGACCCCCTCCCGGATCTCCTTCTCTTGAAACCTCTATCCTGAGGTTATCGTAGTTGTTAATGCTGTCCGCTTCAGCTGTCGTTAAAACTCTTTCTTCCAAAATAAAAGATGCCTCGATATCGGAATGCGTTTCAGAGAATATCTCAGTCTCTCCATCCAAAAGCCTTATTCGAAAATCAATATTAACACCTCCCGTAGAGTCTTTCCTAAATGTATACCTTAAGACATGACCGGTGTTAACTCCGGGGTTATCAACATCCGATAATTGGATCTCCGCTCTGTCCGGGTCAATGTTATTATGGGAGTAAATGAAAGAATCATCATCACGACTAACTGAGTTTATATTCTCATAAAGAGGCGTCGGCTGCCAACCGCCGGTCGAGACGTCCGAAGAAGGTCTTGAAAATTGAGCCGTATCCGTCTTGAAAGAAACCTGGTTTCCATAAGAATATCCTTCAGAGTTTCGAGCATAGGCTCTGTAATAATAGGTGGTATCGGGATCGAGTCCGGTCATATCAAGATAAAAAGACCCCTCGCCGTAAGTTCCCGTTTGATTGACAAGGTCATCATAGTCGGTACTCCCGGGAGGAGTGTCACCGGGATCGCCTCGACTCACCGTTCCCCAAACGAACCCTCTCTCAATAACATCCAAACCCTTATCATTGGTAACGGAACCGGAACCTGTCGCCTGTCTGGTAGATATCCCGAACGGACTCGCTGTCGTAACTGTCGGAAATTCATTATCCGTTTCGAATTCTATTTCCGGGCCATATGCATAACCTTCTGAGTTTCGGGCATAAGATCGGTAGAAATATGTGGTATTTGAATCCAAACCGGTAATTAACAGAGTAAACGAACCGGAACCAAAGCTTCCTGTCTCATTGACCGAATCACTATAGTCGGAAGCGTTCGGCGAAACGTTGCCCGGATTGCCGTGATTTTCTGTAGACCAAACAAAACCCCGCTCGGTAGCATTATCCGCCCCAACATCCAATACGTTACCTCTTCCGGTAACCTCATCCGTAGCTACATCGGTCGGACTCAAAGTATCCACGACAGGAAAGTCACCCAAAGTGGAAAACTCTCTCTCGCTACCGTAACTGTAACCGGCCGAATTCACAGCATAAGCGCGATAATAATAGGTCGTGTCTTGTTCAAGACCGGTAAAAGAAATAGAAAAAGCGCCTGTCCCGAAATTACCGGCCTGGTCAATGTAGTTGGAATAATCAGTGTCACCGGGAGCGGTATCTCCGGGGTCACCTCGGCTCACCGTTCCCCAAACAAAACCTCTTTCGGTGGCATTCTCACCACCGGTGTCGGTTATCTCTCCTTGGCCCGTCGCGCCGGTCTGTCCGATATCGGTCGCCGCATTGGTAATAACTGTAGGCGATTCTGGTAAGGTTGTAAAACTTTCTTCATCTCCGTAAGCAAATCCTTCGGAGTTCTCCGCAAAGGCTCTGTAATAATAGGTTTCGCCCGGATCAAGACCGCTTATACTCAAACTGAAAGTTCCAGTATCAAAAGACCCGCTTTGACTGACATTGTCCTCGTAAGTCGAATCGCCGGGGGACTGATCGCCCGGATCATTCCTACTTGTGGTAGACCAAACAAAACCACGGCGAGTCACGCTTCCGCCTCCGGTGTCGGTTATCTCTCCTCGTCCCGTAACACTACTCTGACCGATGTTGGTTGGAGCGTTGGTTTCCACTTCGGGAAGTTCGGCTGAGACCACGTCCGGAACCTCTATCTCGGCCCAGTACCATCTGGGAGTCCTGGGCTGTCCGCCACCGACATTATCAATAGTGAATCTTATTACAAGATCCTCATAATCGTCGATGTTGCCCGCCTCGGTCGCGGTCAAGGTTTGAGATCGGGTAACGGGAGTAGCCGGCAGAGTATCATGTGTCCAAGAAGCTATCAACGTGTCACCTTGATAGAGCCCCACCTCGATACCAAAGTCTCGGCCTCCGGACTCACTCCTGCCGTATCTGTAACGAACAATATGACCCTCATCTGTGTTGGGGTCGTTAAGATCGGATATGGAAACTTGAAAATAATCACCCGGACCAGGATTGTGGCTGGAAGTTTCAATAAAGGTATTATCATCCGGAGTCGGGTCGTTTATGTCCGTGTAGCTCCCCACCCAGCCCCCGACGGAGCCGGCATTTC
Source organism: Ectothiorhodospiraceae bacterium (assembly GCA_003565775.1). GTDB lineage: Bacteria > Pseudomonadota > Gammaproteobacteria > Nitrococcales > Aquisalimonadaceae > Methylonatrum. The sequence goes on along the minus strand of PXAT01000168.1, from coordinate 5,183 downwards.
CGTCCGGTCGCCCGAACTGCTGAGCAAAAACGGATTGAGGTGAAGGCGGAACTCCCCAAAACTGAGGATAGCCGGCAAATATCCAGGTAAAAGTTATAATAAAAACAAGAGTTATTTTAGCCAAACGAAAAAGACGAGACCTAAATCTTTTTATCCTCAAAGGTCTTTTCATGTCAATAAGATAATCCCTCTGTTTTTTCATACAACAGTTCGTTTCAAATTATTTTAACATATATCTAAAGCAATTTATCACGAAAAAACTCCACAGAATGGAGTCTTTTCCTTTAAAAAAAACTTTTAAAAAAACACCTACTCCATCAGCTTATCAACATCGTCTATCTCTTTCCCGATTATCTCCTCCGAAACATCCAAAGCGTCGGATATCTTTTTGAACGCCTCTTTCTCTTTGGCGCTCAAACCCTCCTTCCCGTCAAAAGAAGCAAAAAGGTCCTCAGCCTCGTCTCTAAGAGCCGAAAAGACCCTGCTTACCTCGTCCCGAACTTCGTTTACTTCTCTTTTTCCTTTTTTTTTGTTATGTTCGATCTCCTTCCTCAATTTCCAGATGTAACCCAACAGTACCAGAATGATAAGTATCAAGAACATTATGAACATGGTAGTCCCATGTCTGGCGAAAAAGCCGACCCGATCCTCATCGTCGGCCACGGTCGGGACAGTCCTGTCTATACCATCATCTTCGGAAGAGGTTGTTATTGAAGATGTCGTTTGATTTCCGGCATTATCTCGGGCCGATACCGTAATGACGACCTCTCCCGAAGGAAGAGGGTCTTCGAATGTATAAACCCCGCCACTTTCCTCATGTTCATCGAACGACACAACAATGTCTTCCATTCCTTCGATCGATATTACGTAATCCCTTATGCCCGAAAGTTCATCTTCCGACCTGAACGACAGGGTTGGGTTGGGGGTACCCTCACCTTCCACTATCTCGATCTCAAACTCTTCAGGCGCTTCCGTGTCGAAACCGAACTCATAGTGGGTTATCCCTCCCCATCCGGCACTGTTTCTGAACTGAACATGAAAGTACCAAAGCCCATCTTCGTTGAAAATGTCGTCACCGAGCTCGCGCGAGTTGATCGGCGGTTCGTAGACGACCGTCGGGGTGGCTTCAGACTGTCTGCCCACAAGAAGCCGAACCGCCGTTACGTCATTTGGCACATTCCAAGAGAAGTTCGCTTCGTATTCATTATGCCAAGGATTATCCTCGGGGTGAGTATCGGAACTTACAGCCGGAGCGCTCGGGGTGTTCCCGGAGGGAGTAGGGTCAGGTGTCGGGGTCGGTGTTGGATCAGGGGTAGGCTCCGGTGCCGAGGTTCCTGTGAAAGTTGCGGTTCTCATATTGGCCAGAACATCCCTGCCTGTACCATCAGCCGCCGTCACGGCGCCGGAACTGAACCTGACCGTACCGCTACCCTCAGCTGTTACCCTGAATGTAACCGTTATAAGAGTCGATTGACCTGAAAAAGGAGACGGGTTTCCTCCACCGAAACTTATTGTACCGGCGGCGTTCGAGTACGTAGGCTCGGTGGTCCAAAGGGAAAGGACCGAACCGGCTTTGGAGACATTGGTAACCGAAAGAACACTGTTATCGAATGAAAGTGTCGCTTCAGAGGCATTAACCTGACTACCTCCACTGTCAACAATCACTCTGGCGGTGAATGTCTGACCCACGGCATGAGAACCGGAAGCGGGAGTTATTTGCAGTGTAGCGGCTTCGGCCAAAGAAACGGAAGCTCCAAAAAACAATAATGCTGACATTAAAAATAATTTTTTCGTAAAAACCATTTTTGATCCGGGTATTTTATACTTCATCATAATAAAAATTTTTTTGACACATGAGCGTCTCTTTTAATTCACTATTCTTCTTTTTTTGACCGCTTTCTTTTTCGGCTTATCTTCACTCTCCAAGGACTTTTTGAACTCATCTATATCAACCACATCGAGTTTGACCGCCTTATCCTTACTGATCTCCTCGGTTATAAGAGGAAGATGCAATACCAAAACCCCCAATTTCATTTTAGCCTCGGCGTTTCGTATCTCTACCCTCTCAGGCAATATTATCTTTCTATAAAAGTCACCCCACACGACCTCCTCGGTGAAGAATGTACCGAGCTCTTTATTCTCTTTATTAAAAGCGAGGTCCTCGGGACGCTTGGTGGATCCGGAAATTATCACAATATCCTCATCTCCGACTATTGATATGTCAATAAGATCGGGGCGCGCACCCGGTATGGGAGCAAAAACTATTATCTCCTTGTCCGTCTGGTAAAGATCGACCTCCAATTGAGTAACTCCCTTCAAACGCTGATCACCGGGACTCGTTCTTTTTCCTTCTTGTTTTCCTTTTAGTCGTTGTAAAAATGACATAACCTTCCTTTTTCAAACCACACCTTACATTATATATTAAGAACATAAGTGTTGAAAGAAAGATGTGAACATGACGCCAGGGCGCAATAAAGAATATCTAAATCCGAAATCCGAAACAATATTTAAATTAGAATATCAAATAATGATTTTTAGACTCTCCGAGAAATCAACCTATTTTGTCTTTTGGTATATGGAGCCAAATATTTTCATAAGTTCCAAAGATTCTCTTTGTAATTCATCACATTTTTTGGAAAGAATTTCACTTTTACCATGATCGATGAGTCGCAACCAATAACAACATTCCCTGCATTCCTTTCGAGAGATCTTGATCCTGTAAGAGAAATCTTTTTTACTTATCGCTTCGTTTGCCTCAATGTAATTTGCGCCCACCGATCCGGATGCTCTTATTAACTGACTTGAATCTTCTTTGTTGCCGATAGTCCGTGGAATTTTTTTACAAAACTCACGACATTTCTTGGCAAATACAAAACATCGTTCTTCCAGATCAAAATTATTTTTGTTTCCGAGACTTCTATTGTTTGAGTGCTCACTCACCATAATTCACCAAATATTAGAGATCCGGATGGGTTACTCTCTGTTCCACTCCGATATTTTGTAATTCATTCATCCTCTGTTTCATTATTTCTTATTATAACTTCAATCTTTCCCATTTCCGGTTTTGATATTTAATATTCTAATTTAAATATTGTTTCGGATTTCGGATTTAGATATTAATACTTATTCCTTGAACGAACTTGTTCGGTCAAGAAATCAACCTGTCCACTGAAAAAGCATTATGGAGAAATCGGCAAGTCCTACCACACCGTCTCCGTTTATGTCCGCCAAAGGATTACTCGTGCCCCAGTGGAAAAGAAGGATGGAGAAATCCGCAAGATTGACCCTTCCGTCACGATTGAGATCTGCGGTAAGAGTATCAGCTTCAGGCTCCGCACCCACACCGAAAGCGACCGTCTCCCAATCACTTTCTTGATTAGCTTCGGTCATTACCGTTCTTGCTCTAAAATCATAAGATCCGACACTAAGGCTCGAGGTTTCAATGGATATGCCCCAAGAACCGTCATCCGAGGACATTGACGATCCGTCTTTAACGACCGTCCTGTTCCTTAATACCTCGTATCGAAGCTCGGAGTCGGGATATGCGTACCCGGAAAAATTCATCTCACCTCCCGGCGAAACCGAACCTCCTTTGGGAGAAATTGTGGGGGGGAGAAAGACATTGGTTATCCTGTTAATGGTGTCGGAGCGAACCGTAAGCGTGGAGTGTTTGCTGGACGATCTGGTTCCGTCCGGATCATCGGCATATACAGAAAATGTATATCCCCCGTAAACGACCTCTGTTATCCTTTTGGAAAAATCGGCATCTCTGATACGTTCTTCCATTATAACAACACCGTCCTTAAGTATATAAAGTCTTGAATTCGGGTAAGACCATCCTTCGATGATAACGGTACCGGTGTGCGGAGGATGCTCATGTCCACTTCCGGGTCCGACCCCGCCTCCGGAGCCTCCTCCTGAACCTCCCCCGGAGCCGGGCCTGCCCGGTGTTCCTCCGTGGTCCTCCGGATCGTCATCCGGGTCGCCGGGCTCTGCAACATCAGTGGGGGCCGGTGCGACCGAAAAGGATATCTCGTAATCGTCAAGGTTATACTCTCCCATCACATTCTCGCAACGAACATAAAAACTGTATTCCTGCTCATTCTCAAGATGATCGATCAAAGAACTATGAAGCGTGCGGTGGCTCTGACTGAAAGAATAAGGCATATCGGGATACTCCACTCCCGGCTCTGTTGCATAACGACAAAGTGAAAAAATATCGGTTTTCAGGGATATGGTGGCCTTTTCGGTATTACCGGGTAGCTCTCCTTCGGGTAAACCATCGTAACGGACCGGTAAACCGAGATCAAAAGCGAGTGTGGTCTGAACCGGATCGATGACGGCAACCATTCCTTTGGCATTATCGATCCTGTTATCAAAGGGGTCTCGGGTCTCCAAAAAGAAATCATAAGAACGAGGAACGGTGGGATTTTTTATGTTATTTCCTCCTGAGGCGCCGTACTCTGCATGGGTGCCAAGACGGATCTTTACTCTTGATCCGGACGGCACCTCTTCAGCCAAAGTGATCACAATTGAGCCGAAAGAACCCGGACTGACGGAGACGGCGCTGACCGTCCCACTGACCGAACTGCCGAGGTCTCTATTTTCATACTCATCATCGCCGGGAAGCCGAACCAACATATCCATATCATTAAAGTTGAAGGATGTCGGAATATAGAAAAAACCCCGTTCCATTCTAAACTCTATCTTCCCGCCGGACGGGACCGAATTGTTCGTGGTGAACTCGATAGTATGGTTCACCCAAGCGTCCGGCACCGAAGAAGAAAGCGTATTCTTTACCATCAAAAGCATCGCACCCGAAGAAAGATCAAGGTTAACGAAAAAAACCAGGAGTATAATTAATGCAATTTTAATTTTACTCATAAAAATTAATTCCTATCTTAAAGGCTCCGTGGCACACCTGAACCCGAGCGCTCGGCCGGCGAAGTCCGGCGTCATCTCGACATGCATACTGTACACTCCGCCGTCGGTACCGCTTCCGTAGAAACCTCCTCTCATTACTCCCCTTGTTCCTTCGGGGCTCATCCAAAATCTGTCGTTGGTGTAATTCTCATCAGGACGATCGGGATCGGTCGCAAGAACAAGGCTGGTCGCATCAACCGAGGTGAAGTAGCCGGGATCGGGAAGCGTGTGACCGTCAATTACTCCATCGCGAGCCGTAT
>PXAT01000079.1 GCA_003565775.1 Ectothiorhodospiraceae bacterium | reverse complement strand
CTACGAGCGCACGGCTCTCTCCACCGACAAGGCGGCCCTGCGCCGCCAGAGCGAGACCGGTGTCGAGCACGAGGCGCCCTCCCTGGACATCCGTGACCCCTACGTCTTCGAGTTCCTCGGCCTGCGTCCCGCCGAGGTGATGGGGGAATCGGAGTTGGAGGATGCGCTGCTCGACAAGTTGCAGAGCCTTCTGCTGGAACTCGGCCACGGGTTCTGCTTCGAAGCCCGGCAAAAGCGCCTTCTGATCGGCGAGACCTACAACTTCGTTGACCTGGTGTTCTATCACCGGGTCTTGAAGTGCCATGTGCTGGTCGAGTTGAAGGTGGGGGCCTTCAGCCACCAGCACATCGGCCAACTCAACACCTACGTGCGCTTGTCATACAGTGACCATCCGCTGACGGCCCTGAAACCCTGGACGAATCGTCGGGGTGGGTGCCGTCTCGCAGGAGGTCACCGATGCGTAGAAGCAAGCAAGCCACCTACACGGCAGATGAGAAGCGAGAGGCCATCCGCCTCGCGACGGAGCTGGGCCCAGCCCTAGCTGCTCAGCGCCTGAGCGTGCCCATGGGCACGCTCACCTGCTGGACCTACAAGGCCCGGCAAGCCGAGCAACGGGGCACGGAGTGGCCACCACGGCCCGAGCCCGCCCAGGACGAGGCCGACGATGCTTCGGGTGAGACGTCCCCCAGGGGTGCGCCCGCCGCTGCATCCGAGGGTGTCCCCACCAAGCCTCGCGTCGCCCGCGTCTATACCCCCTCGCAAAAGGCGCAGGCGATCGAACTCGCCGCCGCGGTGGGCGTCACCGAGTCCCACCGCCGGCTCGGCATCAGCCGCTACTCGATCCACCAGTGGACCAAGCAGGCCGAGCGCGCGGCAAGGGGTCAAGGCGACTCCCCGACATCCGGCCCCGACCCCGCCGACATCGAGGCCCGGCGCGACCAGGAGATTCTCACCATGTGGAAGGAGCACCCCGGCCTCGGCCCGAGCCAGGTCCGCAACCAGCTCCGCCGCAAGGGCGTCAAGGTCTCCACCCACACCACCCGTCGCGTGATGGAGGACGCTGGCTACCGCCCCCCCAAGGTCCGCCGCAGCAACCACGACAAGCGCTACGAGGCCGTGCGGCCGAATCACCTCTGGCACCTCGACTTCGTCCAGCGCTGGATCAACCGCAGCTCGACCTTCACCCTGATCCTGATCGATGACTACTCGCGCTACGTCACGGGTCACGGTGTCGACGACGCCGAGCGCGCCGACCTGGTCATCGACACCTTCGAGAGCGCCGTCGCCCGCCACGGCAGGCCCGAGATGGTGTTGCACGACAAGGGATCCGCCTTCTGGAGCTGGAAGGGCATCAGCCGGTTCACCCGTCTGCTCGAGGAGCTGGGCATCGACCAGATCCCGGCCGAGCACAAGGAGTGGAACGGCAAGCTCGAGGTCTTCAACGGCAACCTGCACAAGGAGCTGTTCGACCAGCACCGCTTCTACGACGTGGCCGAGATGAAGCGCCGCCTCGCCGCCCACCTGCACTGGTACAACCACCGCCGCACCCACCACGCCCTCGGCGGCCTGCTCGTCCCCGCAGACCGCTTCTACGGCCGTGTCGACGAGGTGCTGGCCCGCATCGAGGCAGGCGTCTCCGGCGACGCCTCCGACACCCTCGATCTGCGTGACCGCGTGCTCGACCTCTTTAAGGTCACCAGCACCGACGGCCGTCCCGAGGTCTGGCTGATGGGCCACAAGGTCCTGGGGTAGAACGTGATGGAACCACTCGACCTCGACGACTTGACCGCCGGCATCGAGACCCTCGTCCAGGCTGCCGGCTCGCTCACCGACTCCCACTTCCAGCCACCCGAGCCCTACGAGATCGACGCGACCGAACTCATGGAATTGCGCGACGGCGTCGATGGCCTGACCACGGCCCTCGACGACTGGCGCGAGACCTGGACCAGGATGAGCCGCCGCCTCCAGCGCTACGTCTGCCGTTTCGATGAAGTGCTCGATGAGGCCGCGCTGCTGCTCGACGAGGTCAGCGGCGCCGATCCATGACAGGACAGGGCAATATGAGAAAGTGGCTCCGAGTGTCAGTCATCAAACCGATGATGACCAGCCATGAAAAAAACCACCCGGAGCCACTATCATCCTACCTCAACCAACCCCCGATGTCGCCTCCTCCGTTTCCACCACCGCGCTGCTGCTACTCGCGCGTCAACACATGAGCCGGCTCGGACTGTCCTGCCCCGGCGCTGGCGAGATCCTCGCCGCCACAGGGTCTGGCCGCAGTCGTGCGTATGAGCTGGTCAACCGCCTGGAGCGGCTTGTCACCGACCTCGTCGGGTCACCGGGCCGCCCCCCGGCGCCACCCGTCGAACCAGCCCCTGCGCAGCTCGCCGAGGCGGTGCTCGACTACGTCTACGCCCACCCGGGCTGCGTGTCCGGCAACGCCCAGCGCAACCACTACGGCGATGGTTTCCGCCGCTTCGTCATCGACCTCCTCGGCCGGCACCCCGACGTCGCCCTTGAGGCTGCCGCCGACGCTATCCGTGTCCCTCCGGGTACGCTGAAGGACTGGCAGCGGGGCGGTGTCCGGGATGTGGACCCGGCCCGCGATCCCGAGATGCCGCCGTCGCTCTCCCCGCAGCGCGGGCTGCAAATCGAGACCGTGCTTGCCGAATGGAAGCACTGGGACGGCACCTTCACCGCCTTCTGCGACCACCTCCGGCGGGACTGCGGCGTGCTCTTCCAACGCACCGCCATCTCCGGAATCCTCGAAGCCCACGGAGCCCGGCTCCGCAAACGACGCCCCGGCAGAACCCCCGATGAACTCGCCCTGCGTGGCACCATCGAGACCTTCTTCCCCCACGCCCAGTGGGTCGGCGACGGCACCATGCTCCCCGTCGAGGTCGACGGCGAGCTTCACGTCTTCAACCTCGAGCTCGATGTCGACGCCTACTCCGGGGCCTTCGTCGGCGCGGACGTCTCCCCGGTCGAGGACAGCCAGGCCGTCATCGACACCTTCCGCGACGCCATTGCCGCCACCGGCACCAGCCCGGTGGCGCTCCTGCTCGACAACAAGCCGTCCAACCACACCGACGCCGTCCACGAAGAGATGGGCGACACGATCCTGATCCCGGCCACACCGTTCCGACCCCAGAACAAAGCTCACTGCGAGGGCGGATTCGGGCTCCTCAAGCCAACCTTCGAGGGCCTCGAACTCAGCGGCGCCACCCCCGACGAACTTGCCCGGTCCTTCCTCTCCGCCCTGGTCACCGCCGTCTGCCGCGTCTTCAACCGCAAGCCGCGCAAGGACCGCGGTGGCCGCTCCCGCGCCGATCTGCTCGGAGACAAGCCCACCGTCGACGAGATCAACCTGGCCCGCCAGGCCCTCGAAGAGCGCCTGCGGAGGCAGCAGCAGGCCAGGGCCACCCTCGCCGCCCGCCAGAACCCGATGGTCAGAGCCATCCTCGACGCAGCCTACCGGCGCCTGGGGCTCGACGACCCCCACGGCCACCTCCTCACCGCCACCGCTCGCTATCCACTCGATGCCGTCCTCGAAGGAATCGCCATCTACGAAGCCAAGAGCCGCGCCGGAACCCTCCCACCCGGTGTAGATGCTCGCTACTTGCTGGGGATCGTCAGGAATGTTGCCGATGAACGCGAGGGCTGGCAGATCTCCATCGCCCTGTGGGACGCCCGCGTCGCTGCCCGCGACCAACTCGCCCTGTCTCTCCAAGAGCACCGCGACCAACTCGCCGGCGTCTTGCATGGCCCTGAACATCTCGCTACTCGCTTCATCGACTTGGCTCTGCGAACCTCCTCCAGAATCGAGCGTTTCTTCTGGCTCTCTGCCACCGCCGATGCCATCGCCGACGGACCCGCTGCCCACCGACGACCCCTCTACCGCCTCGCCTCCCGCCGCATCCACGCCACCCACGCTGTGCCCCACCGCGACCGAGTCGCCGCCAACCGCTTCCTCGCAGCACGTGTCCTGCCTACCTCGTGACCCGCCAGTCGCGGAGGAGGCCGCCTATCGTGGGAGCCCGCCCTGGAACAGGGAGGGAAACCCCGTTTCCCTCCCTCATTGATCCAGAGCCGCAGCGGAGCCGGGGTCAAGGACTTTTTTGTTCCGCGAGGAGGAGCGAAGCGACGGGGAAAAAAGTCCTTGACGCCGCGTGGAGCGGAGGCTACCCCGCTCCGGCCCCGCCAACAGCCTGTCCGCCTTTTCCCTGCGGTAGGCGCTTGACAAGCGCAGCTACGCCACTCTGGCCCCGAGTCATGCGCCGGCAGCCGCGAGGCGGCAGGCGAAGCGTTGACAGGGGGTTGTGTAGG
>PXAT01000018.1 GCA_003565775.1 Ectothiorhodospiraceae bacterium | reverse complement strand
CTCCGCCACAGCGACGTTGTCCGGTAGCAAGAGCCTCTGGGCGCCGGAGATCGCATCTTCGTTTCCATCAAAAGAATCAACATCACTGTCCGCCGCGCACAAGACGAACGTGCTGGGCGTCCCTCCGGAGGCCACTGGCAGCGAAGCCACTGTAGAAATACACGACCCTCGCGTAGCTCGAATTGCCGGCGGATGGCGAACCCGACCAGAAAAACCATGTCTGCGTGTTCGGGAAATACCCTGGGTCGATCGATGGCATGAACCGACCGTAATCGACAATGCCCTGCAGTTCCCCCCGAGTCGGCATGCGCCAGTCGCTGGCCCCGCAGAGGTCCTGCGCATTCACCGCCTCCACAAATCCCGTGGTATCGCAGTCGCTACCAATACAGGTGCCCCCGTTCTGCGTGCCAGTATTTCCGTCCGGGCTGTCAGGGTCGTACCATGTGTAGGTGTGGCCTTGGTGACGCAGATGCGTGCTGTCGTTAACCTTTATTTCCCAGACCAACCCGGTGACGTTATCCCGCACGCAAGACCAACGGTTGCCGTCGGTTTCGCTGCCACCATCGCTCCATGGCATGTTTTGAATAGCCAAAGGCTCCCCGTTGGTATCGAGTTTGGTCCAGTCGAACCCGGCACTGCCCGCTCCAACCTTGGCCAATTGCCCTAAACGAGCTAGGGCATCACGACCATGATCCCCATCCTGTCCCGGGTGACCCGCTACCGGGCACGGCAGGAAATTGCTGCTGCTGTCTGCACACCAATCGATCCCAGTGTCGTTAGTGGTGTAGGTCTTGGGCACGAAGGCCAGATCCACCTTGAGAGGCTTGGCCAAGGCCCGGCGCCCCTGCCGCAGCATGATGACGCCATCCTTCTCGGCGACCTCCATACCCGGCGGGGATGTGAGGGTCACGTCGATCGAATAGGTTTGGCCCGCCGCAAGAGAGGCGAACGACGACGGATTCAGCAAGACATGGTCCGCGATCTCGGGAACAACAAAAGTGGTTACCCCTGTGGCATTCACCGAAGGGGTGAACTCGACTTGAAACATCGTCGACCCCCCTGGTGCGAGAGAGGCATACAGCGAGCCCGGCGACCATACCACCTGGGGGCCGGGGTTCCGGGCGGATTGTGTTCCTTTGGGGTTCGCGCTCATCGCTGTGAGACCATCCTCGCTGCCGGTGTTTGTATCACCGCCGCCGCAGCCAGGTATCAGAATCAAGGCCGTGACCGCAAACAAGGCTACCCCCAACACCTTCGTGGTGCGGAGAAGATAGCTGGATCTCTCAGTGCTGCTATTCATCAGTCTCACCTTTCGATTCGAGCCGACCGGTCTTCCCGCCGACGTCATTCCGTAAACCGCGCCACCTGTGGCCCAAGGTCGAATAACGGCCCGAGATGATGACCGAAACCATGCGGCTGATTCGCGTTCTTGTTTCGGCCCGGTGTTGGTAAAACCACTACCCTTTGTATAGTTGTTGAACGCTCGCCTGCCAATGCCACAGAAGGTTAGTTTTTGTAACCCCATAACCTTGTGGGCGTATACCTTATGCGCAGGTTTGTTGAACAATCTGATAGGTCGGGAAAGTACTCACCTAAACGAGAAACCAAATAGGGAAACGCCCCTACTTCCTTGTTTTAGATGGCGCCCGTGTGCCTCTTAAGTTGTAGATCACGCTCGTCATGAACGTCCAATGCGAAGCGCAGCGGCGCCTGCTTCAGTGGGTAACGCAGACGCTCGAACTCAGGGAACGGGAGACAGCTCAGGGTCGGCAAGAGCCCCCCGATCGGCCAGCGTCACGGCGGCCGACTCGAAGCGCCAAACCCTCCGTTCAAGACGGGGGCATCGCCGTCCCTTTTGCGGAAGACACCGCGGGCCAGGTCGGCGCTTCCAGCATTCTCGCCAGCGAGAGCTTCAGTGCCGATGCTCCAAAAGGCAAAGGCCGGACGCTGCCGCGAGTGGATCGAAGAAAACCTCGGGCGGGGAACGAGGGTCCACCGTCCTCTTGCTATTCCGGACCAACGTGACCTCCATTCCAGGGCAAGGTGACCGGTGATCCCTTTGGGACGTGACTGATCAGGTCTTGGCGAGGAGTCGTCGGTCACCGTCGCCGTAATGTGCAGCCGCGCGGGGAAAAAGCGGTTCGCGGCATCGCGCGCGGGAATCGACAGAAAGTGCGGCTAGACTTCAACCGTCACCATTCGGAATCCGAAGCCTGTGAACCGCATCCTGTCCTACCTCCTGCCGACTGGCGTGCTGGCCCTGCTGGCTTCAACAGCTCTGTGGTGGCTATTGCCCACACCTGTGACGGGCGAGTTGGTGGAGTATCACGGAGAGGCGCCGGTCGCCGGTGCCACAATCACTGTCCGCCGCCAGGGGTGGGGCCGCAGCGATCATGGTGGGCAGTTGATCTGGGACAAGGGCTATGTGGCCACTGCAACCACAGATGCCCAGGGGCGCTTTCGCGTGCCCATACCCGGCCCGATATGGCTTGTGGGCACTGGCGGCGGCCGACTGACGGCAGAGGCGAAGGCTTTCACACACTGCACGTGAATTACGTCCCGGCGGGAGCGAGGCTGCATTTGCAGACGGTGGCCGACCACCCTGAACGGCTACCCGGCGGCACCGCTATCCTGGGCTGGGACGAGATCGGTGAGCCCTTCGGCTGGTCGTTCATTGACCACGCTCCCACCCGTGATCTCGCGCTCGCTGACCTTCATCCCCTGAAGCTGAGCCGCGAGCCCTTCGAGGTCATCCTAGCGGTCCCCGATGGGGGAGGCTTGCACTTCGTGGCAGCCGAGGCGCAAGGCGTGACCACCCCCACCCAGGATTATCTGCTGCGTTATCTGGATGCCTCTCCCCAACCGCCGACGGCGTTGCGTCTATCCCTGGGCGACACGCCCGGCACGATCTTCCTGCGTACCCCGCAGGGACGGCACGCCAAGCTGGCCTGGGAGCCCGGCACGGTGATGTCGATGTCCGGCCGCGTGACCGGTCTCGAGGCCTCGAGCCGGCAGATGCTCTCGCGGCGCTTCGTATATCGCCCTGGGCCGGGGTACATGCTGCCTTTTCAACCGCCGCTGCTCCGCGTCGATCCCGTGCGCGCCGCGCTGCTCGCCACCCTGTCGGAGGACGAGCCAATGGAGAAAGGACCTCGCAACTATCGGTTGGTGGTGACGGACGGCGCCGGCAGAGAGGTGGAACGTCAGCACTTCGAACTCGCGCCAGGTATCCCGTTGAACCTGAGGACCTGCGCTGAGGGCACACCAGTGGTCTGGCGCTTCGCGGCCTTGCGATTGGAGTACGACGAAGACGATCTGCCGCGGCTGGCAATGACGTTGAAGGCCGAGCGCTCGGTGCACCATACGGTGCCTCAACTGGTCGGACCGAGGCACGATACCCTGTTCGAGGTGCGTGCCTTCGATACCAACCACAGGAGCCATAACCTGCAGGTCAGAATCCGCGAGCTCCCCGGGGGAACGGACCCAACCGGTTGTGTGGCACCGCCCTGAGACCAGAAACACCCCGGCACGGAATCCTCACCTCTGTCCGTCCTCCCGTGTGAGCAGGGTGCGATCAAGCAGCGCGGGTCAAGGCTGCTACGACCCGCTCGAACTCCAGGTTGCGGCCTCTACCGTGACTCGTTGGGCCTTTCTGCCTCCCCTGCACCGCACGGAGATACTGGTAATTCGCCGGCCAGCATTCGCTCCATGCCATGGCGGCGTCCGGCGAACTGAATGTCCCCTGCAACCTTCCGCTCGTGATCGGCGCCGCGATTCTCGCTGCCATGAACTCGCGATCACCGACAACGATGCGAATCACTCTGCCCAGGGTCTCCTCCGTGAAGCCCTCAAAACTCGCGGAATCCGATTCTGTCGATTTGATGAAAACCGGCCGGACTTCGGCATGTGGCGGCAGGAGCCGATTCCCTGGCACTTCGATGTCTCCACGGGATCGCACGCCTTTGTTGTGACTTATTCGGTAGACTCAACATGGGTCCGGGGCATGCCGTCCGACCCATGCTGCTGTTTGCAAGGAGACCGAGATGCGATCGCTGCTCTTGAGTTTTTGGCTCGCCCTTGCCGCCGTAATCGCGAGCGCGGCACAGGCGGAGCCGGTCGTCCGCGTTAACTTGGCCGCCGAAGAGATCAGCGCAGTGGCGATGGACGGCCAGCAGGTCTGGCTCCGGCTCCGACCCACGGCGGTGAGCCGGCTCCAGGCGATCGCCCAGCAGCATCAGGGCGAGTTACTGGAACTGACGGTGGCCGGGCACCAGGCGCTGAAGTTTCGAATCAACGAGCCCGTGGGCCCCGTCGGCTTTCAGATCAATG
>PXAT01000075.1 GCA_003565775.1 Ectothiorhodospiraceae bacterium | reverse complement strand
TCCCACCTGGCTTGAGGACGCGGGCGATCTCGCGCAGCGCTCGTTGCCTGAGGTCCGCTTCCAGGTGTTCAAAAACGCAGATCGAATACGCGTGGTCGAAGTGCGCATCCGGGAAATCCAGCTTGGCGATGTCCATCGCATACGAGTGCAGGTTCCAGCCCATGGCCTCAGCCGTCGTGCGTCCCGCGGCCACCAACTCGGGGTTGAGGTCGATCGAATGCGTTTCCGCACCAAGCGAAGCGAGATAGTTGCTGAACAGGGAGCCGGTGCCGCCGGCATCGAGAACGCGTGACCTCCGCTCGAGTTGCGGGCCCCGTCGGATCGTCCAGTAGGCTTCCCAGTACAGAAACCACGGGTGGCGGGCATCGTCGGTGATGCCGGGAACGGGTTGATAGTGTTCGCCACCGCGATTGAGCAAATCGTTGGGGCTGACTCCGTGCCGTCCGTACCGCATCCTCCGGATCAGGGCCCGTACGCCGGCCCTGGAAATCTGAAACCGCGGTGCTGGCAGCGTTCCGAGCCAGGAAGTGACCGGGAGCCTCCGCCGCTCAATGCCTTGCGCCAAGGCGTCCAGCTCCCGGACAAACGTCTGACCTTCGGCGGTCAGAAGGTCGTCGCGATCCATCGTCGTATTCAGCGGGCGCAATTCGTCCATATGTGTCTCACCGTCTGCGTCGTTTGTACTTTAGGTACAGGCCCGGTGCCAGTGTCAGAAAGGCATTCTGCGGAAAATCACGCCAGTGGTCGCTCGCCCACGTCAGGCGTGCCAGGCAACGGAGCCGCGTGGGCAGAGAAGAGCTTGCCAGACACGCGCTGGCCTCGGCCGCGGCCATCGACGCAGCGACGGTTGCACGCAGGTCGTCCAGGTCCGCTGTCTGGATAACACCGAGCTCTTCCGCCCTGCCGAGATCCGCGAGCCGGCTGTCCATCTGCAGGCGGGCTTGCGCAACACCCTGCAGCAGCCAGGACCGAAGGGTTTCTAAGGACCGGAGCCGTTCGGGATCACTCGTCAAGCTCCCCTCCCAACGTCGGACGCGCGCCAGCGCTTCGTCGATGTAACGGACATCTCCGAGAAGGCTGGCCCGAAACGGCAGCACGACATCCTCGTTGATGGCGGGGTCCAGCGGATCGAAGGTCTCAACCACGTCGCGCCGGATCGCGAGTGTCGCCCCGGGCGCATACGCATCCACTCGGGCGAACCAATGGCGGGCATCCACGCCGGGTAGCGGGTGGTCCCCCCCACGCCTTCGGCCGGCGCGGCCCTCTGAGTCCATGTACGCATAATCAGAAAACACCGCGCTGACGCGCGGATTCGAACGGATGACCTCAAGGATCCGGCGGACACGATGGGGTTCGGCGATGTCGTCACCGTCGAAGGAGACGAGGAATTGCCCCGAGGCGAGCGGAAAGACGTCATTCAAGTGCGCGCTTTTGCTGCCGCTATTCGTCTCGCGACGGCGCAGTCGGATCCGATGCAAGCCGTGGTAGGCGGCGACCTCACGCTGCAAGACGGCGAAGGTGGAATCCTGCGAGGCGTCGTCGGAGATGATGATCTCCATAGGTTCGCACTGCTGATCCAGGACGCTCCGCACCGCGGCCACGATCTGATCCGCGCAGTTATACGAGAGCAGGATCGCCGATGCGAAAGGAGGCACTGTGGACATCCGTCTTCAACTCCTTTGGCCGCCGTCGGCTGCCCGCTGGTTGTCATTTCACCAGGGCTTCAAGTGAAGCCACCCTAATTCCCAGTCCGATTCGTCATCGAACGCATACCAAGGTGCCGCCTCACCGAGGTCTACACTGGTCCCCCTGCTCCTCGGACGGCGCGATCTCGGTGCAGCGACCCATGGCCTTTGACCAGTGGAAAGCGCTGGGTCCGGTGCGCATTGCTTGACCCGGGGCGGGCTCTTCCTGGCGTCTCGGGTGCTGCCCGCAACGGACCCAACTAGAGCGCCATTGGCCTGCAATCGAGCGGCTCCGGATCGAAAGAGTCAGCGTCCGGGTCATTAGCGACTGCGTTTGCCGGATCGATCTCCCATGTCAAAAGATTGGCCGCGGGGTTCTGGCGGATCGCCAACCCGTCGAGCGCGGTAAGCGTCTCTTCGTGCCTGAAATGTTGCTGGTCAACGATCACCAGGGTGGGGCCACACTCCCGGGCGACCCTGAGGACGGATTCGATGCTCGCGATTACGTGACGGCCCGTTCGGGGGTCGAGTCCGAATTCCGCCCCAGTGTCGGTTTCCAGCAACACGCTACGGTTCAGTTCAAAGCTGAAATCACCCAAGTAGTAGGCTGCCTTGACTCCGCTGGACGTCAATACAACGGGATATTTGTTGAGCGCCTGCCGGATTTCGTCGAGGGCAGACGGCCAATCGGCCACATTGCTGTAGTGGTTGAACACGCTTGTGGGGCTCGAGCTCGCCACCATGCGGGCAGCGTCACGCGCAATGGGTTGATTGATTGCAAAGAGCATCAGAGCGCCAGCTACTATGGCCCACAGCGTTGGTGCAATTAGCGGGTGTCCCGCCTGCCATCCGGAAAGCTCTCTGATTCTTTGGCCAAGAAAATCGATGAAGAGTTGCAGCCCTGTCGTTATGCCGGCGGCCATGGGTAGGAAAAGAAAGGGCAGGGCATAAAGTAAAAAGCGCTCTCCCTTATGGGCCGCGACACTCAACACGATCAAGCTGGATACGAAAACAACCAAAGAGTATATGGAAAGTCGAGGCCATCGGGCGATGGAAAGCACGGCGAGGATGGCCATCATCGGCCATAGTACCGGAAACCACGCCTTCAGCGCGTTATGATAAAAGAACGTTTCGTGCGCGCGCGCCTGCGCCCACAGTGGAACGGATTGCAGAGCCTGCAGCTTGCCCTCGATGTCAAGGATCAAAGCGCCGAGCGCGAGCGCCGCCAGCACGATGCTGATTAGAAGGCCTTTTGCCCAGAGGTTACGGCGCCGGAACCACCCGTACCAATCTGGCGCCAGAATAGTGGCAGCACCCAGAATGACGCCGAGCAGGCCAACCTGGGTAAGGACCTGCAGGTGATTCGAGAACCACAGCAGGACCATGGCCAAGCCAGCGAACGACAGAATCTGCCATGTCGCCAAGCGTCGCCAGTGAGCCGTTAGAATGAAGACCAAGGCCGCGAAAAGAAAGAAGATCAGGGCGTGCAGGGAGTAGAATCGCACGATCTGGGCCATCTCGATCACGGCCGGATTGGCGGCGACAAGAAGGCCGGCAAAAAATCCAACTGCCGGATGCATTGCTATACCGGCGAATACCGTAACCAGGAAGACCAGCAACACAGAAGCCGCCACGGAAATGCCGCGTGCGCACTCCAGAGAGGGCCCGCAGATATTCGCGCTCAGACCCACCAGTTTGGTGAACAGGGGGGCCCGCAGGTATTCGCCATCCAGGATCCGCAGCTCCCCGCTGGTTCTCCAAGACTCTGCGGCGAGCATGTGATACATCTCATCGTAGAGCGGTAGATGATCGATGTAGATGCTGGCGAGGTACCCATGGAGCATCGCCAGAGCAAGCCCGATCAGGATAGAGTTCCGGACTGCAGAACTCCTTCCTTTTGGGGATGCCGCCGATTGCACCGCTGCCATCACTGCCCTTCTCGCCCGATGTCGGGGGTCGAAATGTCCTGCGGCAGCGGCCGTTCCAGCAGTCCGCCCGCATCAGAGACGATGGATTCGCTTCGAATCGCGGCGGTCAGCCAGTCCGTCCGCCGGAGCAGAAGATCGTCCAGGGTCTGTACAGCCTCGTGTTGTACGAGGCGCCTCAGCGCTACCGTCGCCTCGGTGGCGTTCCCGTCAAGCGTCCGGCGAGCGTCGTGGAACAGGTCGTCGACGCTTGGCCCCGGCCGTGGCGTGTCGCCGTAGCCGGGCAGGCCGCCGCGTTTACGCCAGGCCATGGCCAGTCCATCTGCGGCAACGCGCCGTGCCGTGGTGTACTTGACGCCGGCCAGGCTGAACAACCCATGGGGCCCGCCATGTCGACCGTGATCGTGCATCACCTCCCGTTTGGCCAATTCCGTCGAACCGGGCCGGCGAGTCGGCAACAGACCGGCGAAGATCCGCAGCACGTGATCCCGGGTCACCCGTAGCCCCGGGGCGGCCCGGTTGAGATCCTTGAGAAAGGTTTCCAATTGCTCGTCGGTCGGTTGGGGGCGATCCGCGGCCCCGGACCAGGCCCAATGGGAGGTTCCGGCGAAGATGCGCCCTTGGAGCGGGTACATGAAATACATCGGTCCGCCCGGTGGTTCCACGGCCAATGCGGCTTCAGACAGCGGTTCACGATCGAGCAATATGTTGAACGCAAGAGACGGTTCAAACAGGCTCGGCAGATCCCGATC
>PXAT01000166.1 GCA_003565775.1 Ectothiorhodospiraceae bacterium | reverse complement strand
TGAACCCTGACGGGTTAGGGAAACATTGATCTATTCGCACGCCTGCGTTGGTGTCCGCATTTTTCTCGAGGCAAGGCGCGCAGCGCAGCGCCGCAGTCGCCCTGCGGTCAAGCAGCGCAACGCCGGCATCGGGGAAAATGCGGCCCAAGCCGGAGGGCCCGGCCGGTTTTGGCCCCTGGCGGCGTTGCGCCACCGGCCCGGTAGAACCACTATCGGACCGGCACCGCGCCTTGCCAGCTGACCGAAACCGGTCTCGGGCGCAGACGCGGGAATAGATCAGTGTTTCCTTATGGAATACCTCAGCGGTTCCTTACATGTGCCGCCTGCGCTGTTCGGCGGGCGGCTTTATTCGGACAGCATGCCCGACTCGACCGAGTGGCGAGCCGGGCATCATGTCGATGAGCGAGCGAACGAGGGGCCGTGGCACAGACGGGGTACGCGAAAGCCGATGAATTCCGTGAAGGTGACGGGCTGCTGGCCTGCCTGCTGGCGATCGCGCACAGTCATGGGCGATCGGTCACGGCCGATGCCCTGATCCACGGCCTACCCCTGGAAAGCGGGCAGTTGACGCCGACCACCTTCCATCGCGCCGCCTCCCGGGCGGGCCTTTCCTCGCGCGTGGTGCGGGAGCGTCTGCGCAAGCTCAATCCGATACTGCTGCCGGCGGTGCTGCTGCTGGACGATGATCAGGCCTGCATCCTGTGGGAGCTGGACTGGGCTGGCGGCCGGGCGAAGGTGTCGTTTCCCGAGCTGGATGATGCCGCCGTCGACATGCCGCTCAACGAGCTGTCCGCCCGGTACGCCGGCAAGGCCATCCTCGCCCGTCCGACTTTCCGTTTCGATGCCCGTACCCCGGAGGTGCGCAAGAACCTGCGCGAAAAGCACTGGTTCTGGGGCGTCATCGCCGAGAATCGGCGACTGTATCGTGATGTCCTGCTGGCGGCGGTGATGATCAACCTGTTCGCCGTGGCCATGCCGCTGTTCGTCATGAACGTCTATGATCGGGTGGTGCCGAATCAGGCCACCGAAACCCTCTGGGTGTTGGCCGCTGGCGTCTTTCTGGTGCTGACCTGCGATCTGGTGCTGCGCGTGATGCGCGCATCATTTGTCGATCTGGCCGCAAGCCGGGCAGACGTGAAGCTGTCCTCCTCACTGATGGAACGGGTGCTGGGCATGCGCATGGAGGCGCGGCCGCAGTCCACCGGCTCCTTCGCGGCGATGATGCAGTCCTTCGAGTCGGTGCGCTCCTTCATCGGCTCGGCCACCGTGGTCTCGCTGGTGGACCTGCCCTTCGTGCTCCTGTTCGTCGGCATCATCGCCATTATCGGCTGGCCGCTGGTCATCCCGATTCTGGTCGGTGGCACCGTGGTGCTGCTCTATGGCCTGGCGATCCAGAGCAAGATGCACAGCCTGTCGGAGAAGGCCTGGCGCGCCGGGGCCCAGCGCAACGCCACCCTGGTGGAGAGCCTGAACGGCCTCGAGACCATCAAGACCCTGGGTGCCGAATCCCGTACCCAGCTGGTCTGGGAACGCACCACGGCCTACCTGGCCCGGACCGCGGCGAATCTTCGGCTGTTGTCGGCATCGGTCAGCAACGGCGCGACCTGGGCGCAGCACACGGTGGGCGTCTCGGTGATCATCATCGGCGTCTATCTGATCATGGCCGGCGAGCTCAGCCAGGGCGGTCTGATCGCAGCCTACCTGCTGTCTTCCAGGGCGATGGCGCCGATCTCGCAGACGGCGGCCCTGCTGACCCAGTATCACCAGGCCTCCACCGCGCTGGAATCGCTGGATCAGATCATGCAGGTGCCGGTGGAACGGCCCGAAGGCCGGCATCCGATCAGCCGCGACACCTTCCAGGGCGACATTGCGTTCCGTGGCGTGAGCTTCCGCTACCCCAGTGAGGAAACGGATGCCCTGACCGACGTCTCGTTCCGCATCAAGGCCGGTGAACACGTCGCCATTCTCGGTCGCACGGGCTCGGGCAAGACCACATTGCAGAAACTGGTGCTGGGCCTGTATCAGCCCACCAGCGGCACCATCACCATCGACGGCGTCGACCTGCGTCAGCTTGATGCCGCGGAACTGCGGCGCAATGTCGGTTATGTGTCGCAGGACATCATGCTGTTCCACGGCACGCTGCGCGACAACATCGCCGCCGGCGCAGTCCGTGCCGAGGATGCGGATATCATCCGCGCCGCCGAGGCTGCCGGCCTGGCGCGCTTCGTCAACAGTCATCCGATGGGTTTCGACATGCCGGTGGGTGAGCGTGGCCAGCAGCTCTCCGGCGGTCAGCGGCAGGCTGTTGCCCTGGCCCGTGCCCTGCTGCACGAACCGCCGATGCTGCTGCTGGATGAGCCCACCGGGTCGATGGACAACGCCACCGAGGAAGAAATCAAGGGTCGACTCGGGGAAATCTCGCTGGGCAGGACACTGGTGGTCGTGACCCACAGGACGTCACTGCTGGCACTGGTGGACCGGATTATCGTTGTGGATTCCGGCCGCATCGTGGCCGACGGGCCGAAGGATCAGGTCGTCGAGGCATTGCGTCAGGGCCGGATTGGCAGCGCACGATCATGAGCAGCAAGAAGACTGCAACCGCCGAGCAGAAAGGCTTCGACCTTGTCGGCAAGGTCAGCGATAAGGGCGCCAGGCCAGGTCGCTCGCTGGTGGACCGCCTGTTCTCACGCTGGGTCAGTTCCGCCGACCACCTGCCGGCGGACTGGGATGCGGATGCCGACTGGGCACGCATCCAGCAGGAGCCGCTGCGCGCGCGGAAACTGCTGTTCGGTGTCGTGCTGACGCTGATCGCTCTGCTGGTCTGGGCGGCCTACGCCGAAGTGGATGAAGTTACCCGCGGTGATGGGCGCGTGATCCCGTCGCAGCAGTTGCAGGTGGTGCAGTCGCTGGACGGCGGCGTCATCGAGGAGGTGAACGTGCGCGAGGGCGATATGGTCGAGCCCGGCGACATCCTGATGCGTATCGAGGCCACGCGCTTTGTCTCCACGTTCCGCGAGAGCCGGGCCCAGTATCTGTCCACTCTGGCGCGGGTGCATCGTCTGCGGGCGCTGACCGAAGGCGAAGACTTCGTGGTGCCTGACGAGGTCGTCGAGGAGTCGCCGGAAATCGCTCGACGGGAAGAACGGCTCTACCGCACCCGTGTCGAGGAGTTGGACGAGCAGATCGCGATTGCCCGTTCGCAGCTGCAGCAGCGGCAGGACGAGTTGAACGAGGCCCGGGCCAGGGAGCGTCAGGCCGGACG
This sequence comes from Ectothiorhodospiraceae bacterium, assembly GCA_003565775.1. Lineage (GTDB taxonomy): Bacteria > Pseudomonadota > Gammaproteobacteria > Nitrococcales > Aquisalimonadaceae > Methylonatrum. The sequence goes on along the minus strand of PXAT01000166.1, from coordinate 1,103 downwards.
GGCCTATGATCTGGCCTCGCGCGAACTGGAATTGACCCGGCCCATGCTTCGCTCCGGCGCGGTATCCGAAGTGGACGTCCTGCGCCTGGAGCGGGAGGTGTCCAATGCCTCCGGCGAACGGGAGCAGGCACGCTCGCAGATCCAGCGCCTGCAATCCGCCATCAGCGAGGCGGAGACGAAGATCCGCGAGGTCGAGGTCAGCAAGCGCAACGAATGGCGCGAGAGTCTGAACGAGGCACTGGGCGATCTGGCGAGCCTGTCCGAGGGTGGGCTGGGGCTGGCCGACCGGGTCCGCCTGGCAGAAATCCGCTCGCCGGTGCGTGGCACCGTGCAGCGCGTGCATCACAACACCATCGGCGGTGTCGTTCAGCCGGGCGGCGAGGTGGTGGAAATCGTGCCGATGGACGACCAGTTGCTGGTGGAGGCGCGGATTCCGCCCAAGGACATCGCCTTCCTGCGCCCGGGGCAGGAGGCGACCGTGAAGTTCAGTGCCTATGACTTCACGATCTTCGGTGGCATGGACGGCACGCTTGAGCACATCAGTGCCGACACCATCACCGACGAGAACGACAACACCTACTACCTGGTGCGGGTCCGCACCGAGCAGGCGGATTTCGGTGAGGATCGGATGATCATCCCGGGCATGACCACCCAGGTCGATATACTCACGGGCAAGAACACCATTCTGCAGTACCTGCTGAAGCCGGTGCTGCGGGCCACCTCCAACGCCTTGAGCGAGCGATGAGCAGAGACATCTTCATCGGCCACCGACCGGATGCCATGGCGCCGCGCTGGCGTGCCGCCTTCCCGGACCTCGTGCTTGCCGACAGCGTTGACGGTATCGATGCGCTGTCCGATGCGGATAACGTCTGGATCGTCACCGACCTGCCCGACTGGAAGGCGCAGATCCAATCCGCCTCCGCCGCCGGTGCGACGGTGGTCGGCCTGAGTCTGAACCCGGCCCAGGAGGAAGGTCTGCAGGCGCTGGAGGCGGGTGCCCGCGGGTACCTGCATGCCCTGGCCACCGCCGAGGTGCTGCAGCAGGTGGTCACCGCCGTGCGCAGTGGCGGGCTCTGGGTTGGTCCCGAACTGCTGCGGCTGGT
>PXAT01000152.1 GCA_003565775.1 Ectothiorhodospiraceae bacterium | reverse complement strand
TTCAAAGCCGGACCGGATTTGTCAATGAGTTCAATACGATCCAGGTATAGCTGAACGACATCAGCAACGGTATAAGTTCCTTCTGCATAGGCATTTTGAAGGGTTTCGATGTCCATTTCCAGTAGAGAGAATTCATTATATGTATATGTGTTATTTTGGGGTCTCTCAGATTCACAAGCCTGTAAAAAAAAGAAAACAATCAGTACAAAATAAAACACTGATTGATTTTTACGATAAATTATTGAAATCATGGTTTTTTTTGGATTTGGGTTACCGGAAATATTTCAGGATTTGTAATATTAATTAAAGTTATAATTCAACGTGCTAATATAATGAAAATCCCATTTAAAAACTTGACAGAACCCTTATAAAATAATTCGAACCCAATAAATATCAACATTTTACTTCAAAAAGAAGGGGTTGTAATCAAAACACAACCCCTTTGCAAGATTCGAAATATTTTACTTCCTGATTGCTTTTAATCTAACCTTCTCACCGGAATGAGCAGTTGCAATTATTAAGTAAATGCCGGGAGCCCATTTTGAGGTTTGGAGTCTGAAATCTGACTCATCGGTTGCAGGATTTTGATAATATACTCTTTGACTATTGGCTGAGATCACTTCCAGGCTTTGCCAATTGAGTTCTTTATTTAATGTAATGATCAGAAAATCATCAAATGGAACCGGATAAACCTTGTTTTCAGGATCATAATTCACATGTTGAATTTGTGTAGTAAGTTCAAATGTTTGACAAATGGTTTCTTCACATTCCGCATCATTAAAAGCAGTTAAACATACCTCATAAACACCAGCCTGAATAAAAGTGTGATGCGGATTTTCTTCTTCTGAGAAGTTACCATCACCAAAATCCCAGTAATAGTTTTTTGCTCCCTGACTTTCATTGGCAAAAAATACTTCAAGGTAATCTGCTTCAAAACTGAATGCTGTCTCCGGCAAAGGATGAAAAAACACATAGGCTTCATCCGTATTGCTGCAACCGTTAAAATCGGTAACAATAAGCCAGTATGTTCCTGTTTCTGTAACCACTATACTTTCTGAATTATCACCTGTTGACCATTCATAAGACCCTTCCGGTGATGCTGATATAGTAACTTCTTCGCCATCACACCACGGCTCATTATCTGGCAACAATATAGTAACTTCAGGCAAATCAAATACTTCAACTGTAACGGTTTCGCTGGTGCCTGTACATTGATTCATGTCGGTAAGTTGCAACCAATAATCTCCTGATTCGGTAACCATTACAGAAGCAGTAGTTTCCCCGGTTGACCAGAGATATTCACCTGTGAGACTGGAGGAAAGCTCCACGGAGTCTCCTTCGCAAAATTCAAGAGGTCCGTCGGCAAGAATTTCCGGTTCAGGCAAAGCTAATAACTCGATTAAATCTTCCTGCACCAGGGTATGGTTTTGCCCTGTAGCAGACCATGTAACTGAAAGAGAAACTGTATAGATACCAGCTATTTCATAAGAATGAACAGGCTCAACATCTGTACTGGTATTCCCATCACCAAAATCCCAAAGATACTCATCAGCATCTATGCTGAAATTGGAAAAAGAAACTGTACCCTCACCACAAAATAATGTTTCATCGGATGTAAAAACAGCCAGTGGATAAATGGATTTTTCAACTTCGTTGCTAAGAACCGAGCTCCAGTTTCCATTAGTATCCACGAACCGAAACATTATGAAATAATCGCCATGATGAATCATTCGCAAATCAAGGTTCAGGTCCAGGAACAAAGGATCAATAGGTTCATCAAGGGTGATAAGGGTTCTGCCGGATTGTCCGTTCTCGTTAAAAGTATTACCCTGGTCATCTTCAAGCCAGTATTCCCATGCTGTCATAAGGTTAGGATCCGATGATTCCTGAACCGGATTTTTTACAAAAAACCTGGTTAAGACAGAACTCCAGCTGCCATTAGAATCTTTAAAACGTACGTTAACCCTGTTAAGACCATTTGGTAAATTGGCTGCGGTCAGGGTTTCAGTAAGATTAAAAGTAGATTCACCTGAAATACTGTTTTGCATCATTCCGGAAGAATCATTATTAAACCAAATCTGGTAGGCTGTAAGTTGATTTTCTTCCCCTTCATATTCCGGTACCGGCATTTTTACGAAAAATTGTGTAAGCACCGAAGACCAGTTTCCTGCATTATCTTTAAACCGTATAGCAAAACTGTTAAGTCCGTCGGGCAGTCCGGCAACATTCAGCACTTCATCAATACTGATATCAACAGCAGCAGCTACTGTTTGGTAATTCATTTCACCATTATTGAAACCGTATTCATAAGCAACAATCTGCCTTGTTTCGCCACCATCTTGTGTTACAGGCATTTTAACAAAGAAACGTGTCAGCATCGCCGACCACATTCCGCTGTCATCTTTAAACCGAATAGAAAAACTGTTAAGTCCATCGGGCAGATCATTGGTACTCAAGAGCTCATCAAACGAAACAACGGGAGAGGCTGCAAGACTCTGAGATGTCATATCTTCATGGTTGAATCGATATTCGCAGGCTACAATCTGGCGGGGTTCGCCATCATTATCCATTACTGGCATTTTCACGAAAAATCGTGTAAGAGAAGGCGACCACAGGCTTTCATTATCGCGAAAGCGTATAGTAAAACTATTCAGACCATCAGGCAGTTCTGCTGCAGACAGATTGAATTGCACATTGGCTTCCTGCACAGGAGCTAAATCTGTTACAATTTTTTCATCTGTTTGCCTGTTGAACCAGTATTCATAGCGATCTATCAGAGGTGACTGTGCCACAACCGGAAATACTATAAAAGCCAGAATTATTAATATTACTCTTTTCATAACATACCTTTTAGATGAAAAAATCAGCGTTCCTGAGCTGATACATTAACCTGTACTTCAATATTACCTTCATCGTAAGTTTGTCCGGAAACCTGCTCAAAAGTAATCTGAGGATTAAACGGCACTGCACCCTCTTTGTAAGGCACTGCTGTGCCATAAATCCCAATATCAAATCCATCGGTACCGGCATTAACTCCAACAGATGTGGGCAACAAATGATAATCGTGCTCAGGATTAAAAGCTCCACCGCTGAAGTTGACAAAAACTTCTGCCAGGGGTTGGTTGAAGAAATTACCAACCCAGGTATTGAGATCTGTCTGTGGATTGATTGTTAAGTTTGCCACGATGATATTATTTTTCAGCAGGTTGTTCTCACTATTAGTTAATGGATAAGTTGTAGTGCGGAAAATATTGTTCTGAACAAAAACATTGTGCATCTGCTGCAATGGAGCATAAATACCACCACCGGTACTGCTGAATATGTTGTTTGTAAATACCGCGTAACCGTTAAATTCATAAACTCTTTCATTAAAGATATTCTTAACAAACTGGATTTGCTGGGCATCACGGCCATGAATAGTACCACCGAAAACATTCTCCTCAAACAGAATATGCTGGGCCAGGGAAGGCTTTGTATGGCCAATCCGGGTCGAGGCAGTAATTCGGCAACGGCTAATGGTAACATTCGATACCGCCTGATTGACCGAAAAAGTAGTATTAAAAAAGAGACCAGTAAACTGAAATCCATGCAGCAGACTTTCATCAGAGCCCTCCACAAAAAATATACTTCCATTTAGATGTGAAAATAAACCATCATGGGTTTGGGTAGCATCGTGCCCTACGCCAATGATGGTAACTTTTCTGTCAATCACAATGTTGCCGGTAGCGAATGTCCCGCCCGGCAAATAGATTGTATCACCATCCTGTGTGGCTTCCCAGGCCGAAGCCCAGTCGGTAAAAAATGTTGCGTTGCCATTGCTTTGCACAGCGATGGTCCTCTGAGCCTGCACAATGCCGAATTGAGCCAGCCAAAAAATTGATATCAGAAAAATCTTTTTCATAGTTATGCTTTTTTTTTGATGAATGGGTGAGTTATCTTTCTTGTGCTTCCACACTGATATTTACCTGGATATTTCCATCTTCATCCGTTTCAGGAGAAACTTGCCCGGAAACAATATGAGGGTTAAAGGGCACAGCACCTTCCTTATAAGGTAAATTGGTTCCGTAAATTCCAATATCGTTTCCATCCGTTCCTGCACCAATCCCATCGGATGTTTCTGCAAGATGAAAATCAGACTCATAACTGAATGCATTTCCTGAATGATTTACGAAAATTTCAGCTAAAGGCTTATTTACGATATTGTTGGCACCGGTGGAACCTGTTGGCACCGTAAAGTTCTGTACGAAAATATTGTTATTAAAAGTATTGGCAAATGAGTTACCAAAAACAACATAATTTGTGGCAAGAAAAACATTGTTGAAAAAAAAGGTTGATTCTGTAGAACCAATTATATAGTCGTTCCAACTATAGGTT
>PXAT01000117.1 GCA_003565775.1 Ectothiorhodospiraceae bacterium | reverse complement strand
CGCCGCTGCCCTCGTGCTCGGCAGTGAGGACTACGCCCGCAAGCTGAGCCGGACGGACGTGCGCGTTGCAGGGTGTGCTGTGGGCTCCAGCCAGTTCGGTGATGCCGGTAGGCGAATCCCGACGATTGCAAGTACCGTCGTGCCGGGCGTTGCCCACACCAGCGAAACGGCTGGTGCTGTCAAGCGGGCGATGGAGATGGCCGGTGTCGGGCCCGAAGACGTCAACGTGCTCGAGATTGCCGACAACTCCGCATGGCAGTTGCTGGCCTGGCCAGAACTGTTCGGGTTCATCGAGCCCGGGCAGGGTGACTGGATGCTCGAGTCCGGACGCTTCGGTCGGGATGGTGACCTGGCGCTCAACCCAAGCGGTGGTTTCCTCTCGTTCGGCGAGGCCACCACTGCCCAGGCGGTGTTGCAGATCTGCGAACTCAACTGGCAGTTGAGAGGCGCGGCCGGTGATCACCAGGTGCCCGGGGCGCAGGTTGCGGTATCGGCGGTGCTGGGCCTGGGCGGCAATGGTGCGTCGGTAGTCCTCAAGCGCTGAGGGGCGCTTCTAGGCGCTCTTGACGAGCGAGACGTCGGCGAAGACACCCGTCTCGAGCTGTTCGTGGGCTGCTCGATCCATGAGTTCGACGCGATTTCGGCCGTGCGCCTTGGCTCTGTAAAGCGCCTGGTCGGCAAGCTGCAGCGCGCCATCGAGCTGGCGATCCCGGCTGGGCTCGACTACGGCAACACCGATGCTGACCGTTACCGCGGTGCGTGCCTTCGGCGTGCCGTTGCCGATTGCACGCCCGCTTATTGCGCCACGCATCCGATTCGCGAGGGCCGCCTCCCCACGTGCGTTGATCCGGATGAGTGTCCGGTCGTCCCGCAGCGGAGCACGGATGAACTCGGCCTCGAACTCCGGGCTGACTTCGCAACCGGCCCTGCCGTGTCGCAGCTCGGCTTCGTCCGATGACGTGCGACAGGCATCATCGATGAACGCCCGCGCGCCGACTATTATCCGGTTCTCGCGTTATTGTTCTGGTTGGGCGGGAACGGTAAAGAGTACGCCCGGGTCGCCGCAAGGCCTGGAGTCGCCATGATCGAGCAGCCACTGCCCCGGGGTCAGGATGAACAACTCAAGGGCTTCCGGTCTCCGGTGCCACTGGCGGCAGATGAATCCTGCCTCGGCCTGACCCGGGGGTTACGCTTGGCGGAACTGGCTCAGCGCGATGGCGAGGAGTTGAAAACGGGCAATATTACTGGCTCTTCCCTGTCGATGGCACCGGCCTTCGTGATCGGGCAGGTCTGCACGTTCGTGGATATCGATGGACCCTTGTTGCTTTCTGCGGCTTGTTGTCTCGGCGATGGTGCGAGGCCGCGGCGTTGACGAGGGCCCATGGATCGCGCTGGCCTACCGGGCACCGAGAGTCACTTGCTTCTGGTTGACGCGACTTCCACGGGCTGGAAAGATTATGGGTTCGAGTATCGCCGCTCCGACCACCATGGACTGAGCATCGTGGTATTGTTTCCCTCGGACCGCAGACGGTCCGGACTTGGGCGGCGGTGCCTGTTTGCAGCGCAGCGTTCAGAGCCGGTCGTTGCAGCACGGTCAGAGTCAGGACGATAACAAGGGGAGACATAATCATGGAATTCTTTCTGCCAGGCGCCACAGGCGATTTCCTGAGCCGCTACATTCACGTCCTCGCGGGTATCGCGTGGATCGGACTCCTGTACTACTTCAACTTCGTCCAGACCGAATATTTCAAGGAAGCTGACCCCGACGCACGCACCGATGCGTTCACGAAGCTCGTGCCGCGCGCGCTGTGGTGGTTCCGCTGGGCCGCGATGCTGACCTTCCTCACCGGCGTGATCATGCTCGGCTCACGTGGCTCGGGCATGACGTACGACATCCTCATCGGCGCGGTGCTGGGCACGCTGATGTTTCTCAACGTGTGGCTGATCATCTGGCCCAACCAGCGCACGCTCGTCGAGTCGAACCGCCGGGTGAAGGAGGGCGGCGAGGCCCTGCCCGAGGCCAAGGCCGCCGCGCCGAAGGCCGCGCTCGCCTCGCGTACCAATACGCTGTTCTCGGTCCCGATGCTGTTTTTCATGATCTCCAGCGCGCACGGCGTGCAGGGTGGTGGCATTACCGATGCGTCGGTCGTGTCACTGGTCATCGTGTTGCTGCTGATCCTGCTGCTGGAACTCAATGCGATCTTCGGCAAGCCGGGGCCCATCGCCAGTGTGAAGGGCGTGATCACTGGCGGGTTCGTGCTGTTGGGCGTGCTTTGGGCGCTGGTGCGGTTTATTTGACGTCCAGGTGCCTGTCAGGTGGCAGTTCCGGCGGCCATGCAGGCGCCGGAACTGCCATCTTGACTGATCAATGAAGCGGCCGGTCCCGACAGCCAGGTGATGCGGCTGCTGACTCTGACCGGCCTGCACGCAGACTGTTATCGCCATGCTGATGCGTCCGCCTGACGCGTGGCCGGTGGGGATGTAGTGCCGTTTTTCTTCCCGGCGACGTGCCCGCACCTCTCCAGGTGCGCACCTGCAGCCCCGGCGATGCTTGACGAAGCCGCCTCCAGGCATCGCACCCCGTAAATCTCCTTGGACCGGTCTGCCGGTATTCCGATTTCCGCCTCCTCGGTTCGCTGACGCACCGACGGCTGTGCCACGTGCCGTCAATCTCGACGATGCACTCCAGGGACCCTGCTGGCGACGCGCCAACGGGTATACCGGGTGCTTGATCGGCAGTTCCACCGTTGAAGGGTCCATCGGAGAGTCCAATGAAAAAGGTCGCCTCACTTGGCCTGTGCGCCCTTATGGCGCCGGCCCTTGCTTCAGGTGCAGTCCCAGGTCTTTCGCTTGATGGCGACGAGGCCCCGGAGCGCGTCGAGTCGCAGCGGGCCTTGCCCGCTGCCCCGGGATTCGTTCGCGTCCAGCAGCAGAGGACAAGCGATGAGGAACGCGCGCCGGCGCAGCAGCGGGGTGTGACCGAGGCGGCCCAGTCTCGGCACCAGGCGCAGGGCACGCCACTGGAGAACAAGCCGGATGGTGCCATTCACGCCGATGACCTGATCGGCAGCCCGCTGATGTCACGCGAGGGCAACAATGTCGGCCCCATCAACAACTTCATCGTCGACCAGGATGGCAGGATTCTGGCTGTGGTGGTGGGTGTCGGCGGTTTTCTCGGTCTGGGTGAGCATGATGTGGCGATCGCATGGGACGCGCTCGAGCGCAGCGTGGACGACGATGGTGATTACGTCTTCCACGTCGACATGATCGATCAGGAGTTGCGTGACGCACCTCGCTACAACAAAGAGTGAACGCATGAACCGGGACATGACCAGCGGCCTTGCGAACGTGATGCGGCTGATTTCCAAATGCGCCTGGGGCAGGGCTCCGTGTAACAGTCGCCTCGTCAGTGAAGGCACGATCGAGCAGGTCGATTGCAGGGTTGATAAGTCCCATGGCCGCCGAAAACACGGTGCGAAAAGAAGCATTCAATAGACGGTCAGAACATCGATGCAGTATCCGATGACAGGCGGTGAGGTGAACCCGATGAACGTCGATCGCGGCACCGGCCGCAGCGCACGCAATCAGGGTATTCTGATCAGGATCGGCTTCGAGATCGTGGTGGACTGCCCGGCGGTGACACCGTTGCTGCTCAGCCTTTCGCCGCACAGTTCGTATGATGGTTCGGTGACAGGTTCTGATACGATCAGGACGCACCCGGAGGTTCCGCTAGAAGGTCTTGTAGACGTCTACGGTAACCGTAGTACGCGATTGGTCGCACCTGCCGGCCGGCTCCGGCTGTGGTCGGACTGCATCATCGACAATAGCGGTGAACCGGATCCCTATGACTGGAATGCGGCCCAGCACGAGATCGCCGACCTGCCGTCCGGGGTCCTGCACTACCTGCTCGCGAGTCGGTATTGCCAGTCGGATCTGCTGGTGGAAAACGCCTGGGCACTGTTCGGCCACGAACCCGCCGGATGGGGCAGGCTACAGGCGATCTGCAACTGGGTTCACAACCATCTCACCTTCGGTTATCACTTTAGCCGTACAACGAAGACCGCCGAGGAAACGATGCGCGAACGCACCGGCGTGTGCCGGGATTTCGCCCACCTGTCCATCGCGTTGTGCCGGGCGATGAACATTCCGGCGCGTTACGCCGCAGGGTACCTCGGCGATATCGGTGTACCGGTGTCCGGCCCCGGCGACTTCTGCGCCTGGTTCGAAGCCTTCATCGGTGGACGCTGGTACGCCCTAGATGCCCGCTACAACACGCCCCGGATCGGACGCGTGCTGGTGGTGCGCGGGCGCGATGCGGCCGATGCGGCGATGATCACCTCCTTCGGTGATTACGACATGCACTTGTTCCGCGTCTGG
>PXAT01000052.1 GCA_003565775.1 Ectothiorhodospiraceae bacterium | reverse complement strand
CATCTTGCCGGTCTGCCCATTCCAGGGCCGTTTTTAATGTCTGTTCCCAGGGTTCCCGGTCTGTTTCTGTCCAGCCAACCGCTGTCAGGGGGTGGTGTTCTGGGGGGTTATAGGTGAACAAACATCTGTAAATCGTTCCATCCGCTAGATATTGTCCATCGTCCCCACCAAAAACCCGCTTGAAAATTTGGGGCTGTATTCCTCCGGCTATCTGTATTCTGCCCCCTGTAATCAATATGGATTTTCCAGCCCTGACAATTCTTGCTGGTTGTCCATCGTGAAGGTTTAGCCATGCTTCCCGGTCTGTTCCCCGTGTCTTGTATTGATTTTGTCCACTAATCAGGCTGCTTGCCTCGTTAAGCAGGGCAATCATTCCGCCGGTGGGGTGCTGGTCAAGATCAGATCTCACGCCCTCAAGGGTCAGATCCGTGCAATAATAGCCCCGGGGGTGTTCTGGGGGTTTCCCTCGTTCCTTTGGTGGTTGTGCTTGCCACTCTTTAAAGGCTTGTTCATATTGGTCATGGGCTTTTTTCTGGGAATTTTTAAGTTCATGGGCTAAAAGCCATAATGGGGCTGTCTTGCCGCCGCCGGTTTCCATAATGTCAACTAACCATAAGATAACCGGTTCATTCCAACCAACCTTTGCCCGAATTTCAATAGTCCGCCCCAATGCGGCCGCAATCATTGCCAAGGCATAACCTGGAATCGGGGCCGCCTCGCTTGCCGTGCTATTGGCTAAAGCCTTAAAACTGTTTGCAATGGGTTCTGGTAGGATCTCCCAGGGGTAAGGGGTCCGGGGTAAAATCTCCCGGGCAAAGGTCCAGGCCGCCTTTTCTGCTGGTTTCTCGGGTGTTGGGGTGCTGGTTGTGTTGTCCTGGTTGTAATAGCCCTGGGCTTTTAAGTCTCTGGCAGCCTGTTCATAATTGCCATTATGTTCAAGCAGGGCATAAACTGAAAATGGGCTGTAAGCCTGTTCTGACTTGAAAAATGGGGCATTGGTGGAAAAACAATAAAATACTTTTCCGTCAATTAAGCTTGCACTCCAACCCCGATCTTTTCCGGGTCTGGCCCAATGCTCAAAAGTTCCATTGCTCCGGGTCTGTGTCCATCCATGTTTTTCAAGCAGGGGCCTAATGTCGGCCTGTTGGTTGTAAATATCCCCGGGCCTTTCCCCTTCTGGCTCGCTTGAATAATTCCGGGGCTCTTGGGTGATAACCTTCTTGTTCAGGGCCTTGGCTGCCCTGATAAGGATCTCTCTTTCCTGTGGGGTGATTTCAGGGATAGCTAAAAATGAATGGCCGGTAGTGTTTTTGTATCCAGGGGTAGGGGCAACAATAAAATAACCGCCCTCGCCTCTGGTTTCGATCATGCATGGGTAAAAATAATATTTACCGTTTTTTTCCTGGTGGGCTCTTAGGTTTTTTCCCTGGTGTTCGTATTCGCCGGGGCCGTCAACCTGTATCCGATCCAAGGCTAATTCCTGATTGCCTGGGATCTCAAAACCTGGGCATTTATAGACGCAATGCAAGCCGCCGCTTTGGGTTTTTTGCATTAAAAGCTTTTTGGTAAGTCCAGGGGCTTCTTGTTCAACAATCTGTTTCCAGGATTCAAACCAGCTGGCCTGAAAGTCAAAATCCAGGGCCTCAAGGTTGCCGGAAACTTTGCCGCCGATCAGGGCAATTCCTCTTAACTCCATTTCGGCTAATTGGTGGGGTGTGAGTGGGGTAACTTGTAAATGCTTCCAACTCCCCAAAGGTTTTTTTGCCTTGGGGTTTACCGGCAAGACAGACAAGCCCTTGTCCGCCATTTGTACAGCTTGCAAAACTAAATGTTGACAATTATTAGAATTATCAATATTTTCTATAAAAGATTTCGAATCTGATCTGTTTTCATCCAGGCCCCCGGTGTTCTGCCTTGCATCGGGGGCCGCCGTTTTTGTGGCTGTCATATCTGCCCCCCTTAATCTGAATTCTCGCTGGTGCTTTGCCTTGTCTGGGCCTCAATGTAGGTTTCCAAGTCTGCAAGCCGGTATCTAACCGCCCGCCCAAACTTAACAAACCTTGGGCCGCAACCCCGTAAACGCCATATTTCAAGGGTGTTCGGGGCTAATCCGATCAATTTTGCCGCTTGCCTGGTGTTTAAAAAATCATTTCTTTGCATAAAAAAAGGCCTCCATAGCTTGATTTTTTGTTATCAAACTATACTGGCCTTTATTTATGTCCATTGGAAAACCATTTTTAAATGATTTTCCAGTATTGTTATATTAAAGCTTATTCCAAATAGACAGATCAATTATTTTGTTTTCGTATTCGTACCAGATTTTTCTCACTGTATCATGGTTAATTTCTCTTTCGGGTAAAATTAATTCCGTAGCAACCTGGGCTACAATATCATAAATGCTGTTTGGCTCTGAATCATCGTATCGGCCAGTAGGCCAAAAACTCTGATCTTTTAAGTTTTTTACTGCCAAGCTGATGTAAACATTTCTAATAAGCATATCCACTTTGTGCCGATACTTTTTCGGTTCCTTGCCTGTTTTTAAATATTCAACAACATAGGCCCCAAGTTTTTTGGGCAGGGGTTCGCCCTTTTCGATATAATCAATCACTATTTCCTTTAAAGCTTTGTGGGCAATAAAATCATCTTTAGCATGGCTTATTAAGTCGTTAAGATCCTCTCTTTGCCAAGCATCGAATTGTAAAATCCGGCTAACCGATCTTGACTGATCAGGATCAACCATCACCTTACTGAAAAGGTATTGCTTGGTTAGGTTATAAGCTTCTTCTCTGTTCTCGGGGTCATATAGGTGTCGCTTTTTGTCATTCATTACAAGCCCCCTAAGCTGTCTTGGCCTTCCTGGTGGTTTTAAATATAACAACTTTTGGATTTGCCGCTATCTTGCCCTGTCTTTCGATCCAGTCGCCGATTTTTTGAATTGCAGGGCGTAAATATTCAAGATCCTGTTTTTCTGTATAAGCCTCAATGGTTATATCATTATTGACTTTGTGGTTTAAAAGTAGCTTGGTCCGCCATAATTCAACATCACATTCCGCCGCTATACTTCTAAAGGTCCGGCGTAAATCATGGGGGCTTAAATCAATTTTAAGGGCCTTGGCTATCTGATCAGTAATAAACCGTCCTGTTCCAATATGCCCGGTTTTGCTCTGATCAGAACAAAAAACAAAATCATTGCCCTCAACCCTGGGCCTTTGTTCAAGCATTGCCCGGGCCTGGGTGCATAAGGGCAGGGTAACGCTGTTTTTATTTTTGGGGTCCGCAATATGCCAAGTTCCAGCCTTAAGGTTCACATTGTCCCAGGTCAATTTTTGGCCCTCATTCCATCTGCAACCTGTTAAAAGGGCAAAAATCACGCAATCGGCTAAAGAATGACCGGCTAAACCATAGCCCGGATATTTGCTTAATTCTTGTAACTGGTTCCAAGCCTTGCTAACTTTATCTAAAGGTATCCGCCGGTTTTTTGCCTTTATGGTATTCCATATTTTAAGATCTGAAATTACATTGACCGGGTTATCAAGAATTATGGGGGTACCCCCGGGCTGGTAGGCTGCCCGGGCATAATTTAAAAGGGCTCGCAAGATCCTAAAGGCTTGGTTTGCTTGTGCGGGGCTGTCCTCTGTTTTTGCCCTGTAAAGTGTCAAAACCTTATCCCGGGTAATTTTGACAATAGGCTGATCTTTCCAGTCCTCAAGGGTGCCGTTCAGGTGGGTGTTAATGTCTCGGATTGTCAGGGGCTTTAATGACCGATCTTTAATGTAATCCTGGGCAACTTCATCAAGGGTTTTGCCCTGGATCTCTTTAACCTTTTTTTCCCGGTTCGGATCAATACCCTGGTTCATTTCATTAAGCAGGGCCTTTGCCTTTTTTCGGGCCTGATCAACTGTCCAGGGGCCATAATCTCCGATTTTAACCCGCCGGGTTTTTCCGTTAACCCGTGCCTGGGCAATAAAAACCTTAACTGTGGTAACCCTTAAGCCAAAACCCTTTAAGTTCTTGTCCCAATAAAGTTTTTGTCCTTTTTGACCTTCTTGAAACGGTGTAAGCTTTTCAATAAAGGTTTTAGTAAAATTTTCCATGATTGCCCCCCTTTATGCAAAACTCTGTGTAAGCACTATGTAAGCAGTTTGGGTAAAAAACCGTCAATCAGCATTAGGATTTTTTTAATAAATAATCCTTTATTTGTCAAGCTTAATCATGCTTACACAAAAAATATAAAATTCAATAAAAGGGGGGTTCTTAGAATTCCTAATCCTGGTTAGCCCAAGTTCGAATCTTGGCGGGGGCACCATGATTTTCAAGGTTACAGACTTTAAAAGTCCGTAACCTTTTTTTGTGCTGTAATGCTTCCTATTAAAAACTCTG
>PXAT01000144.1 GCA_003565775.1 Ectothiorhodospiraceae bacterium | reverse complement strand
GCCCCTGGCGGTGTTGCGTCGACGGCCCGGTAGCTACGGCTACCGAACCGGCACCGCGCCTTGCCAGGCTGCCAGAATCGACTCGAGCGCGAACGCGGGAATAAATCAGCGTCTCCCTAGGGCCCGAGGCGCTGCGCCCGTCGGGTCCGTGCGGCCGATGCCCACCGGTCGAACCGGCGACCCGACTCTGCGGCAGACACCCGTCGCCGGCCTGGCCGTCGGCGATTACCGCTGCCGGAAAATCAGGGTGCGGTTGTTGGCGGGCATCGCCAGATCTTCGGTCAGTCGCAGGCCGGTGCGCTTCGCCAGGCTTTGGATCGCCGACAGATCGCGGACACCCATGCCCGGATCCCTTTGCCGCAGTGAGGCGTCGAAACGGACGTTGCTGTCACTGGTGTGAACGCCGTTGTCCGAGAAGGGGCCGTAGAGCAGGAACATGCCATGTGACGGCAGCTCTGCCGCGACGCCTTCAAACATCGCTTCCACGGCCGGCCAGTGCATGATGTGGGCGGTGTTGGCGGAGAACGCATGGTCGAAGCGGTCAATCGACCAGGGCTGGTGAAGCACATCCAGTACCACCGGAGTGGCCAGGTTCGGCAGTGCCGCATCATCGACGCGGAGGCGACAGCCCGGGATGTTCTCGCCCTGATCGGTGGGCTGCCAGCGCAGATGCGGCAGGGCGGCGGCGAAATGCTCGGCATGCTGGCCGGTGCCGGCACCGATTTCCAGCACACATGCCGTCGCGGTAAGCCGTCCGCGCAGAACCGCCAGGATCGGATCCTTGTTGTTTTCGCAGGCCTGGGAAAACGGTTTTCGCATGGGCTGGGACCGGGCAACGGTAAGGAAATTGGCGGGGCCGGGCGTGCATCATCCGTCCGCAGCGCCGGAGATGGCGCCATCAGACAGCGAATCCCGACTGCCGCATCCGGGCGGAGTTTAAGGAAACGCTGAAATATTCGCACGCCTGCGTTGGAGTCCGTATTGCCAGATGACCAGAACCGGTCTCGAGCGCGAACGCGGGAATAAATCATTGTCTCCCTAACACATTAGCCCGCTTATTGCGCACGATTGACGCAGGTCAACACCGCAGCCTGAAGATCATGCTCAACTGGACCTTCGGTAGCCCGTGCTGAATGCGCGGGTGGTGCAACTGCTACAGCAAGTGCGGGAGCGGACAAATGGCAAAGGTTCAAACGCAGACGGATATCAGTGAGCTGGCGCGTCAGACGCAGGAGCTCTTCAAGCTGAACGGGGCATCAGCGCCACAGTTCGAGCAGTTCCGGGAAGTCCAGAATGCGATGCTGAAGGAAGCCGAAACATTCGCCCATCACTGGTTCGAGCGCCGACAGGAGGCGACCGACGCGACCATCGACGCGATGCGCCAGGTGAATTCGAACGATAACACCGACCCTACGGCGTTCACGCAGGCGATTACCGACTGGCAGAGCAGGTCGTTCGAACGTCTGAATGCGGACTTGCAGGACTGGATGACGCTTTGCACCCATTGTGCGCAACTGGCCGCGCCCAAACAGGAAGCGGGCGCGGGCGCACCGTCAGACGCCGGTCAGCGCAAGAGAGCCTGACAAGCGGCCATGTCACGTTCGGCGGACAGAACGCAGATACGCCGAAAACACCATCATGGTGCAAGAATCCCCAATGAGGTCCTTGGCCAACGCGGCGTCCGGTACCGAGCCGGGATTTACCGGTGATTAGGACGCCGTGAACAGGGCCAGGGCGAAGTCCGTGCCACGGGCTTGAGGCTGAACGAAGGGCGCCGGTGGGCGAGACTGGCGAGCCGGTGCCATTCGTCATGTTCCAAAGACTCCTGAACGGATTCATTCGCACGCCGTGGGTAGTCCCCGAACTCGGGTTGCGGCGTCCGTCTCTTTGTGGCCGGCGAGGCGAGCTTCGTTACCAGGGGTTGTTTCTGTCAAAAGCCGGCAGCACATGGCTTCAGCTGCGGCAACGAGCTGAGAGGACTAGCAACATGCCTGACAAGCGGATCCGAAAGGCGGATCGGGGCAAACTCGAGGGCGCAGATCCTGTTTCTGCAAAAAAGCCGGAGACAGGAGCGGAGTCGGCCGGCGTGCGCGGCGGGCTTTCGCATGAACCGCCCGAGATCGTCCATCGCTCACCTTTCGAGATGCCCGACCGTTACAGCACCAAAAGCCTGGATCGTGCTGCCAACGCGCACCTTGCGCGCTTCACGCTGGGGGTAACTCCCTACGGGCTGGCATCCACGTTCTTTTCCTGGGGCGTCCACCTGATGGGCGCACCCGGCAAGCAGGCGCAGCTGGTCGAAAAGGCAGCGCGCAAGGCGATGCGCCTCGGTATCTACATGAACCAGCTTGGCCGTGACCCCAACACGCCGGGCTGCATCGAACCGCTACCTCACGATCACCGCTTTGATCACGAGGGGTGGCAGCGCTGGCCGTACAACATCATGCACCAGAGCTTTCTGCTGACTCAGCAATGGTGGTACAACGCCGCCTGCGACATCGACGGGGTAACCGAGCGCGAGGCGCATGTCGTTTCCTTCCTCATGCGGCAGATGCTCGACATGGTGTCGCCCTCGAATTTCGTTCCCACCAATCCCGAAGTTGTCGATGCGACGCTGCGCGAAGGCGGCACCAATCTTGTGCGCGGGCTTCAGCATTTCCTGGAGGATTGGGAACGAGCCGTTTCGGGAAAGCCGGCCGTGGGCGCGGAAAAGTATCTGCCCGGCCGTGATGTGGCGATAACACCGGGCAAGGTGGTGTTCCGTACCCATCTGCTGGAGCTGATCCAGTATGCGCCGCTGACAGACAAGGTGAAGGCCGAGCCGATCTTCATGGTGCCTGCATGGATCATGAAGTATTACATTCTTGATCTCAGCCCGGACAACTCGCTGGTCAGGTACCTGGTCGCACAGGGCTACACGGTGTTCATGGTGTCGTGGCGCAATCCCACCGCAGAAGACCGTGACCTGGAAATGGCAGATTACTTCGACGCGATCGACGAAGCCCTCGATGCGATCGATGCGATCGTGCCGGAGCAGAAGGTGCATGCCATGGGCTATTGCCTTGGCGGCACGCTGATGGCGGCCAAAGCTGCACAACTGGCGCGGGACGGGCATGACAGGCTGGCCTCGCTCACCCTGCTGGCCACGCAGACCGATTTCGAGGAACCGGGGGAATTGCAGCTATTCATCAGCGAGAGCGAAGTGTCGTTCCTGGAAAACATGATGTGGGATCAGGGGTATCTGGACACCAAACAGATGGCCGGTGCGTTTCAGGTGCTGCGCTCGGCCGACCTGATCTGGTCGCGCTATATCCGCGAATACCTGATGGGCAGGCGCCAGGAGATGTTCGATCTGATGGCCTGGAACGCCGACGCGACCCGCCTGCCCTACCGCATGCACAGCGAATATCTGCGCAAACTTTACCTGGGCAACGACCTGGCGCAGGGGCAATACCGCATCAAGGGCAAGCCGGTGACGCTCGGGGCGATCGACGTGCCGGTGTTCTGTGTCTCAACCACTTCGGATCACATCGCCCCGTGGCAGTCGGTTTTCAAGCTGCACCTGCTGATAGATCCGTCGCTCACCTTTGTGTTGACCAACGGCGGACACAATGCGGGGATCGTTAGCGAACCAGGGCACAAGCGCCGCGCGTTTCAGATCCATACCACGGAACGAGGTGCTCCCTATATGCCGCCAGAGACCTGGGAGACAGTCGCCGAAAAGCATGAAGGATCCTGGTGGCCGGCGCTCGTGGACTGGTTGGACGAGCGATCAGGCGCGGAAACGCCGCCACCGCAGCTGGGAGCCGACAAGGGAAAACACCGGCCGCTTGAGGACGCCCCCGGGACTTACGTGTTCCAGAAGTGAGTGTGGAAAGAATCGCCCCGTCAAAAGGCTGATCGACAGGTTCAGGCAGGGTGTGAACGTGCGGTCCGCGACCGGAGAATCGATCAGCGATTCCCCGGTGGCGGGCAGCAGCGCCGCGTTCGGTCGAGATGCCCGCTCCTGTGACCCGAAACGGCACCGTGGCACCGGAATTAGACGCCATCGCTCGCCGTGAACGGACACGCCTGTCGGGTGCGTCACGGCTTTCCACGACTGATGGGAAATCGCTTTTCTCGCCTGATTCTTTTTCCTGTCATCAGGTCCGGAGCGCCGCCCGGGCATGACGAGGGCGGGGGCCTGGTTCGCGTTTCGTTTTGACAGGTAAGGGGCAAGCAGGGCGGCGGAGCAAGTGGAGCGACAGGAATGGCACGAGACAAGAAGCTGTCCCGGGATGATCTCGTCGGAAAAGCATGGCATGCGTTCTCGCACGAGGATACTGCGGCCATGCTCAACGTGGATCCCGAGCAGGGCCTCGACGAGGACGGGATCCGGGCGCGTCGGGAAACGTTCGGCAGGAACCGCCTGCAAGAAGGCACCCGGCATTCGGCGTTCCGGCGTTTCCTCAGCCAGTTCAACAATCTCTTCATTTATCTGCTGTTGATCGCCGGCATCGTGACGGGGCTGCTCGGCGAGCATCTGGACAGTGCCGTGATATTTGCGGTGGTGCTGATCATCGGCGTCATCGGCTTCATTCAGGAAGGCCGTGCCGAGCGCGCCCTGGAAAGTGTCCAGAAAATCCTCTCGCATGAGGCGCGCGTCACCAGGGGTGGCGAGGAGCGGACTGTTTCAGCCGAGGAGTTGGTGCCGGGTGACATCGTCCACCTCGACACCGGCGACAGCGTACCCGCAGACCTCCGGCTTCTGCAGGCCAGGAATCTCCAGACCCAGGAAGCAGCACTGACCGGAGAATCGACCGCTGTCGAAAAGTCGACCGAGGCCGCTGAGGAAGACACGGAAATCGGGGACCGCGGCAGCCTTGTCCATTCGGGCACCGTGGTCACCGCAGGGCAGGGCACGGGTATCGTTGTCCGGACCGGTGAAGACACCGAGATTGGTCAGATCAGCGGCATGCTGTCCGACGTGGAGAGCCTGCGTACGCCCCTGATGCGCAAGCTCGACAGCTTCACCCGGACACTCAGCATCGCGATCGTCGCTCTCGCCATCATCGTGCTTGCCGTTGGTGTCCTGATCTGGGGGCGGGACTGGGACGAGATGTTTTTTGCGGCGGTATCGATTGCCGTCGCCGCGATCCCGGAAGGCCTGCCCGCCGTCATGACCGTGACGCTTGCGATCGGCGTCGAACGGATGGCGCGTCGCAATGCAATTATCCGCAAGCTGCCAGCGGTGGAGACCCTCGGCGCAGTCACCACGATCTGCGCCGACAAGACCGGTACGCTCACCCGCAACGAGATGACGGCGAAGACCGTGCGTACCGCGACAACCGAGTTCGAGGTGGAGGGCGTTGGCTACGATCCCGAAGGCGGTTTCACGATCGATGACGAGGCGACGGATCCCGGAGAGCACGATGACGTAAGCGAGATGCTCCGGATCGGCCTGCTCTGCAATGACGCGGAGCTTAAGCGGGAAGACGGCGAGTGGGTCCCCGAAGGCGATCCGATGGAAGCGGCCCTGATCGTGCTTGCGCGAAAGGCCGACCTCGAGAGCGAGAGCGAAGCCGACAAGACCCCCCGGAAGGATTCCATTCCCTTCTCATCCGAGCGACGTTACATGGCCACGCTCCACCAGGATGACGAGGGTAACCATGTCGTCTATGTGAAGGGCGCACCCGAGCGACTGCTCGAGATGTGCAGCAAGGAGTTACATGGCGAAGAGCTTCGTGACCTGGACCCGGAACAGTGGCTGCGCTGGGCCGACGAGATCGCCGAACGCGGCCAGCGGCTGCTTGCGGTTGCCCGCAAGGACGTGGACGAGATGTCGGAACTCACCGAGGAGGAGGTCGAGCACGATCTTGTCTTCGTGGGCCTTTACGGTCTGATCGATCCGGCGCGCGAGGAAGCCATCGAGTCGGTCAGTATCTGTCACGAGGCCGGTATCGGTGTGAAGATGATCACCGGGGACCATGCCAAGACCGCTGCCTCGATTGCGCGCACGCTGGGCATCGAGGATGGCGACCAGGAGGTGCTGACCGGGCGCGATATCGAGGAGATTTCCGACGACGACCTGCCCGCCCGGATTGCCGACATCAATGTCTTTGCGCGTTCAAGTCCCGAGCACAAGCTCCGACTGGTGAAAGCTTTGCAGTCAACCGGTCAGATTGTCGCCATGACCGGTGACGGCGTGAACGATGCCCCTGCACTCAAGCGCGCGGATATCGGCATCGCCATGGGGCAGGAAGGTACCGAGGTGGCGCGTGAGGCGTCTGCCATGGTCCTTGCCGATGACAACTTCGCGTCGATCGAGCGCGCGGTCGAGGAAGGCCGTGTCGTTTACGACAACTTTCGCAAGTCGATCCTTTTCCTGCTGCCGACGAACTTCGCGCAGGGCTTCATCATTGCGCTTGCGGTCATGCTTGGCTTTGTTCTGCCGGTGACGCCCGTGCAGATCCTCTGGATCAACATGGTAACGGCGGTGACCCTGGGCGTCGCGTTCGCATGGGAAAAAGCCGAAGGCGATCTCATGACCCGAGCGCCCAATCCACCGGACGAACCGCTGCTCACGCCGTTTGTCCTGTGGCGCACGGTCTTCGTCGGGATGCTTCTTCTGATCGGGGCAGGGTTGCTGTTCTACCTCGAACAACAGAATCCGGATACGCCGGTGGAACTGGCCAGGACTCTGGCCGTGAACGCATTGGTCATAGGACAGGTTTTCTACCTGCTCAATACCCGCTCGTTCAGCGAGCCGGCCTGCACACTCTCCGGACTGACCGGGAACAAGGTGGTACTGCTTGCCATCGCCGCCATTATCGGCCTGCAACTGCTGCTGACCTACGCACCGTTCATGAATGCGCTTTTCAGTACGGTGGCGCTTGATCTCCGGGGGTGGGGGCTTTGCATTCTCATCGGTATCGCGGTCTTCGCGCTCGTGGAAGCCGAGAAGATGTTGCAGCGGCAGGGGCGCTTTCCCTTTGCCACCGGCGGGAACCAGCGTTCGGCGCGAGACCGGAGTATCAAGGGAAAAGGGGAATCCGCCGAGTAGGCGCCGTGGAACGTGCCGTGAAAATGCGGCACCCGGGTCGGCAAGTCACCGACGCTCAGCAAGCCGCGCGTTGACCAAGCGCGCCGAGGGTGCGGCACCCCGCGAGGACCATTGCCAGAAAGACCAGCGCGATCGAGGCCGGAAAAGCGGTGACCGCCAGCCACAATAGCCCCGCGATCCCGCCTGCAACCAGCACGATGCCGGACACGGTCGCCAGCCAGCCGCCGTTGTCAGGGTGCGCTGACGGTTTACCGGAATCCTCGAACCGGCCCACGGCCATCACGAAGCCCACCAGCGCCGCGGCAAAGGCTGCCAGCCAGAGCGGCTGCTGCGCCCACCAGCGTGCATCGATCACTTCTGAAAGCGGTAGCCAGTTCAGCTGCGCTGCAAGGTTGGTCACCACCACCATCGCGACCTGATGCCACAGGAACAACGTCATCATCCGTGCCCCGAGCACAGCAACCACTGCCCACATCACTGGTTGCTCCAGCGCCCGGCGCAGCGGTTCCCGCGCCAGCAGCACAACTCCGATCTGTACCAAAGCCAGGGCGAACAGCGCCACCGTGGGCGGCGCCGCATTATCAGGTTCCGGCACGCCCTCGACCGGGACCATGGACAGGGGCCAGCCCGCCATGCCGATCAGAATCGCCAGTGCCACCGCGCCAAAAGCCACCAGCAGCATCTGGCCAGCCGGTCGCATCGGCAATTGCCTGTCGGCCCACAAATGCCCCAACTGATGGATCGCGGTCCAGATCAGCAGGAAATTCGGTAGCGCCACCAGCGGCTGCGTGCCCAGCACCGGGCCTCTCCCGGTCAGTTGCAGTGCATCCAGGATTCCTGCCGCCATCACCGCCGCCACGATGGCGGGCAGGCTCCACCCGCGCTCATGCAGGTCCAGTGTTGCCGGTGTCAGGGCCAGGACCACCAGATAGGCGGCGACAAACCACAAGGGGATCAGTGCCACGCCGGGCTCGACCAGCAGCATCCCCGGTATCAGCAGATCCACCGCCAGCCAGGCCGATACCACGACCAGTAGCAGCGGGACCGTCGGACGTAACAGCCGCCGCGCTCGCCGCCGGATCCAATCGGCCGGAGCCACCCCGTCGGATCTCGCCCTGCGCCAGCTTACGGCGTTGAGCGCGCCAGCGACCAGGAAGATCAGCGGCATCACCTGCCAGAGCAACGTCGCCCACTGCCAGCCCGGTTCCAGCGCCAGCAGGTAACCCGTTTGCGGTTCGCCCTCGGGCGCGACCACCACCCGCACGAGCCAGTGACCAAGAATCACCATCAGGATCGCCGCCACGCGCACGAGGTCCAGATAGCGATCGCGTCCCGGCTCTGTCGCCGCCTCCACGCGTGACACGAAAGCGCGTGTTCGACCGCCCCTCGCGCCGGACTGGCGGCGCACCGACCTGGACTGGGTCATGATGCCCACGGCTGCACCGGACTCGTTCCGGTTCAGACGACGTCGCTCGGGATGGTCACACCCCAACTGCGGCAGAACACCCGTCTGTCCCCCTCATGGGCATGCGGATCAGCGGTGATGTGAAACTCCGTCCCGGATGAAGTGAGTACCGTATGTGCTTCGGTCATGTCGAAGCGGCGCGCACCTGCGATCTCGTCATGATTCAGTAACTCGTGGAAGGGATCGTTGTCCCCGTTGCGCGTATTACGCAGCAGTTGCCGGTTTAAGGGGGCAAGCCCGACGACGAAGATGTTCGCGCGTTCTGCGTTCATGCAACTCTCCTGCGTAACCATTGTGTGATGGGGCAGCCCGAACAGTCCCGTCTCCTGGGGGCGAACGCCACGGCAGGACCGGTTACGAGAAAAATAACCGGTATCCAGGCAGTCTTGAAGACGCGCGTGGGGCAGGTTGCTGCTCGCATTTCGTGAGACGTCGCGCCTGTTTTCAGTCAGTCGTCCCACACGCAAGTTCGTCATGAGCCGATCCAGGACTCCGCGATCGGTCGCCGGGCGCTGCAGCATGCGGGGCGTGGCACCGAGAAGTTCCTCGCGTGGATAGCCCGTCATGCGAGTGAAGGCATCATCGACGTGTACGAAAACCGGACTCGGCGGGTCCAGTTCGGCGGTGGTAGTGGCCACCGCATCGTCGGACTGCTCAATGGCCGCTTCGAGGATGCGAGGTTTGTCGCTGAGCGCCATTCCCTTTCCTGCGCTTACTGCTCCCTATATCGAGCATGTACGCCTGGCATACTCATTTGGTTCCTACGTTGCTTTGCCTCCGGGCAGAAGGCGCTCGAATTCCGCGCTCACGATGGCATAGCATTCGCAGGCACGAGCTTCCAGTCTCGAACGGTCGATCACCATGATCCGGCCATCGGTATAGGAGGTAATCAGCCCCTGTCTCTGCAGCTTTTGCTCGCATTCCGTCAGGCCCTCACGACGTGTGCCGCACATGCCGGAAACCAGATCCTGGCTCATCAGAGGTTCGTTCGAGGGCAGTCGGTCGAGGCTCATCAGGAGCCAGCGCGAGAGCTGCTGATCGATCGTGTGATGGCGATTACAGACCGCGGTCTGCGACATCTGCGTGATCAGCGCCTGCATGTAGCGCAGCATGAGCCGCTGCGTTGGCCCTGCGCGGTCAAATTCCTCCTTGATGAACTTGCGTCGCAATTGAAAGGCCTGGCCGGCACGCTGAACCAGGGCGCCGCTCGGCGTTGATTCGCCACCCATCAGCAGGGCGACCCCGACCATGCCCTCAAGCCCTGCGATCCCGATTTCGGCCGCGTTACCGTCTTCCATGACGTACAGCAGCGTGACCACCGAGGTGGTTGGGAAATAGACATGCGACAGGGGTGATTCCGCCTCGTAGAGCGCCTGGCCGACCGGCATGTCGACCAGTTCCAGGTGGGGCGCGAGCCGATCCCAGGCGTCATCCGGGAGGGCTGCCAGCAGGCGGTTGTATCGCGAGTTGTCCGGCGGAATCATGGATGTCTCCAACCATGTATCTTTCTTACCAGCCAAGCCTACTGTGTAAGATAATCCGACTATGTGCGTTACCGAACAAAGCGGTCACCGTTGATCAGAAACTGGCCCGACGTTTCCTCATTCCGGGCAATGTCAGTGCCGTGAACAGAGCGGGATCGCGTGCCTCCGGGATCCCGACTTCCCCGAAATCGTCAGACCGTTGACGTGCATCAACCGGGGGGCGATGCGGGTTGCTAAGGTGCAGGGTGAGATAGCCGCTGAGACGCCATGCCGCACGCCAACATGCCATCCCGTCAAGTCGTCTTCGCCACGCAAGGTGTGACCAAGGTCTACCGAACGGGCGAGATGATCATCCATGCCCTGCGCGGTGTGGACCTGGAACTCTACGCTGGCGAACTCACGGTCATGCTCGGCGCATCCGGGTCGGGGAAGTCGACCCTGCTGAACATTCTGGGTGGCCTCGACAGCGCCACGGACGGTCAGGTGCGCTATGGCGACCAGGATCTGGCCTCTGGCAGTGACCGGATGCTGACCGCGTATCGGCGCGATCATGTCGGTTTCGTCTTCCAGTTCTACAACCTCATCTCCAGCCTGACGGCCCGGGAGAACGTGGCGATCGTCACGGAAATCAGTCGTAACCCCATGCGTCCGGAGGACGCTCTGGAGCTGGTGGGGATGAGCGAGCGCCTGGATCATTTTCCGTCGCAACTGTCCGGCGGCGAACAGCAACGCGTTGCCATCGCCCGGGCCATCGCCAAGCGCCCCGCGGTGCTGCTGTGCGACGAGCCCACCGGCGCGCTGGATTCCCGCACCGGCATTAAGGTCCTGGAGGCCATCGCTCACGTCAATCGCGAACTGCATACCACCACGGCGGTAATCACCCACAACGTGGTGATCGCCGAAATGGCGGATCGGGTGGTGCGGTTGAGTGACGGTCGAGTCAGCGACGTGCATGTGAACGCGCACCGCAAATCCCCGGCCGAACTGAGCTGGTAGGTCGCCGGCATGCGGATCATCCACCGCAAACTCCTGCGAGACCTCATCTCCCTCAAGGGCCAGGTTACCGCGATTGCGGTGGTGCTGGCCGCCGGGGTGATGACGCTCATCATCGCCGTCACTACCCTGGACGCCATCAGCCTCACCCAGGACCGCTTCTACGGGGACTACCGCTTTGCCGACGTGTTCGTCGACCTCAAGCGGGCCCCGGAGGGACTGGCGGAGCGATTACGCGAGATCCCGGGTGTGGATCACGTGGAAACCCGCGTGAGCGCACCGGTACGCGTTGAAGTTCCGGGTTACCCGGACCCGATACGCGGGAAACTGCTGTCCATTCCCGATGGCCGTCAGCCAACCCTGAACCAGCTGCACCTGCGGGAGGGCAGCCTGCCGGAGCCGGGTCGCGACGATCAGATGCTGATCAGCGAGCCGTTCTCGGAAGCGCATGACCTGCGTCCCGGAGATACGCTGACCGCCATCATTCGCGGCCGTCTGACGACCATGACCGTCAGCGGCGTGGCGCTGTCGCCGGAGTTCGTCTATCAGATCGGGCCGGCGGATCTGTTGCCGGACTACGAGCGTTTCGGGGTTCTCTGGATGAATCGCAGGGCACTCGCCAACGCGTTCGGCATGGACGGCGCCTTCAACAATGCGGTGATCTCCCTGCAGGAGGAAGCGGATGCGGCGTCCGTGATCGATGCAGTGGACGCTCTGCTGACCCGTTACGGCGGCACCGGCGCCCATGACCGGGATGATCAGGCCTCGCACCAGTTTCTTTCCATGGAACTGGACCAGCTCCGGGTCATGGCCATCTTCCTGCCGACCCTGTTCTTGGGAGTCGCGGCGTTTCTGCTGAACGTGCTCATGGGACGGATCGTGCGGACCCAGCGGCAGCAGGTTGCCGTGCTCAAGGCCTTCGGCTACAGCAATGGCGACATGGCAGTGCATTACGGGCTGCTGACCGGATTGATCGTGCTGATCGGGCTGGTCGCGGGGGTGGGATTGGGCGCCTGGGCGGCGGATGCCCTGGCTGCGGTGTACATGGAATACTTCCGCTTCCCGGCCATCAGCTTCCGGTTACAGCCCCAGGTGCTGCTGCTGGCGGTGGCCGTGGCCTCCGGTGCTGCGGCTCTCGGTACCTTCCATGCCGTGCGCGGGGCGGTGAGCCTGCCACCGGCGGAGGCCATGCGACCGCCTGCGCCGGAGACGTTCCGCCAGGGCTGGCTGGAGCGCTCCCGGCTGGGGCGGTTTCTGGATCAGCCGACCCGCATCATTGTGCGCAATCTTCTCCGTCACCGCATGAAATCCGGACTCTCGGTACTGGGCGTCGGCCTGTCGGGCGCGCTGCTGCTGGTGGGCAGCTACCAGTTCGGTGCGGTGGATGACATGCTCGATAAGCAGTACCGGCTGATGCATACCATGGACGTCAGCCTGTACTTCAGCGAGCCGACTTCGGCCCATGCCGTGGCCGGACTCCTGCACAAGCCGGGAGTGCACTTCGTGGAGGGCTTCCGCAGCGTGCCGGTGCGTCTGGCCAACGACGGCCGGGACTACCGGACCACCATCCTCGGGATGGATGCCGAGCCGCAACTGCGCCGGCTCATCGACACCCGCGGGCAACGGCAGCGTCTGCCCCGCGAGGGTCTGGTGCTCACCGATTACCTGGCGGACTATCTGGGAGTCCGGCCCGGTGGGACGGTGCGGGTGGAGGTCATGGAAGGCCATCGGCGTACGCTTGAGGTGGCGCTTGCCGCCACCGTGAGCGAGCCGGTGGGGGTGAGTGCGTACATGGAACGCCGGGCCCTGAACAACCTGATGCGCGAAGGCCCCGCGATTTCCGGCGTCTGGTTGCTGACCGACGAGAGCCGGCACGCGGAACTCTATGATGCGTTGTGGGATGCCCCCAGGATTGCCAGCATCGGTCTGATCGGCGAGGCGGAGGCCGCGATCCGTGACTACATCGATGACACGGTGCTGGTGATGATGGGCGTGCTGCTTCTTCTGGCGGGGTCGATTACCTTTGCCGTGGCGTACAACAATGCCCGGATCGCCTTTGCCGAGCGCGCCCGGGAGCTCGCAACCCTGCGGGTGCTCGGTTACACGAGGGGCGAGGTGGGGTGGATCCTGCTGGGCGAGATCGCTGCACTGACCTTGCTCGCAATCCCTCTGGGCTGGCTGCTGGGCACCGGGTTCGCGCTTGCGCTGAGCGAAGCCATGAGCACGGAGTTGTTCCGTGTGCCGTTCGTGATCACCCCTCGGACTTACGCCTTTGGCGCCGCCGGGGTACTGGTGGCAACGGCTCTCTCGGTCCTGCTGATCCTGCGCCGGCTGCGGGGGCTGGATATGGTTTCCGCACTGAAGACGGTCGAGTAGTCGATGACAATGCGCAAGAAAATCATCCTTGTTCTTCTTGCCCTGGCGATAGTCGGATTACTGGCGCTGGTGCTGCGGCCGTCACCTGTCCCGGTGAGCGTAGCCACGGTGGAGCGGGGCTATTTTGCTGAAACCGTGGAGGACGAAGGTCGGACGCGACTGCCCAACCCGCATACCGTGTCGGCACCGGTCTCCGGCTATCTCCGGCGGGTTGCGCTGGAGCCAGGTGACGCGGTGAAGGCGGACGAGGTGGTGTTTACCCTGGAGTCCCCACCGGTTCCGCCGCTCGACGCCCGCACCCGCACTCAGGCCAGCGAGATGGTTGCGGCCGCCCGGGCGCGGCTCGAGGCCGCCGAGGCAGAGCTGGAAGCGCGAGAGGTCCAGCACCGGCTCGCCCGTTCCGAAGAGCAGCGCTACTCCCGGCTGTATGACGAAGAGCTGATATCGGCGGATCGGATGGAGCATATCCGGACGCATCGGGAATCGACTCGTATTGCAGAACGCGCTGCCCGACACGCACTGGAAGTCGCCCGCTTCGAACTCGAGGCCTCTCGCGCCGTGCTGGAAGTGGCGGATGGAAAACGGGCACCCGGCAATCAGCCGAGCATGGAAGTGCGCGCGCCCGTCGACGGCGTGGTGACCCGTCGCCACCGATACAGTGAAGGTCCGGTCAGCGCCGGCGAGCCGGTTCTGGATATTGGCGATCTGTCCACGCTAGAGGTCCAGGTGGATCTGCTGTCCATGGACGCGGTGCGCGTCCGCCAGGGGATGCCGGTCATACTTGAGCGCTGGGGTGGTGATCACGTCCTCGAGGGTGAAGTGCTGCGCGTGGAGCCGGGTGGTTTTCTGCGAATATCCGCCCTGGGTGTGGATGAACAGCGTGTCCCGATCCGGGTCGGCATCACCTCACCGCGGCAGCAGTGGCAGGCGCTCGGTGACGGCTACCGCGTGGAGGCGCGATTCGTTCTCTGGCAGGGCGATGACGTGCTGCAGGCACCCACCAGCGCTCTCTTCCGGAGTGACGACCAGTGGTCGGTGTACCTGATCGAGGCCGGGCGCGCGCACCGGACAGCCGTTGAGCCCGGCAGGCGCAGCGGGCTGACGACGGAGATTCGAGATGGTCTGAGAGCGGGCGATCGCGTGATCACACACCCCGGAGGTCGGGTGTCCGATGGAGCCAGAGTTCGCGATGACTGAGCGCGTTGCTCCCCACCGCCAGGTGTGGCGGCGAACGGACCGCGGCGAGCGTCTCCATGACGTGATCGAGCCGGGGGAGGGCGGCGTGTCCCGGGGATGAAAAGGCTGCCTGGGAACGGAACACCATGACGAATCAGGATCTACTGGTTGACTGCATCCGACACGCCGTTATGGCTCCGTCGAGTCACAATACACAGCCCTGGATTTTCACTGTCCGATCCGGGGAGATCCGTATTCGCCCCGATTTCGCCCGGGCCCTGCCTGTCGTCGATCCGGATCATCACGCGCTCTTCGTCAGTTTGGGGTGTGCGCTCGAAAACCTGGTCGTTGCAGCTGAACATAACGGGCTCGACGTTACGGTTTCGCCTTTCTCCGATGACGCACAGGGCGGCTGCGTCAGGATCACCCTGAGACGATCAGACGCAGACCGGGACGGCCCGAAAGCTCAGGCCAACGCAAGGCTTTTCAAGGCCATTCCCGAACGTCAGTCGACCCGTCGGACCTTCGACGGACGCCCGCTTCCAGAAGCGACATGCGCGGCACTCCAGGCAATTGCGGAGGATTGTTTGGTGACGACCAGAATGATCGTCGACCGGGAGGAAGTCGAAGCCGTCGCCGATCATGTGCAGGCCGCCTGCCGGTCTCAGTGGGAGGATCCGGCTTTTGTCACAGAACTGATCGAGTGGATCCGGTTTTCTCGCAGGGAAGCGGACCTGCGGCGCGATGGTCTCGCCGCTCCGGTAATGGGTCTGCCGAACGTGCCACGCTGGCTCGGCCAGATGGTCATGCGGTTTGCCGTAAAACCGGGACGCGAGGCCACTCGAACTGCGGCGCAGGTGTGCTCATCATCGGGCGTGATGATTTTCAGCGTCACCGAGGACAGGCCCGAGGCGTGGGTTCGAGCGGGACGAAGTTTCCAGAGAGTGGCGCTCCGGGCGACCGACGCAGGCCTGAAGCACGCGCACTCGAATATGCCCTGCGAGGTGGAAAGTGCACGGGAAGGTTTCCGGAGTGCGTTCGCCTTGAAAGGGCGCCCCGTACTGCTCATTCGCCTGGGGTTTGCTGCGGCGATGCCTTCCTCCCGGCGGCGTGCCCTTGGGGAGGTCGTCCGGTTCGAACACCAGTAACCCGGCTTCCTGCCGCCGGTCTGTGCCGGGTCGGCAAGCCCCGCGTGTCGGCCCGGAACGCGTATTCCTGCGCAGCTGACGTCACGCATCAGGCAATCCCTTCAGCCGGTTGATCTCTGTCAGCCCGCGTTCTATCCTGCGCCCGGAGACGGACGGACCAGTCCGTCCGTCATGGGAGGCCAGCATGGGATCGGAGGGCAAGAGGGTCCATAAATCCGCGTCCGTGCGCGAATCGGAGATTCTGGCGGCCGCCGCCAGCTGCTTTGCTGCGCATGGTTATCGGGGAGTCGATGTCCAGCTGATTGCAGACACCGCCGGTGTCGGGAAAGGCACGGTCTATCGATACTTCACCAGCAAGGAAGCCCTGTTTCACGCAGCATTGCGCCATTGTCTGGACCAGCTGCGAGATCACGTGCGGGCCGCGTCGGATTATGTGGTCGAACCGATGCAACGCTTCCGAACTGCCACTCGCGCATATCTCGCGTTCTTCGACGCTCATCCCGAGACCATTGAACTGTTCATCCAGGAACGCGCCGAATTCCGCGATCAGGAGACGTCGCTGTATTTCCCCTATGTGGACGAGCACCGGGAGCACTGGTTGGCCCTGTGGCGCCAATTGATGGGGGACGGACGCCTGCGAATCAACGATGCCGAGGCTGCCAATCGACTGGTCAGCCGCATGCTCTACGGATTCATCCTGACGCGGACGGCAGAACCCCAGACGGGCTCGCTGGAGGACGGCTTCGAGGAGCTGTTCGAGATCATGCTGCACGGCATTCTCCGCGGTGACACCTGACGGGCACCCGGTGCGGCCAAGAACAACGGAACGGAACAGGGCACTCATGAAATATCCGGCACACAGCAGGACCATCTGGAAGCGCGCCGTCGTTTCAGGCATGGCTTTAACCGCTTTCATGGCACTCAGCGCCTGCATGAATGGCGAGGATGACGACACGCCGGGCGGGCCAGAGGCGGAGGAGCGGGCGGTCGCCGTGGCTGTGCTGGAGCTGGCCGCAGAATCCGTCGATGTGGAAAGCGACTACGCCGGCCGGGTGCGTGGCGCCCGGGAAGTGGAGGTGCGCGCGCGGGTCGAGGGCATTCTTGAAGAACGGCTGTACCGGGAGGGTCAGCGCGTGGAGCAGGGTGATCCGCTGTTTCGCATCGACCCGGAGCCGTTCGAGATCGCATTGCGCAGCGCGCGTTTCGAGCGTGACGATGCGGCGGCAAACCTGGAACTGGCCAACCGCGAGTGGCAGCGCATCTCCCGCCTTTTCGAGCAGGATGCCGTCAGCCAGCGTCAGCGGGACGAGGCCGAAATCAATCGCGATCTGACCCGCGCCCGGCTGGCCATGCGCGAGGCCGCGGTGGCCGACGCCCAGCGCAATCTCCGGTATACGGAAGTCGCCGCCCCGGTCACCGGTATCACCGGCATGGAGACCGTGCCCGAGGGCAGTCTGGTAGATCGCAACGCGTTGCTTACCCGTGTCACGCAACATGATCCGGTGCACGTGCGCTTCTCCCTGCCGGAGAACGATGCCGCCGTGCAACGGGTCGCACGGCGCGCCATGGACGGTGCCGGCGAGCACGAATACAGCGCCCGCATCCGCCTGCCGGACGGGAGCTGGTATGACGAGCCGGGCACCGTCGACTTCACCGACAGCACTATTGATGCCCGCACCGGCAGTGTGCAGTCCCGTGCCGTGCTACCGAATGCGGACAGCATTCTGATTCCGGGCCAGTTCGTGCGCGTACGCCTGCTTCTGGAGCGGCTCGACGACGTCTACCTGATTCCGCCGGAGGCAGTCGGGGAGGGTCCCGACGGCCCTGCCGTATTCCTGATCGATGACGACGACAAGGCGCGTCAGGTCAGTGTTGAACTGGGACCTGTGAGAGAAGGGCGGCAGCTCGTGCTTGCCGGACTGGACGACGGCGACCGCCTGGTCGTGGACGGGCAGGTCGCTCTCTCGGACGGCGCCTCGGTCCGGGTTCGGGAGGCCGACTGAGATGCTGCGTTTCTTCATTGATCGGCCGATCTTCGCCGCGGTCATCTCTTTCATCATCTTGCTGGCAGGTGGCGCGGCGCTGCAGGTCCTGCCCATCGAGCAGTACCCGGACGTGGTGCCGCCGGAAATCGTTGTCGAGGCGAATTATCCCGGTGCCAGTTCCGAGGTGATCGCCGAGTCCGTCGCGGCGCCGCTGGAACAGGAGATCAATGGCGTCGATGACATGATTTACATGGAATCGACCAGCACCGATGCCGGTTCGCTGAG